>CAZFFD010000175.1:0-1530 GCA_964518035.1 uncultured Methanotrichaceae archaeon | reverse complement strand
CTCAAGAGAAAATAGACGAGATCCTGGCTGCTGCAGGCCCCTCAGCCGAGGGCCTGATGCCTGATAGCAGACATGCAAGGATCATCGTGGGAATGCCCACCACCGCTACCTTGAACGAGGTGCAGAGAGAAGAGCTTCTCGCAGAGATCAGCAGCGCAATTGATTTCGCAGGATTTCCTGCCGGCTACAGCGTCATAGTCACCGGCGATCCATCTTTTCAAGTCGCTATTTTAGAGCTGATGAACAGCAGCAACGGCTCGGTACTTCTTTTGTGCGGGATGCTGATGATCATCTCGCTGCTCCTCGTCTTCAGACATGTCAGATGGTCGCTCCTCCCTCTGCCAATAGTGCTTCTCGGCATAATCTGGACCTTCGGAGCCATGGGATTTCTCGGAATACCCATGAGTATGGTCTCATTTGCTGCGTTTCCTATAATGATCGGAGTCGGCATTGACTATGCCATTCAGTTCCACAATAGGATAGATGAAGAGTTGATGAAAGGCAAAGATATCGTTGAAGCTGCCACCAGCACTGTGGGCCACGTGGCCCTGCCAGTGATCATCGCTATGATTATAACTGAGGCAGGCTTCGTATCACTTCTCAGCTCCTCCGTCCCTTCAATCAATGACTTCGGAAAGGTATGCATCATAGGGTTGGTCATGTGCTATCTTTCCTCCCTCTTCGTAAATATCACTATCCTTTACCTATCGGAAAGAAGATCTCCCAGAAAAAGCAATTCGAGACTAAATTCAGAGGGTGGCTCAGCAATTGGCGCATTCATAGAGAAGACTGCAGAATTCTGTGTAGAGAGATGGAAGCCAGTTCTGGTCGTGGCCTTGATCTTTGCCCTTGCAGGCAACTATGCAGACACACAGGTCGCCATAGAAACGAACTCGCAAAACTATATTCCCCAGGATCTATCCCCATTGATAGATCTAAAACACATGAAAGAGGTCTTCGGCGGAACTGACTCAATCCAGTTCTTGGTTCAGGCCGACGATGTTACTGATCCGGAAAATCTCAAATGGATGGACGACTTCAGCAATTACCTCCTGAACTCAAGAGAGGACCGGACGGAAAGCGTTACATCCATAGCCACCTACATCAAAGCAGCCAACGGCGGAGTGCTGCCGGATGATAAAACGAGAATAAGAGAAATAATTGACTCGCTACCGGTCTCAGTGCGGGATTCGTACCTGAACGGCCATAACCTGGCCTTGCTGGACATAAATATCGGAGACATACAGAAAGATCAGGGGGCCGAGGGGATGAGGCGGCTAATCGACTCCTATGAGGAAGACCTGGCCTGGATGACTCCGCCACCCGGAATCTCCGTCAGGGCAACCGGCGAGTCTGTGCTCATGACCACTGTCATGGACGCTCTGACATCAGGCAGGGTTGAGATGTCGCTCCTGGGTTTGGTCCTGATCTTCATCTTGCTCATAATAATATACAGAGACCTCATCAAAGCCCTGTTGCCGGTGCTGCCCATGTTGGTAGTGATAGGATGGATGGGCCTGGTTATGTATT
>CAZFFD010000174.1:0-1728 GCA_964518035.1 uncultured Methanotrichaceae archaeon | reverse complement strand
CCCACATTTCGCATTAACACTCCAATCCATAATATTTTTTGCAGTCATGCCCAAGTAGCTTTAGGACCAAATCCTGAGTATCGCTCAGCTTTATCTGCCGGCTAACTACATTTTGGCCATCGGTTACTATTATTAACGTTACTCTCATAAAGAGCTGAAATATCCATCTCATTGTCGGTTTTTGAGTTGGTTTTTTGAGTTGATTAGGGACACTTTGATCCGCCTCCTTGAGTTTTCTTCGAAGCTTCCACTCTGCATACGAATAAATCAATAGGCAAAGAACCATAATCATTGCTAAGGCCTCAATACGTTCTTCTTTCTTAAGAAAAAATTCGGATGCGTGAAAACTTTTGTCTTTCAAGAAGCGGAAGCCTCTCTCTACTGCTTGCTGCCCTTTGTAATAGTCCAGCATGGTTTCAGAATCTAGATTCAAGTCATTGCTCGCGAGTACGAACCTGCCTAATTTTTGGCGTTCTCGGATAACAGATTCTTGATCTATTTCGATATCAGCTTCAATCGCATACTGATAGATTCGCGCTTCATCCTTCTTCGGCCTACCCCTCTTCTTTTCTGCGCGCCCTAAAATAGAAGAGGTTCTCAGGTCTTTAAGCTTGAAAAGAGGATGATCCGAAATCCATTTATTCGCCGCGGCGATGGCATCTGGTTCACAAGCATATCGCTGACGTTTCAGAGAATTGAGATCCTTCTGGGCATCATCCATCTTTTTTTGAAGGTTTTTATCAAAGGTCTTCTCCTTTTGCACCTGCATCTCCTGGGACCAAAAAACCGCAGCTTTCTGAGGAATGCCTCCATAATTCAAAGAAGTAGTATGGAACGCATAGCGTGGATCCGTTGCAGGTGTCATTTCCAGTTCTGCTGAGATCAGAGCCTTTACTGCCCCCATAGTTTCAGGAGCACGAGTGATCCAATGCAGATCATCTCCCAGTAGCTTGAGATTTTCTTCAGAATAGATAGCGCTATCTGCGACCCAATAATTTGAATCATCAAAGGAAATGGACTCCCTCAGTCTCTGGATCATCTCCGGCAAACTTTTTTTATCAGATTTGTTTCCGGAGAACGACTGCATAAAAAGAGGAACTCCATGTTGATTCACGACCATCCCCAGAACGAAACGCTTAAGGTCCATTCGGTTATCTTTGGCATGACCAAAAGTAATTTTAATTGAATCTGTTCCATCTGGAGCATCACCTTCATATTTTCCAAACATCGAGAAGTTTGTCGTATCCACATGTAGTAGATGTGTTTCCTCAGTCATCTTGTTCATGACTTGCAGAGCAAGCTCGTTAAACAGCTCCGTTGGACCATAGTCAAAAATTGCATCTAATGTTCGCGATAATGCGTCATCATTCAGGCTCGATGGCGAAATGCCTTCTCCCAATAAACTCTCGGTTGGAAGACCTATGAAAAAATTTGAGTAAAAATAGAGACGAGACTCATTAAAACCCAGGCCATTCAGGGACATTGCCTTTATAATTGCCGAATGGCTGGCCTTATGCTGTCTGGTTTTTGGGAGTGCGCGATCTATGATCTTACCGATACCAAGCTCATCAAAGATCCCTGCCACTATCCCAAAATGCTCGATAGTATTTGTCGAGATATCCATGCTACTTCCCTTCATGGAAACATATGGTTGAGCTATTAAAAAAGATTATCCATAAAAATCTAGAGAAATTATGAAGTGTTCAAATCGTTAATGCGAAATGTGGG
>CAZFFD010000173.1:0-1744 GCA_964518035.1 uncultured Methanotrichaceae archaeon | reverse complement strand
GGCCAGGAATGCGAAAATTACTATAGGATGAATTGAAAGTGCGGAATGTGGGATATAAACATATCTCCTGGCGGCAGGTGTTATGAAGACATGCCCGGTTGCCGACAAAAAATTACAATAGTCCGTTCTATTGCATCTTCGTTCCAGGAGAGAACCTCTTCATGAGCCGTTTCATGTTCATCTTGCCGGCCCCGCCCCTCATGCCCTTGATCGCCTTTTGCATTGCCTGATGAGACTTGAGAAGCTCGCGGACAAGATCAGGAGAAGCGCCACTCCCGCGAGATATGCGCTTGATACGCGATGCGGTTATAATCTTTGGGTCCTCAAGTTCGGCTGAGGTCATGGAGTCCATGACAACCCGATATTTATCCAGGCGATCTTTGGTCATCTGGTACTCTTTGTCAGACAGCTCCATTCCAAGGCCCCCCAGGGGCAGCATCTGCATGATCTGCTTTAAGGGACCAAGCTTGTTCATGGCCTCCATCTGCTGGTACATGTCCTTGAGGGTGAACTTGCCCCGCATGAGCGACTCTACATCCACCGGGCTATCGGTCTGCACCTCTTGAGCCTTCTCAATCAGGGTCTTGATGTCGCCCATGCCAAGCATTCGAGATATGAAACGGTCCGCCTCGAACCGCTCCAAATCGGCGGGCGTCTCACCCACTCCGATAAAGGCAACCGAGGTCTTGGTCTCAGCCACTGCCGAGAGCGCTCCGCCGCCCTTGGCCGTGCCGTCGAGCTTTGTGATGATGACGCCAGTGATCTGGACTGCCTCGTTGAAGGCGCGGGCCTGCTCAGAGGCCTGCTGGCCCAAAGCTGCGTCCATCACCAGGAGCTTCTGCTCGGCATTGACCACAGCATGAATGTCCTTCATCTCCTGGATGAGGTCTCCCTCCAGAGCATGCCTGCCGGCAGTATCCACGATCCTCACATCGTATTTCTTTGTGGCCTCCAGTCCTGCCCTGGCCACTGCAGGAGCATCGGGATTGCCTTTGTCTCCGAAAAAGAAGATGCCCTGCCGCTCACACAGCGCCTTGAGCTGGTCAAAGGCTCCTGCCCTGAAGGTATCAGCGCAGATGACAGCGGTACGCAGTCCCTTTCGCTGAAAGAAGGTTGCAAGCTTCGCAGCAGTTGTGGTCTTTCCCGAGCCCTGCAGGCCCACCAGCATGATGTTCTGCTTTTTTAGGGGAATGTCCGAGCCGCGGCCTACCAGGTTGATCAGCTCCTGATAGACTATGTTGATGACATGCTCGCGAGGGTTCATACCCGCCGCAGGCTTCTCATTGAGGGCTCGCTCTTTGATGGTATTGGAGAGCTGCATCACCAGCTTGACATTCACATCCGCCTGCAAGAGAGCCCGCTGGATCTCTCGCACTGCATCGTCTACCAATGACTTGTCGATCTTGTTCGCCGACGCAATCTTCTTCAGAGCATTGCGCAGCGATCCGCCTAAGTTTTCCAGGACCATAGTGCTTCAGGCTTTAAGCGTCAGCAAACCATATAAAAATGTTCCTTGGCGAGGAAGAGAAGTTCTGGGCAGCAAACGAAATCGATGTGTTGATCCGAATTGCCTCAAAGGCAATCTTTATAGAGGAGAACATCTCTTCCAGGGTGACGGCAGAGAAGAAGTCACCAACCGATAAAGGTTTAAATCAGATCGACACTACGTGGTGACGCCAAATATACCGCGCCAAGGTGGCGGAGCGGCTACGCAAATGCCTGCAGAGCATTACCACTCCGGTTC
>CAZFFD010000172.1:0-1773 GCA_964518035.1 uncultured Methanotrichaceae archaeon | reverse complement strand
CTGATTTCGTCATGCTGGATGAGCCCGACTCAGGAGTGGATCTGGAGAACATCAAACTCATAGGCGAGGCCATAAACTCCCTCACCCAGAAGGACCAGCGGCCCAGCAGCAGAACCAAGTCAGGGGTGATCATCACTCACTTCGGCCACATCCTGGATTACATGAAGGCAGACCGAGCCCACGTCATGTTGGGCGGAGCGATCGTTTGCAGCGGCAATCCCGGCGAAATATTAGAGCAGATCAAGAGAAGCGGATATGAGGGGTGTGCAGGATGCAGCACGTGTCCGGTATAGAAGATAAAGCCAAAGCAGCACGGAAGAAGAAGGCCGTGTATGGCACAGATGTGGACCTGGAGAGCTACGAATCCGAGGCTAAACCCCAAGGGATCGTGGCCGATGCCGGAGATCTGCCTAGCATAGTCAGGAAAGCGGCCCTTGATGTGGGAGTGAAACTGGATTCTGAGTCCTCAGGAGCATACGTGCAGATGGACCAGACGCCCGTTGTGGCCAAGTCCCTCTACGAAGGCGTTGAGATCATGGATATGGCCTCCGCTCTTGAAAAGTACGACTTCTTGCAGGACTACTGGTGGAAGCTGGTGGCGCCGGATGCAGACAAGTACACCGCAGACGTGGCTTCTGCTCCTCCGGCAGGCTACTTCATCCGCGCAAAGAAGGGCATGAAGACTGTGTTTCCTGTAAAAAGCTGTCTTTATCTGGGATCGACCGATCTCAACCAGCGGGTGCACAATGTCATCATCGCTGAGGAAGGCTCAGAGCTGCATGTCATCACCGGCTGTACAACACCCGCGCATGTGCAGAGGGGGTTACATATCGGCGTATCCGAGTTTTTCATCCAGAAGGATGCTCGCGTGAGCTTCACAATGGTGCATAGCTGGGGCAAAGAGGTCGAGGTGCGGCCAAGGACAGGAATCACCATCGCAGAAGGAGGCTCTCTTTCCAATAACTACATCCTTTTAAAGCCGGTCAAGACCATTCAGACCTTCCCCACGGCTACCCTGGCGGGCAAGGGAGCTGTGGCCAGCTTCAACACCGTCATCTACTCAACCATGGGTAACATCGACGTGGGAAGCAATGTCAATCTCAATGCAGCCGAGACTTCTGCTGAGTCCATCTCCCGCGTAGTCTCTGTGGGTGGCGAGGTCATAGCTCGCGGCAGAATGACCGGCAGGGTGCCAGGAGCCCGCGCCCATCTGGAGTGCGTCGGACTGCTGCTCTCTGACAAGGGCAGGATCTACTCCATACCGGAGCTGGACGGCCAGAGCCGGGATCTGGATATGTCTCACGAGGCGGCTGTTGGTCGCATCTCTGAAGAGGAGCTGGAGTATCTCATGTCCCGCGGACTGAACTCGGAAGAGGCTACAAGCGTCATTGTTCGCGGATTTTTGGATGTCGAGATCAAAGGCCTGCCGGAAGACCTCAAGCAGGAGATCAAGAACATCACCCAGAGAGAGGATCTGAATGGGGCCTAATTTACAGGCTCTCTTTTTGATTTTATCGATGTATTTGTCTATATTTGGCAATTGGGGCGAGCGTTATGGACTGAACCCCTGATAATGGACAAAGAGTTAAGCAATGGTATTTAAGGCAACCTCCATTTCGAACTGAATCGGAGATTTATAGCCCAGGGCTGAATGCAGCCTCTTTTGGTTGTACACATCTTCAATAAAATGCCAGATATTTCTGAGAGCATCTTCAAATCCTTAACTCCCATCAAGTAGGGAATACAAAATGTTAATATCAATGCGCTTGCATT
>CAZFFD010000171.1:0-1860 GCA_964518035.1 uncultured Methanotrichaceae archaeon | reverse complement strand
CCGAGACCACTCAGCAGACCGAGACCACTCAGCAGACCGAGACCACTCAGCAGACGGAGATAGATGCATCGATAGTACTTAGTGTGATCTCAATAATGCTGCAAATACCTTCACTGATAACATGTTGGCCAGAGTTTTTAAGAATGATACGGAGGCCGATAAAGTTTGACCCACCAATATAGATCTCCATTTTTTTCCTGATAATTGACAGATAATGTTAATATTTTAATTTTTTAATAAACGTATTTTAAGGAGGATTCCTAATAACCTATTGGTCTCCCATCAAATATGAGACTCCGCCAAAATTCCATCTTTTTTCCGCTATTAAGACGCTAAATTTTCTCGATTAACCATCTTTTTTAGTCATTTTTCGACAGCTACCGCTCATTTTAGATTATATTTGCTTTTCTAAGTGTGCAGAGCTGATATAGATTGAAAGTGAATGCAGCCACCATCATTTTAACACCAACTCTCTTGACAGTTGTAACGAAAACTCTTCCCGAATCGAATACCCTTTTAAGAACTGCGTGAGGTCGTTCGCCAGGTGCTCTCAGCTTGCTGATTAATCTGTTTCTCTCGTTATCAAGATCATCTAGAGGTTTGTCAGTTGTTCTGCGTTTCATCGTGAAATCAATGCCTTTAGCCTCTACGCCAAAGTATCCTCTATCTCGAAGCACTACTTCGTTTTCAGCAGACAGATCAATCTGACTGTCATGCAGCGATGCAGTAGTAGTCTCGATTTCGTGCATCAGGCCGTAATCTATATCGGTTTTCTGGTGAAGTTTGAAGCCAAAATGAATGTCATCTCCTTTTTTTTTGCCCATGTACCATCTCTGCTGCGACGAGTTTTGGCTTCGTAGCCACGCGGTTTTTTGAGGATCCTGGATCCGCTTCAATGAATGTGGCGTCTTGAATCGTCCCGCGTTTAACCTTTAAATGCCCATCCAATAAATGAATCCATAAGTATTTATATCAATATTAGTATATATACTTTTAGATATTTGTGGATATCAGAGGTTTATATGACTCCCCTACACAATATTTATATAAATAAATATTATTGTTCCAATAGTAATTAACGTCTATCATCAATAACTGTATACTCGTCCAAATCGATGATCCGGTTATTTAAGTCCTTCTTTTGAGAAGCATTACTCTTCTCTCGTCCCCTCATCATGGCCAGGAGGACGGCAGCCAGCGCTGAGAGAGCACCTGCTCCTAAAAGGCCACCCTTTTTAGCAAACCTGAGGAGCATCAGCTCAGCTAGGCCTTTTAGAAGACTGCCGAAGAGGTTGGATCTGCCGCCACCTGTCGCGGCTCTCGCCAGACCGGAGAAGAATGAGGTGACCTTTGATATCGTGGATGGTCGAAAGGCGAATTTCGCGGATTTGGTGATTGCAATTATGAATGCATTCCTTGCCGCTTTATTAAGCAGAACGGCGCTAACAACTGCTTTTATCAGCTTTGCCAGCATTCCCATCAGGCTATATTACCACAATGCAATGATATATTACTATCTGTCATCGACGGGAAAGCTCGCAGGCCAGAGCGTTTTCTCGCGGCTTCTCTGTCTGATCATCTCTTCGGCCTCAACGATGCTGATGCCAAAGACCTCAGCCAGGATCTCCTGGGCGGCATGAAGCTTCAGGTCTATCAGGTCGTCTCCATTCATGCTCATTCGCGAAGCTTCCGGCTGGACAATAGATATTTTCTTGGCACTTGCTGAGCTGTCGAGGGCTTTTGTCATATGGGAATTTGCCATAAGAAAATATTCTGCTTTCAAATTTAAGTAATTAATGGATTTGATGGACTTGACGGGATTCGAACCCGTGGCCTCCGCCTTGCGAAGGCGGCGATCTA
>CAZFFD010000170.1:0-1914 GCA_964518035.1 uncultured Methanotrichaceae archaeon | reverse complement strand
GGCATGGGAAAGAAGAATAAAGTTGTAAAGCTAACAGATAGGAAGATCAGATATATCATTCGAGCCAAAAAGAGAGGCGATAGCACCAAAAGGATCGCGGAGGATATGAAATTGAGTCTGTCCTCTGTGAAACGTGTATGGATGCATTGGACGAAAACCAAGATGCGGCTAAACATTAAGAAATTTGGCAGAAAGAAAAAGACTCTGGATGAAGAGTCTGTTAAGCTGATACTTGAAGTCCACAAAGAGCAAAATTTGGGCGCAAGAAGACTTGAAAAGATCATTGAGTTTCAGCATGGAAAACATATCCCGCATAACGCAATTCATAAGGAGCTGCTATCTCATGGTTTGGCCAATGTTAACCGCAACAAATCGAAGCGCAGAAAACCCTGGGTTCGGTTCGAGCGCAAGCATAGCCTGTCCATGGTGCATCTGGATTGGCACACAAGCATTCACGATGGAAAAAAGGTGTTTGTCTGCGTGGTCCTTGATGATAGCTCGCGACGAATTCTCGCGGGCGGGGAGTTCGATGCCGAAACAACTGACAACTCTTTGCAGCTCCTCAAAGAAGCCATGAGCGAATTTGGCTGGCTAACAAGCATTAGAGAGGTTCTGACCGACAGGGGGGCACAATTCTATGCCAACAATCGAGATAAAAATGGCGATGCTGATAGCAGATTTGAAGACTTTCTTAGGGAGAATAAAATCAAACACATCAAGGCCCGCGTCAAGCATCCTCAGACCAATGGAAAACTGGAAAAATGGAATGATACTTATGAACTTAACAGATTTAGGTTCGAGAATTTTGACAATTTCGTGAATTGGTATAATACAGTTAGATTTCATGAGGCCCTCGATACGAAATGGTATCTGCAAACGCCAGATAATGCATTCTGGTCAAGGCTGCCGGAAGGATGCAAACTGGGAATGTTCCTGAATAGGATGGAGACTGAATTAAATGATTGAGAGAGAATGTAATTTGCGGGCGGGAGTATATAAAGTCCAAACATTCGGGACTACACAGCCAGGCCAGCCATGTCCGAAGGGGAAGAAGTGCCAGATGTCAGCAGACGGGGATGGACAATCTTTAAACGTAATCCTGACCGAGACTATGGATGGAATATCTTGAGGGATAAAATGGATCACGCTCACGGTCATGATTTTATCTGCAATGGCGAGAGGATAAGGACGACAATACCCATGAAGGAACGGGGTGTTGCCGATCTGGTAGCGGATATGAGCAATATGGGCTTTCAGGGTGGCCAGCTTGGCACATCTCTAAAGGTCTGGAAGCGCATGCTTGACGAGGATGTCACCATCTTTTTGGGCCTTGCTGGGGCTATGGTTCCGGCGGGCCTTGGAGAGTTCATTGCCTATCTCCTGCGGGAGCGGAAGGTGGACTGTCTGGTCAGCACAGGGGCCAATCTCTTTCACGATTTGTGCGAGGGTCTCGGCATAGTTCACTACCAGGGCAGCGCGTGCACTGACGATGCATATCTCAATGAATGCAAGATCGATCGGATCTATGATGTGTTTGTCTCAGAGATCGAGCTGCATAAAGCTGACAACCATATATCGAACTTCGTAAAGAGCCTGGACCCGTCCCGGCGCTACACCTCGCGTGAGCTGATGTACATGGTTGGAAAGGGCTTGCCGGATACGACAATCCTCGGAGCAGCGCATAAGTCCAATGTCCCTATCTTCGTGCCGGCCATTGGTGACAGCTCCTGGGGAATCGGCATGGTCATGGCACTGCGCGAAGGGCACGGCATCATGGTTGACGGCATCAAGGATGTGGACGAGATCACCCAGATGGTTGAGAAGTCCAAAGAGACAGGAGTCATTTACATAGGCGGAGGGGTCCCAAAGAACTTCATACAGCAGACGGAGGTCATAGCCGAGCTGATAGGAGAC
>CAZFFD010000169.1:0-1925 GCA_964518035.1 uncultured Methanotrichaceae archaeon | reverse complement strand
GCTCTCCCGCTCTACAAGCTTCTTTTCAAAAAGTTGGGCGAGCAAAAACTCGACCTTTTTAGAAGGCAGACCGGATAGCTCAGAGATCACGAAGGATGGAACCCACTCATGGGTCTTCATCCCTGTCTCAATAGCGCCAAGCAAGGAACGCTCGTCCTTGCCGAGGCCCAAGAATGCAATAGCGAGGTTTTCCACAGATACTATTATGTCATTATTTTAGCTAAAGCTTTGCCACTCCATTGCATTCCGCTTGTACAATATCAATTCATCTTATTTCTGGTAGCCCTTCGTCCTGCTCTCAAGGTTGGGGTCTTGAAGGGTATTCATCACGTAATCCGCAAATTGAGCACCCGTCGCGCCATCGGATCTTCCGGTAAGAACGATCTTTCTCTCAAACTGGCAGCAGATATCTAAGGCCATCTCCATCCTCTCCGCCTGGCTTACAAAGCCAATGTGCCGGAGGAGCATCACAGAAGCCCGCATCATGCTGGCTGGATCTGCATAGATCGCTCTGCCCTCATCGACCATGCGCGGGGCTGAACCGTGGATGGCCTCAAACATGGCATAACGCTTACCGATGTTGGCGCTACCTGCTGTTCCAACGCCTCCCTGAAACTCGGCTGCCTCGTCCGTAAGAATGTCGCCGTAGAGGTTGGGCAGGACTATGACCTTGAAGTCCTTCCTGCGTTTCTCATCCACAAGCTTCGCTGCCATGATGTCCACAAACCAATCATCAAAAGCGATGTCAGGATATTCGCTCGCGTCCCGTCTTGCTGTTTCCAGGAATTTGCCGTCTGTCGCTTTGATTACATTGGCCTTGGTGACAGCAGAGACTCGTTTGATTCCGTTCTTCTTGGCATACTCAAACGCCAGCCTCACAATCCTCTCGCTTCCGGGCGTTGTTATGACCTTGAAGTCGACAGCCAGGTCATCGGTAACATGAAAGCCACGGCTTCCCAAAACGTATTCGCCTTCAGTGTTTTCCCTGTAAAATATCCAGTCTATGCCCTTCTCGGGCACCTTAACGGGCCGGACGTTGGCGAATAGATCAAGCTCCCTGCGCATTGAGACATTGGCGCTCTCGAGGTTGGGCCACTTATCTCCTTTTTTGGGAGTGGTAAGCGGACCTTTGAGGATGACGTGACATTGTTTCAGGGCAAGAAGGACATCATCGGGAAGGGGCTTCATGACACGGACCCTGGATTCGATGTCAAGACCAGGAATGTCCCTTAGCTCCACCTTACCGCTCTTGATCTCATCGGCCAGCACGTAACTGAGGACCCTAACAGCCTCCTTGGTGATGTAGGGTCCTATGCCATCGCCCCCAACTACTCCGATTATTATGGGCTTGAGTTTGCCGTAGTCTGCCCAATCCTCTCCGGACTTAATCTGATCAACGCGTTTAAGCTGCTCGGTGAGCAGCTTGGCGAAGTGATCCTTCGCCTTCTCTATGGCTTCCGTCGAAATCATGGCTCGCACCTGTTCTCAAAGATAGGTGAGGTTTTAGCAGATCAACCTTTTGCAGAATCGGGCGCGTGGCGTCCTTTCATCAAGCCCGTTGAACCGATAACCATCTGATCTGCCCAGTCAAGTCAATATCATTATCAGGTTCTTTTTCATTGGATGCATACAGAACACACTGATCAGAATGAGGAATAGGATCGCCTAAAGATTCAGTTGTTCTGCTCTCCATTGCTTTTTGCCAGAGCATTCACGGCAGGTTTAAGGTTTTCCTAATTATATTTTTTATTTCATATTCATATCCAACCGCTTCGCTGCAATCTTACATCATCCTCGAAGCAGCACTGAAAAAGAATCCTGTCAACCACAGTAAAATTCTGCAGGAGTAAACAACCAAAAATCGATATCAATAATGCGGGGTACGGGATTCGAACCCGCGAACTCCTGCGAGACAGGATCTTAAG
>CAZFFD010000168.1:0-2020 GCA_964518035.1 uncultured Methanotrichaceae archaeon | reverse complement strand
ACTTTATGGGCCACCCTTTATAGTATCTAAGAATAAATGCTTTCCTATGGCGTGCCCCTTGTATCGCGGTTAGCCCTGCCTTTAGTATGGTAAGATCTTCGGGCGATATGCAATTATCAGGGAGTTCCATCCTTGGTGCTAGTCCCTCTTCTCCTTCAACTTGCTCATCCAGAAAGACAAGTTTCTCCTCATCCTCTTCAATTGTCTTGACTTGTCTTCCGTACTCTGTGAGTATTAGTCGTTTGAGAGCAAACCAAAATCGAACTTGAAAAAAATCGCCGCCATCGTCTTTAAGATTCATAATCTTATCAATAATATGAGCATTGACGTTTTGGCATGCATCTTCCTGCTTGTCTGCGCTAAATGACAAAAAACAGGAATGGATGTACTTGGCACAGCGCGAGAAGAGAATACGAAACAGATTTCTTAATGCATCTTTTTCGTTACGACTCAAGGCATCTCTGATGAAGTATATCAATGCCTCCTCTTTCATGAAATCCGGTGATGACATGTCGGAGATACTTGCTCTTGCAATAAGAGCCGGCCATTCGAGAAGAAGCGCACTTTTAATCTGCTCCTCAACCTCTGCAGTCCGTGTATAGGCCTCACCTTTTTCATTCAGATGCGTAAGTGGTTTGGGATTTTTGGTTTCAAATATTTGACTCGGGCTTACTGTGTCTTGTGTCATTATCGCCAGTCCTCTAGTTACTTAATCGGTGATTAAATACAAAAGGTGAAAAAAATTCTCTTTCTATGTCAGAATGGCTTCCTCAACAAAAACAGTATAAATTTCGTATGCTTGATGCCATATTGCATGCGTGGGGATTGTGGGCGAAGACTTGAAACGTGCATATTCCTGGTCCACGTTCATAATGCCGACTGCCTCTTAAGAGTATTGGCAATGTGGCATAATGATTGAGAATTGTCAATGTCGTGGTCAACTTATGACTAACTTCGATAAAAAGTGCAGCACAAGATTCTCTGCCTATAGTGCCTATATGCGCCCACCTTCTTAGACTTTTGCTTTCGTGAACCTCTACCATCGAATCAAAAACGGAGGTTCCCATGGCAAAGGCAGCAAACAGCACTGACATACAGGCAAAATGTGCAGTCATGGTCTACATGGCCGGGGACAATAACGGCGACGGCACCGCACTCCGTGACATTGCAGAGATGGCGAAGGTGGGTTCGACGAAGGACGTGAATGTCCTGGTACAGCTTGACCGGATCGAGGACAAGCTGACCCGGCGCTTCCGGATCACGAAAGGTGGCGGGTTCAAGAAGGACTGCGTCGCGAACTTCGGCGATACCAACACAGGTGATCCCAAGGTTCTCTTTGATTTCGTCAACTGGGCTGGACAGAATTACCCGGTCGACCGGCATGCCCTCATCCTCTGGAACCATGGCAGCGGCTGGTAGGAGAAGGAAGAAAAAGGCCGGGCCACCGGACTGGCGAAGAAGCTCCGGCATTTCTTCCACCACAACATCCCCCCGGAACACCGCAGTATCTGCTACGACGACACCTCGAACGGCGATGCCCTGGACAATCGTGAACTGCAGGTAATTCTCACGGCGATCACTGCCGTCCTGGGCAAGAAGATCGATCTCCTGGGCATGGACGCCTGCCTTATGAGCATGGTGGAGGTCGTCTACCAGCTCCAAGTTTCCGTGAACTGCATCGAAGGCTCCGAAATTTGAGGCTCCAATGATATCGGACTGACGGCAGATTGAATTAAGGAAGTCATGTCCTTTTATTCTCCCAACCAAGTAAAATAAAATGTTTCAGGAGTCCTGGAATTCGCTCACAGTATGCAAGTCTCATAAAAAATTGTCTAAGGCAAAAAACGAAAATCTCGGCACATAGAAAATAAATTTGCTGTTAGGAGAGGTATTAATGTACTGCCAATCTCAGTTTACGACTCGACATACCATTCGACATGAATTTGCACATTAAAAAAAGGGGCGACATGGCCGCCCCTCGGTTGATACCGACTCACTCCTTTCGATGCAAATTCCCCAC
>CAZFFD010000167.1:0-2078 GCA_964518035.1 uncultured Methanotrichaceae archaeon | reverse complement strand
CCACCCACGCGGACTATGAACAGGTATTCAAGCATTTCCGTGCTGACCAGGATGATTATTTCCAGTTCCTTCGCCCATCGATGGGCTGGGCCATGTACTGCCTCGCTCCCATGAAATCTCGTTGACATGCAGTCATCTGAGAATGTATTGGTATTGGATACTCTGCTAGCTTGAAGCGGGGTGCGCTGTTTGACTTACAGAGTTGGATAACGGCATATTGCCTTCTCCTCTCTCAGTTTTCTTTTTCTTATCACAAAGTGCAGAGCATGCTTTAGATCGTCAATCGTAGCAGGTTTGCTCAGGTAGCTGTCCATCCCTGCCGATATGCACTTATCTCGATCTCCTTGCAGAGCTGATGCGGTCATGGCGATGATCATTGGGCCATCAATCCATCTTTCACGTATGGCTTTGGTGGCCTCAAGACCGTCCATCTCAGGCATCAGAACATCCATCAATATCAAATCGTAATGCCGTCTCTCTAAAGCCTTCAGAACCTCGATGCCGCTAGATGCTACATCTGCAGCGAACCCAAGCTTGTTGAGCATTCTCAGAGTCACCATCTGGTTAATTTTGTTGTCTTCAGCAATGAGAATGCGCAGGTCATGATCCAGATCGCCTTGAATATCCGGGTCACCACAAGATGCCGTGTGACCGGATTCGATAGGCTCTTTATCGGTCGATTCGGCTTGAATAATGAAATGAAATGTGCAACCCCCTCTCGCCTCGCTCTCCACCCAAATCTTGCCGCCCATCATCTCAACAAGCTTCCTGCAAATGGCAAGCCCCAGGCCGGTGCCGCCGTACCTGCGGGTGGTCGTGGCATCGACCTGGCTGAATGACTGGAAGAGCCTGTCCAGCTTATCTTCAGGAATGCCTATTCCTGTATCCTTTATGGAAAAGTGAATCTCGTAATTATCGTTTTCCAGCTTTCTTCCAAAGACCGAGGCAGTCACTCCTCCAGTTTCTGTAAATTTCACTGCATTGTTGATCAAATTGATCAAAATCTGCCGAACCCTGGTTGGGTCGCCCAGAATCACGCGAGGAACATTTTCGTCGATATGGTATGTCAGGTCCAGGCCTTTTTCTGATGCGGCAGCAGCAACGAGGCGCAGGGATTCTTTAATCGTGCTTTGCAGGTCGAATGGCTGATGCTCCAGCTCCATCATTCCTCCCTCAATCTTGGACAGGTCGAGAATGTTGTTGATTATGGACAACAGAGCTTCACCGCTATTCCTAATGGTTTCCACGTACTCCTTCTGCCTGGAATTGAGGTTCTCGTAGAGAAGAAGGTTTGTCATGCCGATGACCGCATTCATGGGTGTGCGGATCTCATGACTCATGTTGGCCAGAAATTCGGACTTGGCCGCATTGGCCTGCTCCGCTTGCCTGGCCATCTTATCTGCGTGCAGGCTGGCTATTTCCAATTGTCGATTTGTCAATAGCAGATCTTCTTCGGCTTTTTTATGCCTGGAGATGTCGCGTATGGACTCTATCGCGCCTATAACAGAGCCACTGCTATCATACAGTGGCGAGGCGATTCCCCAGAGAAATACGTCTCTCTTGCCGTTTAGCAGGGGAACCATGGCCTCAGCAATCAGTTGATCTCCTTTTCTGGAAACAAAATAGTAATTCTCAGCAATCTCCATGTCATCCAAAAATATGAGGTCGATTAGGATCGGCCGGCGTTTTCCGTAAAAAGGAATCGCATAAACATGATCGCTTTTGCCCATTATGTCAGCTTTAGCTACACCTGTCATCTCCTCAATGGCCCGATTCCAGGCGATAACTGCACCTTCTCGATCCACAGCAAATGTTGCGTCAGGCAGAAAATCAATAATATCGGATAGACGCTGCTCCGAGTCGCGCAGTGCTCCAAGCGTATGCTTGTAGTCTGTGACATCATGAAATGTCCATATTCTGCCGTAATACTCGCCATCCTTTCCAATCACCGGCGAAGAATAGCGATCCATTACAATTCCTTCATCGAACTCGATCTCATCCCGGCATATCTCGTCCTTATGATCATAAAGATGCCTGACCTTGCCAAGAAATTGATCCGGATCTTTGGTCTTGCTTGC
>CAZFFD010000166.1:0-2136 GCA_964518035.1 uncultured Methanotrichaceae archaeon | reverse complement strand
ATCCAGCCGCCTGCCGCCTTGAACATGGTGATTCTCTTGCGCCTGGGGAGCACATCGAAGGTATTGGGCTGCAGCGAGCCTGAAGGGCCGCAGCCCCTCGATAGATCCGTGGCTCATCTGGCCCCTGTAGATGCCATCAAATAGCCATCAAATGAAATACCTGTAGCCGTCGCATGCCGAAAGCAACCATGATAGGAGCACGCCCGCGGTCAAATGGATCCGCTTCGATCAAATGACCGTCAAATGAGATCTTGCTTATTGGCCTCCCTTCGGAGCGGTGGCCCACCATGGAACATACTTCATATATTTCTTCGAAGCCGTCGAGTCATATGGAGCGATGGCGCCTGCCTCAACCGCCTCTTTGATAAGCCGCGAAGCCACGGCGCTGTTTTTCTCATCGATCCCGAAACGTTCGCGGAGTGACGTATTTGTTAAATAGCGGCGCATTACGTATTTCAGGCAGGCGTGAAGATAGCAGGCACGCACACGGTCGTTCTTGTCCATATCGGTCAGCGCAATGTGGGAAAAGAGCACGGCCCTCGTGAAACCTCCCGTAACCTCAAAGAGTGGCGCAGGGAGCTGGAAAAACTCTACCTGGAACACGACCTTGTCAATTCCACTGCCACGTTCCTCACATATGCGGAACCGGCGCATCAATGAAGCCAAAATCTCGTTGCGTGACTTCGGAGGCGTATCCACGAAGCGTTGAGTGTCCACCAGAGGCTCGCCGGGATTGGTGATCTCGATGCGATCGTCGAAGATCTCCACCATCGGCCCTGCACCCATGACAAAGAAGTCCTGGTGGATCAGTGCATTGGCTACCAGTTCCCTAATTGCCAGTTCAGGAAACATCGGCACGGTCTTGCGCAATGCCTGCTCGATCACCTCATTAGAGGGGAGCAGGCCATTGATAAATGCAATCAGTCTCTCGAAGCCGCTGGCATAGCCCTTATCTTCGACCTGTTCTTTCAGGGTCTCAACGCGGGACGTGCCACGGTACTTGATCACCCGCATCGACTTGCGCTGGACTGAGCGGAAGTCATCCAATCGTTTTGCGAACAGCACCGCGCCCAGATTTGTAATGTCCCAGTCGCCTGCATCGCAAGACCGAATCAGGCCCTCATCCGCCAGCGCCTCCAGGATGCCGCTGCGGTCTGCCGGCAAAGGCTGCTCAAGAAGGTCAAAGAATGCCGGATAGTCCAGCAGCCTCAGTACCTCATCAGCAGATACGTGTTCGGCAGCGAGTCCATCTTCGAAATGCGTCTTATCGAAGGCCCGCCAAAGTTTTCGCTCTTTTTCCGGGAAGTCCTTCAGTTTCTTTTTGTAAGAGCCGATGCGGATATATTCCTGCCCGGAAAAGCGCACAGGATGGCGGAAAGCCCGCCCGATTTCCAACAGGACAACTGGCCTGCTGTCTACCTCAACGGTATAAAAATCAAAGTCGATCTTGGGTTCCAGCAGGTGCAGCAGCCAACTCTCCAGCTCCTCGTTGCCGATCTTCTTTGCGGCTGGAAGGAAGGTCGTACCAACAACCTCATGCGTCTGGTCATCAATCCCCCAGATCAGGTACGCTTGACTTTTTCCAGATAGTGCCGCCGAGTTGGCCAGCGCCGACAGATATTCTCCGATCTCCTGGTGGTCATCATTGTTGTGCTTGAACTCGACAAATTCTGTCTCTTTGGGCAACTTGCGCAGCTCATTGACGAGGCCAACCAGGTATTCACTCGTACGGTCCATAGCCATGCCCCATCTCCCTCCAAAGTGACACCGAGGTCAGAGCATTTGGTTCCGTCATCGCCCTCCTCCTACAATGTTTTCTGCTTTTTCAGGCTGCCATCCTTTGTCGTCTAGACGCTCTTGAAAAACGCAAAGCTGAGACAGTTTTCATATACCCAGCCAGCTCTAATTCCTTATCTACCTGTCGCATATCCCTCGAATCAGCGTCTATGCCTTAAATAGCGATAAAAGCCTTTTGCACATAATGGCTTTGCTTCTATTGTCATTCCTGTCCAAACATATTTGCCCTGGCTGTAGCAGCGAGAAAATCGCCTTAAAGGCCAACGAGTCCTATATCTCCTGCCCCCTAAAACGCTGTATAGCACATTTGTATCTAGAAAGATCACATCTGGGCCTCTT
>CAZFFD010000165.1:0-2318 GCA_964518035.1 uncultured Methanotrichaceae archaeon | reverse complement strand
CAGAAAGCTTCCGTCCCTTAAGCTTTCCCGTATCTCTTCCATGAATCGGAGCATGAAATGGAGATTATGCAGCGTTGCCAGACGGAAATAGGACAGCTCCCTGGTGACATAAAGATGGCGAAGGTATGCCCGTGAGTAAGTGCGGCAGGTCGGACAGGTGCAGTTCGGATCAATTGGCAGGGGGTCTTCTTTGAATTTAGCAGATTTTATATTTATTCGGAACTTGTTGTCTTGAGATCCGCCGGCTGCAGGGCTCAGCAGGAGGCTGCCCCTCCTGGCGATTCTTGTGGGAGTGACGCAGTCAAAGGTATCGATTCCTCTGGCCACGCACTCCAGCAGGTCGTCTATATCGCCGATGCCCAAGAGATGACGCGGTCTGCCGTCGTCCAGCTTTGGAACCGTCCAATCCAGGACCTGATGCATGTCTTGCTTGCTGTTTCCGAGAGATCCGCCAATAGCTATGCCGTCAAAGGGCTGAGATAAGATGGCCTCGGTGCTCTCTCTTCTCAGATCCTCAAACCAGCCACCCTGGATTATGCCATAGAGGCCCTGATTCCGATCATGATATCGAATAGACTCCTCCGCCCAAACATGAGTTCGCAGCATTGCTTTTCTGGTGTAATCGTAGTCAGATAATGGCGATGTGCACTCGTCAAAGGCCATGATGATATCTGAATCGAGATTTGACTGGATTTTCATAGATTTTTCCGAATTCAAGAAATGCCAGGCTCCGTCGGTCTGGGACTTGAAGGATATGCCCTCATCGCTGATGCGCGTCAGGTTCTCCTTTTTCGCGGGCTTAGGTTTAGACTTTTCATGTCCTCTGTATCCATATCCTGGGCATTTATTTGACATCTCCTGGGGAAAAATGTTTCCGATCTTGCTGATGTTGTGCTCTCTTGCAAAGCCCAAAGAGAAGGCCTGAAAGCCTCCGGAATCTGTGAAGAGAGGTCGGTCAAATCCCATAAACCTGTGCAGTCCGCCCATTCGGGCAATGAGTTCGTCTCCAGGCTCAAGGTGAAGGTGATATGTATTGGCCAAAGAGCACTGCACACCGAGGCCCAGCAGATCATCAGAGCCCAGGGCCCTAACGCTGGCCAGTGTTGCCACGGGGACCAGGTAAGGCGTCTCTATGTCTCCGCGCCTGGTTCTGATCAACCCAAGCCTTGCATTCGTTTCTTTGTCCTGCTTTAATATCTCAAATGATATTGCGCTCATTTTCGTTTACCCTGACGAGTCTCCTTTTGTTTTTAGCATCTCAGGCTGGACCCTTTGCGGCCAGCAGGCAAAAAAAGCTTTTGCATAGCAGAGATAAATATCGATCATGGCGAGAATGCAAAGCGCAGGAATTCTGTTGTTTCGAGTGAAAGATGAGCGGCTGCAGATGCTGCTGGCTCATCCTGGTGGGCCGTTTTGGGCCGGCAAGGACGAGGGCGCCTGGTCCATACCGAAAGGGATGTTTGATAATGATGAGGAGCCGCTGCAGGCCGCAAAGAGGGAGCTGTTCGAGGAGACCGGGATAATTGCAGAGGGAGAGTTCATTGATCTCGGCTCTATCAGACTGCCGAGCAGGAAAATCGTTCACATCTGGGCTATAAAATCTGACTGGAATGCTAAGAAGATCACGAGCAACAATTTCTGCCTGGAATGGCCGAAGGGATCCGGGATACAACGGGAATATCCTGAGATCGACAGAGTGGAATGGTTTGATGTCGAAGCTGCCAGGAAGAAGATTGTAAAGGGTCAGGCCGGATTTATCGATCGACTCGCAAAGATTGCAGAGCCCGGGAGCGGGCTCATCTCAGAGCCTTCCTGAGTTCTACCACCAGATCCGCCCGAATAGCACTTTTCCTGTCCCCGCCGCAGACTATTCCCCGGACACCGATGATGTCCGGCTGCAACTTGGTGAGAATCTCAAGGTGCGGAAAGCCGATGCTTCCTGCTATGGCCACATCGAGGCCCTCGGCATGACCCAGATCAATGAATTCGCGCAGATCCTTCTCGCTCATGAAATCAAATGTCGGCCTCCCGTCTTTGACTGCAGTGTCCACCATGACAACGTCTGCGCCAGCCCTTGCGGCGGCTGCTGGCAGGAGAAAGGGCGAGATACAGCCTGCACGAGAGAAATCGGAGTATCCTGATGCGACCACTTTCTTGCTGTGATCGAAATCCTTGACTGCCCGCACGATTCCCTTCATCATCTCCTCCGCCTGATCCTGGGTCTTTACCCCGAGCAGCCCGGCTTTGATATATTCAGCTCCGGACGTGGCTGCTCCTAAAGCAGCAAGGCTCGCGGTGCCAGGCTTGAACTCCAGGTC
>CAZFFD010000164.1:0-2335 GCA_964518035.1 uncultured Methanotrichaceae archaeon | reverse complement strand
AGATGGCTAGAGACGATATCTTATCGAAAATCAAATCGGCAGAGGCTGAAGCCAAGGCTGCAGTCCAGCGGGCTTTGGAAGAAAAGGAAAAAAAGATAGCCGCTGCCACTACTGAAGCTGCAAACCTCGTCAAATCCGCCGAGACTGATGCACAGGACTACTATGACAAGAGCGTTGCCAAAGCTGAAAACGATGTCAAGGCCAAGAAGGCATCCATCGTGAGCAGCGGTGAGAAGAACGTTAGTTCAATGAGTGGCGGCGCCAGTGCCAAGCTGGACAAAGCAGTTGAATATTTGATGAAGGAGTTCATGGGGTTGTTGCATGCTTAAGCCCGTAAAGATGAGTCGTGTAGTCGTCGCCGGGTCAAAGGATGTAATATCTCCAGTAGTTGAAAAGCTGCATGAGTTGCGCCTGCTTCACATTGTCAACTATAATGGCAGCCAACCTCAGTTTGAGATGGGCAAGCCCATCGGCAAGGCCAAAGAATACTCCGAAGATCTCATAAAGCTCAGATCCGTTACCAGGTATCTTGATCTAAACAAGAAGACACCTGATAAGACATTCTCTGAGAGCCAGATTCTATCGGATATGGGCAACCTTATCAATAACGTCGGTGATGATGTTACTGCTACATACGAGCGTATCACTGCCATCGACGCCGAGGTTAAGTCCAAACAGGATCAGGTCAAAGCCCTGACTCCATTGGCCGTTTTGCCGCTGCCTTTGGAAGCTTATTATGGTTATGATTCTCTGGCGACCTTTGTCGGCACAGCGGCGTCGGCAGTCGATGCTGATGTGGCAAGGGTTTCTCCGGTTAATGAGATTTATACTGGAAGCGCCAAGAACGCAACTTTTGTAGCAGTATTTGTGCCTGCAGAAAAGGCCAGTGAAGTATCTGCGGTCCTTTCCGAGCATGGGTTTTCAGAGACATCTGTTCCAAGGCTCGAAGGAAATGTAGACTCGGCTATTGCTGCTCTTGAGGGTGGCATAAAATCTCTGGAAGGAGAGAAAGCTCCTCTTCAGAAGAAGCTGGTCGACATCAAGAAGCAGTACGAAGATGAGATGCTGGCTACAGACGAATATCTGTCGATGCAGACTCAGAAGACCGAGGCACCACTCAGGTTCGCTGAGACGGATAATGCCTTTGTCATTGATGGGTATGTTCCGGCAGATCAGTTCAGCAGGCTCAAGAACGAACTGGAGAGCGCCGCCGGTGGCAAGCTCGAAGTTCAGATGATTGTAGACAAAGAAGCTGAAGCATTGGCCGAGAAGGGCGAAGACATACCAAGCCAGATGGATAATCCGAGCCTGGTCAGGCCTTATGAGCTGATTACAAGGCTGTTCGCTATTCCTGAGTACAAGGAGTTCGATCCGTCGTTGCTGATATTCATATTCTTCCCAATCATGTTCGGCATGATTTTAGGAGATATCGGCTATGGCGTCATGACCATGCTCGTTCTGATAATGCTTAAGAAGAAGTTCAGAACACCAGGCTGGCAGCAGTTGATCAACGTCGTTATGATCGGAAGCGTTTGGTCGATCATTTTCGGCTTCTTCTATGGCGAGATATTCGGTCCCCTGGGTCTGTGGAGCAGAATGATGGGACACTTGCCTGAACATGAGATCGAATTAGCAAAAGAGGCTGGTCTCTATTTCGGTGAAGGTGTCTTTGGAGCGCTCGGAAGAATGGGCCCGTTGGGCATATTCCCTATGGATCGGCTGGCGACTAACGCGGTTTTGCTGTTGATTGGAACCAGTATCTTTATCGGCGTCATTCACTGCAGCGTCGGTTCAATCTTTGGAATCAAGACTGAGCTGAACTACGGTTCTAAGAAGCATGCTTATTTCGAGCGGCTTCCTGTGATGCTTTTCCAGGTATTCTTTGCGATAGCTCTTCTGGGACTGGTCATGGGGCAATCAATTCTGACGTACCTCGGCATTATCGTCGTAGTTGCTTCTGTAGTGATGCTGGTCATGGGTCCTGAAGGCCCAATGAGTCTGGCTCACACGCCATCATATGTGAGCAACTTGATATCCTACCTGAGGCTTCTGGCCATCGGCCTGGCGTCAGTAGGTCTGGCATATGCTGCTAACCAGTTGGCATTCTATGTCATAATGCCCATGCTGAGCGGCGGAGCGACCGATAGTGCTGAGTTCTCTATGCTTGGTATCATCGCAGGCATAGTGATCTTGGTAGCAGTTCACTTCATCAACTTCCTGCTGGGAATTCTCTCTCCATTCATGCATCCTCTCAGGTTGCATTATGTGGAGATGTTCACGAAGTTCTACAGCGCTCATGGCGGTGGAGTGGAGTACAGTCCCTTCGGACATGTCC
>CAZFFD010000163.1:0-2374 GCA_964518035.1 uncultured Methanotrichaceae archaeon | reverse complement strand
TGCTGAGCCCACTTATCTGGAATGTGGATTCGGAGAGCTGGAGTATAAGGTCATAAAGCCCGACATCTGCTGTCGCTGCGGCACCTGCGAGGCCTTCTGCCCCAGAATTGAGCACGTAGAGAACAAGCCCGCCCTGGTAAATTACGATCCCCTCTGCGGCCTGTGCTTCACTTACTGCCCCAGGACGTTCCTGGACATGGGTGCAATGGAGTCCAAGCTCTTTGGAAGGACAAGAAAAGAGAACGAGGCCCTGGGAATTTACAGCAAAGCAGTCTCAGCCAAGGCCGCTGGGGTCGCGCAGGCTCAGGACGGCGGCGCTGCCACTGCTCTCCTGGTGGAGGCACTTCGGTCCGGAATGATCGACTGCGCCATTGTTACCGACAAGGACGGAGAGTGGAGGACTGTGACCCGTCGGGCAACCTCTGCAGACGAGATTGTCTCTGCTGCCGGAACCAAGTACACAATCAACAACAGCGTTCTGGCTGTCAAGGATGCTCTCGAGAAAGGCTTCAAGAAGATCGGATTTGTGGGCACGCCCTGTCAGATCCAGGGTCTGAGGAAGGTCAAGCTGCTGGACGAGCCCTATCAGTTCGGCCAGGATAAGATTGCTCTATTGGTCGGCCTCTTCTGCATGGAGAACTTCGACTACGATCTGCTCATGAAGGGTCTAGTCAAGGGCAAGTTTGGGCTGGAGGCAAAGGACGTGGCCCGTTTTGAGATCAAGAAGGGTATGTTCCGGGTGATCGATAAGACAGGAAAGGCCCACGAGGTAAAGATCGATGAGACCGACGAGTACACATTCCCAGGATGCGGCCCATGCTTCGACTTTTCGAGCGAATTGGCTGACGTCTCCGTTGGAAGCGTTGGCTCAGCCGACGGCTGGTCTACAGTTCTCACCCGAACCAAAGCCGGAGAGAGACTTTACTCGGCAGCTTTAGCCGCAGGTGCAGTTCAGGAGAAGGCGGTCTCGGAGAAAGGACTAGCTTTGGCCGGGCGGCTTGCTGCCGGGAAGGTCAAGCGTTTTATCGAGAAGTCAGCCGAGATGAACGTGAGCGGCATAATCCGTTAGTGAAGGAAAAGGAACACTGATTTCATATGCTCTCAGTCGGGCTGGCTGGAAAGCCTAACTCCGGCAAATCCACATTTTTCAAGGCAGCGACGCTGGTAGATGTGGATATCGCCAACTACCCGTTTACTACTATCGACGCCAACCACGGCGTCTCTTACGTGCGCGTCCCGTGCCCCTGCAAGGGCCTTGGCATCAAAGATGGCTGCGGTCGCTGCAAGGACGGCTGGCGCTTCATAGCCATTGAGCTGATTGATGTGGCGGGCCTTGTGCCCGATGCTCATCTCGGCAAGGGTCTTGGCAACGAGTTTTTGGATGCGCTGCGCGTGGCTGAGGCGGTAATCCACGTCCTGGACGCCTCCGGAGGCACTGACGCCGAGGGCAACCCGGTGGGCCTCGGAAATCACGATCCAGTCTCGGATGTCAAGTTCCTGGAGTATGAGATCACCATGTGGCTCAACGGCATTCTCAAGCGGAACTGGGACAAGCTGATGAGAAACTACAAGGCATTGGGCGGCAAGCCCGAGCAGGTTCTCATAGACCAGATGGCAGGAGCCGGAGTCTCGGACAACCAGATCCGTCGCGCTTTGGCGGAGATGAAGAAGGAGCTGGGAAGCTGGAACGATGAGGATGTGCTCAGGTTTGCCGGGCTCTTGCGCGCCTACAGCAAGCCCATGATTCTTGCAGCCAACAAGATGGACGTGGCTTCTGCTGAGAACGTCAAGAAGCTCACTGAGCTGAAGGATGACCTGGTCATACCTGTGAGCGGGGCAGCCGAGATTGCGCTACGCATGGCAGAGAAGGCCGGGCTGATCAGGTACAAACCGGGAGACGCAGACTTTGAGATCGTCGGGCAGCTCAACAAAGCCCAGACTGCGGGCCTTGAGAAGATCCGGGCGCTCATGAAGCAGCACGGCGGGACCGGGGTGCAGCAGTGCATCAACCGCGCGGTCTTCGAGCTGCTGGACTACATCGTGCTTTATCCTGTGGAGGACGAGAGCAAGTTCACAGACAGAAAGGGCGTGATTCTGCCGGATGCCTTCCTAATGAAGCGAGGCAGCACTGCGCACGACCTGGCCTTCCGCGTCCATTCGGACATCGGAGAGAGCTTCCTCTTTGCAATCGACGCCAAGACGAAGATGCGTCTCGGCGAGAAGTACGAGCTGAAGGACGGAGATGTCATAAAGATCGTATCGACGAAATGACGTTTTTTTATTCACTTTTTATTGCCAGCACACGTTGCATTAAAAATGCGTACGTGTTTAGCCCTCACCTAAATTTCTAAAATTTCCATCAAAATTCATTTAG
>CAZFFD010000162.1:0-2524 GCA_964518035.1 uncultured Methanotrichaceae archaeon | reverse complement strand
GTTCCGCTATAAACCGGCAGTATTCCCATATCCTCATTGGCCTTAGATCCGCGACGGGCATTTGGGGTATAATTTTGGGGTATAATATGTCAGATTTGGAGTTGAAACCACATGGTACCATTTTCTCGTTCCCTTGATACGCATGCCTGAGGCCGGCAAGAGATCGAATCAGAAGAAGATGCAGTTCGTAGAGGTGGAGGTGAGTCAGTCCAATTGCCCTGCCTGTAGTGAGTGCCTGGATGGTGTATTCCTGGCTGTAAGTGATATCCGAAAAATGCGCAAGGCCAAACAGACCGGGCTGACAGATATCAGCCATCACCTCAATTTAGGGCGTAGAGGTTTATCCTCTACCCTCGGGCAGTTTGGGTCAGGCGGGGTGTGGCGATGTCAGCGGAATGCTAAGGCTTGGCATTATCAGCGGGCTTACCCGGGTGCCATCGCCAGTTCGCCGCCCCAGTTCAACTGATTGGTGTGGTATGCAGGGGGCAGGTCAAGTGCGACGGAATTAGTTCTAAACGCTGTCCCTAAAGGATAGGAATATATCCATATTGGGTGCACCGAGTTCACGTTGGCAGGTCTTCATGACACACCTACAAATATTGGGTAGAGGAATCTGTTATACAGGAGTAGAGGCTTTGAAAAAAGATAACGGAGAATGTTGCGTAACACTCGAAGTTGCAGGAAATGGGGACCTGTTGGGCTTCAAGAGAGACCTGCAGGAAGCATTTGCTAAAGCTGTGACTGAAGCATTTGGCTCTATCCCAGATGAAATGATTCCTTCTGATGAAGATATCGAGGAATCCTTCAGTGCTCCGGGCGCAGTAATCTATCATATCCTCTCAGATGGGAATAAGGTCGGCGGCGCTGTACTGGCTATTGATGAAGCAACACATCACAACTCGCTTGATCTCTTCTATATCTCTACAAAGGAACATGGTCGTGGCATTGGATACAAGGCATGGAGAGCAATTGAAGAAAGGTATCCTGAGACAAGGGTTTGGGAAACTCACACGCCGTATTTTGAAAAACGCAACATTCACTTCTATGTTAATAAATGTGGATTCAAGATTGTCGAGTATTACAATATGTATAACCCAGACCCCCATAGAGCTGATAAAGAAGGCCTGCCTGGAGATGGGGGGCTATTTAGATTTGAAAAGATCATGAGGTAATCGCTGTGAACCCTTCTGAAAAGGGCGATGTGGAGACAAAAAAATGCTTGAGCTTTGCAGATGGCTCCATAATTGCAGCGGAACCTCGAAGTCATTTATGAAGGCAAGAACTTCTCTCCGATACTTCTGCAATCTTTCTAACAGATTTTGCGCCAGAATGAACGATTACGTGATTAGGCTTCTCGACCATTTCGAGTGCATGTCCTTTATGGCCTTTTTGTCCACCTACTGATCTACCAGTTGGCTTGCGCTGGCTCTTGATCTTTTTGAAAGTATCTGTCGATGGAGGTTTGCTGCTATTGCGGCTGTTTTTGTTGATTTGATCCTCCAATACCTTTACCCTCTCCTCTAGTTCAACGATTCTTGCTGATAGCAGCATTACAACAGCATAAACTGATTCAAAACCATCTTCATATATCGCTGAAATATCTTCGCGACTCAGCGAAATGGATCTGCCTGATTGTGCTAAAGTATGAGAATTATCTGAGCTGATACCTGCCATTTGAATTTGGTGAGAATTGCGCCCATTCATTATATCATTTGTATGATTATTATTAATATTTAAATTTTGGGGAAAATTCGCAAGCATTATGGTTCATGATATTTGGGCAGAAAAATGAAGTTTTAACTGGCTGGCTGAAAAGTTGCATTAAATTAACATAAAGAATAATATTGCAGCAACCGGTATCAAGAGATTGTCATCCACTGGCGTGGCCAGGCCCTC
Organism: uncultured Methanotrichaceae archaeon; assembly: GCA_964518035.1. Classification (GTDB taxonomy): domain Archaea; phylum Halobacteriota; class Methanosarcinia; order Methanotrichales; family Methanotrichaceae; genus Methanothrix. The sequence continues at coordinate 628 of CAZFFD010000162.1, read as the reverse complement.
CACGACGGCACCAAGAAGAGCCAGTGCTACTCCCATCCAGCCCACAAATATGCAGGCTGAGAGAGATGATACGAAAAAAGCAACCGATCCCTCCATGGTCTTCAGCCGATTGTGGGGAAGAGGATGGCAGCCCTTGACCCCGAAGATGGTTGCGGCTCCGTCTCCTGCTGCCAAAACCATCAGCGCTGCAGAGATCTCATCGGCATCGCTTAATGAGAGTGCTATGAGCAGCGCTCCTACTACGAACCAGAATGCTCCATAGCCTGGGAACCTTACGCCCTCCCTCTCGAACTTCGCCTCAAACCATCCGGCAACTGGAATTCTCCGGCCCTGCTTCATCAGGATTATCATAATGCAGCCAGCGATAAGGAAGAGACTTAAAAAGACTATGAGATTGGCTCTTCCCAAATACGTCAAAATGAATATCAGAGATAGGCCGAAAAAAAGGTGAAAGAGCTTTCTTCTCAGCTCAAAATGGAAATTGCCACTATTCATCCAAAAGCTCCGTCTTCCCTTAATTATTGTCTCAATTTTTCTTTTTAACCTTAACTCCTCACGCCGTAGGGAATAAACTCAATCCTAGCTTGCTGTCCAAATCTCTTACCTTGTTGGGTACCTCCGAAATCAG
>CAZFFD010000161.1:0-2553 GCA_964518035.1 uncultured Methanotrichaceae archaeon | reverse complement strand
GCGGGAATACGCATGTAGGTAGCCTGAGTGGAATCTCAGGCTCCTAACTCTTTTCGATGCTTCGCGATGTTTAGAGGAGTGATATGATATAAGGCGCTAACGTTTTATTTTCGCATTCTTTTGGCTAGCCGCAAAATGAGTCCATTGCTGCTTCTTTTGTGGACAATCGCTTCACAAAATATATGATGTGCTGTTTGAGCGAATGAATGATTCATAATAGCTTTTCAGAGCGGCCCCATCTAACGGCCAGTTGATAGAAATTAAAAAAAGATCTTTAACATAATTTATATATATAGTTTCATTTTTTTATGCAATAGATTCGTATCAAAATATAATTGCTCAATAGGCAGCAGTATAGATATAAACTATACCTGTCCTATTGAATAATTGATAACGGATCTGGATACCAATCATCCTGATTTAAATTCCGAATACTTTATGTAGTATTAATTTTCTAACTTTAGGCAGGTAGGAGAAATATTATGGGATCCGGAACTAAAATGCTTGCCATATCAGGTCTAACTGTGAATAGATCTAGTAGTATATTAATAAGTTTAAATAAACGTGCTTTGAATCTATGCATACTATTTGCTATAGTGGTTCTATTATTTACATCCATAGATACTGCATTGGCCCTCTCATTGACAAAGAGTGGCCCAAATAGCGCAAATCTTGGAGAAATTGTCACTTATACATATTCATTGACGAACGACAACGGACTTGGTTTACATGATATTAATATTATCGATGACAAATTAGGGACTATTCCCTTTGGAAGTCTCGTGAATCTGGAAACTCGTTCAATAACTTTTGATCATAAAATAGTCGAATCAGATATGCCTGTTTTAGAGAACACAGCTTTCGCTAGTGGTCTGGATTCCAATAATCAGCCAGTAACATCTCTTCCTTCTTCTCATACAATATATCTGGGATTTACAGGCGTTCTGAAAGTAACAAAGAAACCTTCAGATCCCCCATCAGGCTATACCGGATATCCTATAGGTCATGTTATCACTTATACCTTTGAAGTAAATAATACCAATGCCTTTAGCATTCATGATCTGACGGTCTCTGACGATTTATATCACCCGTCAAAGATCACTCAATCTGTAACCCTAGATAAAACCTCATTGGCTCCTAATGAGAAAGCAACTGGAACGATAACTTATACTGTTGTCCAGGAAGATATTCTTGGCCCGCCCAGCGGAATCATTGGCTATCCTGCGGCTGTGATAACTGATTATGCCAGTGCTGTTGCATATCCATCCTGGGTGGCTAAAGGAGGCGCAACTGTTTCTGGCGTGGGCACCATGACGGTAGGCGTTTCATATACAACAGTAAACAGTATCGATAAGACGACCACTCAGCCCATTGGTGCGCCGAATTCCCAAACTACTTTCCCAATTAGAATAACAAATACAGGAACTGCGCTGCTCAATCGTACCGAGCTAAACGACACTTTGCCAAAAGGCTTGACATATGTCTCTGCGAATCCTGCTCCAAGCTCGATAAAGGTCAACGCGGATTCGACTACTACTCTCTACTGGTCCAATTTGAGTCAGAACTTTGGCAGAGTACTCAATCCCGGAGAATATTTTGATGTAGAAGTCGTGGCCATGTTTGACGGAAATAAATTCGGAATTCTTTATAACACTGCGACTGCTACCAGCTACAATATCCGTCGGGAATTTACAATTGCACAGGATGATCAGACAGTTGAAGCTAAAAAGCAAAACATCAATGTGAGCAAGATCGCCAATCCCGATTATGGCGCTCCTGGCGCATTCATCAATTTCACTTTGACTGTTGAAAATTCAGGCAATATCACTTTAACCGATGTCGCTGTTCATGATGTCCTGCCTGCAGGCCTGACATATTTTGCTTCTTCGCCGGGCGGCTACAATATCGGCCAGAATGTCTATTGGAGCAATATCGGCTCTTTGCTCGAAGGCGAGAGCAAGGATTTATGGATCAATGTCAGCATTGACGGCCCGGTCACTGGCGTTATCTCTCTGACCAACGACGTATCTGTGGAAGGAAAGCCGGAATTTGGCAATAATGTCACCAATACCACTGATGAAACGATACAGGTTCGTGAGCCCAAGATCTCAGTCAAAAAGACTCTTACCAATCCGCTTGATGGCGAGGCTGCCGCTGGCGCTCCTCTGACCTTCGAGATTGAGGTCGAGAACACTGGTGAAATTGACCTCGAGCATGTCTTTGTCTGGGATCTCTTTGATACCGGCCTGATCCCCACGACCACCGCTGGCTGGAGGATTAACGGTCAGTACACTAACCAAAGCGACATCGGCCCGCTTATTGTCGGGGCAAAGACGACTCTGACCCTCTACGGCCAGGTCACCTCGACCACGACGCAAACCCTGCACAACACAGTCACAGTCGATGCTAAACCCAAGAACGGCGGCAACAACGTCACTGCGACAGATGATGCAGAGGTTAATGTCAAATCCCCGAAGATCTCAGTCATCAAGACACTCACCAATCCGCTTGACGGCGAAGCCGCCGCTGGCGCTCCCTTGACCTTCGAGATTG
>CAZFFD010000160.1:0-2588 GCA_964518035.1 uncultured Methanotrichaceae archaeon | reverse complement strand
GGCTCTTGACACGGGATTTAGCTAAGAATTTACAGCAAAGTAGGCACACTACCCAAGTTTCCATAAACCAATCCACAAAGCATGGAACAATCAGATTGGCAAGACAATTCTAGTTCTGTTAGGAAAATATTGAGTGGGAGTGCTGTTTACATATTGTACATATTTCCCAGAATTAAGCTGCGCGAAAACAGAACACAACACCCGCAAGAACCTGACATCCCAGTGACTGAGATTTATGTTGCTAGCCATCCTAAAGGGACGCATGGGACCAGAAACCGCAATAACTTGCAGGCTATTTTCACTGGGTTAAATGCGGAATGTAGGATTGTTCTTTGGACAGCTGCTTTCTCACTGCCCTGTCAACCAGCTCCAAAAACGCCTGCTTGGCATCCTGAGGAATAGTCGCCCCGGCTGCGACGTTGTGCCCGCCTCCCACTCCGCCCAGGGCGCGGGCCGATGATGACATGGCCTCGGCTAGATCGAGTCCGGACCTGACGAGATCCTGGGTGCCCCGCCCCGAGACCTTGACCTCGCCCTGCTCGGTCCTGGCCAAGGCCAGAATGGGCATGGAGCGGTCTGCCATCTGAAAGCTCATGCCTGCCACGATTCCGACGATTGTGTCAAGGATTGCATCACCTGCATCGAAGTACTGGATGCTCTGTAAAGGCGTGATTCCCTTCTCTGCGACCAGCTTAAGGCCGTTGACCAGATTCTGGCGGTGCTGGCCGAGAAGCCGTTGTGCCTCAGAGAAGCCCCGGTCCCGGTCTCCCATGCAGACTGAGAGGCCAACGTCGGCATGGCCGTATCGAGCTGTGGCATTGAGGAGAGTCGAGTACTCGCTGGCGTCCCGAAGCTCAGTTCCCTCCTGCTCGGCCAGAAGAACATAAACCTCGCCGATGAGCCGCTCGAGCTTGACATTGGACAGCCCGTTTCGCAGCCCCTTTCGGATGATGGCAGTAACCAGACTGGACCTCTCCTCCTGGTTCAGGTCTATCCATCTTCGCCAGCGCTCTCCGCCCAGCCGAATGCCTACATCCTTGAGAAATGCGATGCATGCATCTTCATTTCCTGAGAGCCCTGGGAGGTATGGGTCCTGAGAATACTCCAGCATCTTGAAGACTGGGCGGGTCTGTCTGCCGAAGAGCTTGATGTCCCGACCAAAGGAAAGGGCCCCTGCCTTGGATCCGATCTCCAGGATATGCCGGTTGATGCCTACCAACTGTCCCCGCGCCATGTCCTGCAGATCTCCCACCGCCCCTACAATTGCAAGGCCTGCAAGATCGTCATTGGCGCCTGGGGTGAGCGCAAGCTCTCTCGCCAGGAGAAATGATGTTCCGCTCCCGGATAGCTGCGTTGCACCATCTGCTCCAACCAGGTGGGGATTGATGTGAGCTAAAGGCCTCGTAGTGCAGGCGGCTGGCTTGTGATGATCGGCCACAACCGCCGGCAGGCCGCATTCGCAGATCTGCTGGATCATTCCGCTGCCCAGATCTGTGAATATGACCAAATCGGCATTGTGGTCGGCAATCTCAGCAATGGCTGTCTCATCAAGCTGCCGGAAGAACATCGGCTTGTATTCCAGGCCGCGTCTCTCCAGGGCTGTGCAGACTATGGCCGCCGAGGTGAGTCCATCCGCGTCCACATGAGAAACGACGATAAGATCCCTCCTATTTAATATCTCCTGGACGGGGCTCTTGCACAATTCACAGAGCTCTAAAAACTTTCTGGCGTTCTCCTGGAGGTCCTGCATATCTACTGCAATTTGATGGAATGAATGATAAACCTTTGCCGCAGAGCGAATCTGATTCTCAACTACTATCATTTTGCAGTGAGAGGTTAATCCTTAGAGCCCAGCTTGTTCCCAGCAAGCGGAAGCTGATGGGGCTTCTAGTCATCTGAGGATAGTCGGCCACAGTGATCTCATGGACCGCGGGCAGTTTTGTAAAAAGGAACTGGTCTTCTATGGAGATGTTCTCGGAGTTATTGCTGACGAAGACATATTTGTTCATGACCTCTCCGCTTCCTCGCACCTTTCCTGTGGCAATGGTGCTCTCCTCACCCCCCATCTTGAAGTCGGTCATTACAGTTCCGGTGCCAACTACGTTATGACTGTAATCGATATCCATATTTGAAGAGCTGGCATATGTTGTAGATATCATCACCGTCATGGCTAGAAATAGCATTATCCCTGCTAGAATATCTGTCAGCATATCCGGACTTGATAGATTCAATTGGGTGTCTCTTCTTCTCATGGCAATCATGGTAATGTTCTCGCGCTTGAATCGCCTAATGCCTGCCTTATCGCAATCCTTATGTGAACTACCGCCATCTGAAGGGCGTGGCTTCCCACGTCATCGCCAAAACTTGCATCACGGATATGTGATATAGCGGTTTTGGTTCTATGGGCGCTACGGGCTGTTCCATCCCTGTGATGAGTATGTTCCTGGAAGCATTGTAGTCTCTATCACATGAGAATCCGCAATAAGGGCACTCATGTACTCGTACCGACAGATCTTTCTTTACACGGCTTCCGCAAGCAGAACACCTTTGAGTGGTGTTCCTGGGATCTACTTTTATCAGCTTTCGAC
>CAZFFD010000159.1:0-2659 GCA_964518035.1 uncultured Methanotrichaceae archaeon | reverse complement strand
CCCGATTTTGATCGGAGATCTTGGAGGATTGGACCCGAACCCACCACATCGGCTTTCCCTTCAACACGCAAAGCCTATTTAAAGATAGCGCATGAGAATTTTATAAGCGTTATGAATAAAATTGACAAAGAAGATAGTATCGTTTAGTTTTAATATCACCATAATCCACAATAAGAGATCAATAATTGAGGATTATTACGCCTGCGGGAGGCACTTTATGGGCTATACATTGACTGAAAAAATCCTGAGACAACACCTCGTGGACGGCTCCTACGAGCCAGGCAAGGAGATCGGCATCAAGATAGATCAAACCCTCACCCAGGACGCGACGGGCACCATGGCCTATCTTCAGTTCGAGTCCATGAAGCTCACCGATATCGCCACTGAGCTCTCCGTCAGCTATGTAGACCACAACACCATCCAGGTAGGATTCGAAAACGCCGATGATCACGCGTACCTGCAGTCCATCGCGAAGAAGTACGGCATCTACTTTTCGAGACCAGGTAACGGCATTTGCCATCAGGTTCACCTAGAGAGATTCGCGAGACCTGGAAAAACACTGCTCGGCTCCGACAGCCACACACCAACCGCTGGAGGAGTTGGCTCTCTGGCCATAGGAGCTGGGGGACTGGATGTCGCAGTGGCCATGGGCGGCGGCGCATACTACCTGACAGCGCCGCGAGTGATCAACGTTCATCTCACCGGCAGTCTTGCCCCCTGGGCTACAGCCAAGGATATCGTTCTCAAGGTCCTCTCCATCCTGAGCACAAAAGGAAACGTCGGCTGCGTTTGCGAGTATACCGGTGACGGAATTTCTCAGCTCACTGTCCCGGAGAGAGCAACAATCACAAACATGGGAGCTGAGACAGGCGTTACCACATCCATCTTCCCAAGCGACGAACAAACAAGACTATTCCTCAAGGCACAGGGAAGAGAAGAACAGTGGACGCCCCTGGCAGCAGACAGAGACACAGTCTACGACCGCACCATTGAGATAGACCTCAGCCAGATCGAGCCCCTCGCCTCTGCGCCCCACAGCCCTGGAAACGTAGTCAGGATCAGAGACATCGATCTGCCTGTGGACCAGGTGATGATCGGCTCATGCACCAACTCATCCTATGTAGACCTCATGACGACAGCAGCAATGCTAGAAGGAAAACATCTTCCGGCAGGCGTATCTCTCGGCATTGCTCCCGGATCGCGACAGGTGCTCAGCTCCATCACCAAGAACGGAGGTCTTGACAAACTGATCTCCTTTGGAGCCAGAATCCTTGAGTCATCCTGCGGCTTTTGTATCGGCAACAGCATGTCACCCTGTACAGACTCAGTGTCGGTTCGCACAAGCAACCGCAACTTCAAAGGCCGATCTGGCACCGCAAACGCGCGGGTCTATCTGACGAGCCCAGTCGTCGCTGCCGCCTCGGCGATTACAGGCAAGATCACCGACCCCAGAGACCTGGAAATGGACTTCCCGAGAATTGATATGCCGGAGCATTTCGAGATCGATGACAGCATGATCATCCCACCACTTCCCGCCGCGATGCGAAAAGAGACGAAGATCTGCCGTGGCCCCAACATCGGCGAGCCGCCGGTCAACGGACCCATGCCGGGAGACATTTCAGGTCAGGCAACCATAAGGGTAGGAGACCTGGTGACCACCGACCACATCATGCCCGCGGGCTCCCGCCTCAAATACAGGTCTAATGTGCCCAAGTATTCCGAATTCGTCTTCGAACCCTTGGACAATGATTTCAGCAGCCGGGCGGCGGCTCTGCGCGACAGCGGCCTGCATAATATCATTGTGGCCGGTCAGAGCTACGGCCAGGGCTCTTCCAGAGAGCATGCGGCACTCTGCCCCATGTACCTTGGAGTGAAAGCTGTGATCGCCAAGTCCATTGAGAGAATTCATGCCGCCAATCTAGTCAACTTTGGCATAGTGCCCTTCAGCTTTGCCCAGGAATCCGATTGGGACAGCCTGCCTGAAGGCATCGCGATTAAAATTTCGGGCATTCGCAAGGCTCTTGAGACCCGCAAGGACGAGGTCTTTGCCGAGGTGGAGAATAGGCAAATCAGCCTGAAGATGAACCTCTCAGATAGACAGAGAGACATATTGCTAGCTGGAGGTCTTCTGCCTTTCACCGTCCAGGCCAGCCGAACTGCAAGAAAAGAAAGATAGATCTGCCAGATGCCGAATCGGCAGAGCCTTTTTTTTGCACTTTAGTTTTACTATTGCACTTCAGACGCCAAAGAGTGTGATGATGTTTTGAGAGAGCAGCTTGCCCTTTGCATCATCGCTGGGCGTGCCGGTGCTATTGGATACCGTCAGGCTCCCGCTGGCCTGAGGATAGGACCAGACCTGATAGATGCCGAAATTGCCATTGACACCTCTGGTAAGGAACTGGCTGTTTCTCTCTTTAGCACTGAGAGCTGGAGCCGCCGCGTTTCCGCTGAAGCTCGTGGTTGAGAGGGTCAGTGGTGTATCGAAATTCAATGGAAATGTGTTCATCCAGATGCCCATGTTTGAGGCTGCACTATTGATGCTCTGGTTCTGCTGTTGAGCGATATAGGAGCCCCAGTACTGCTGGACGTCGGGTTCAAATGTAGATGAGCCGGGAGAATTATAGAACGCAAGCTGAGTGCTGCTGTACCCCTCCCCCAA
>CAZFFD010000158.1:0-2680 GCA_964518035.1 uncultured Methanotrichaceae archaeon | reverse complement strand
ATCGGGGAGGGGCTCTACATCCCCGGCCTGAAGTCCGGGGTCTTTCGCCCCTCTCTACTCCCATCGAGATAAATGCAGATTAAATATTCTTACTTAAGTTCCGAACAATTGTGTTGGTAGAATCCGTCTAATATTTGATTCGGATTTGCCTAAATCGTCTATAATAAAGATAAGGCGTAATCATCTACGCATGGAAGTTCTGATCACGAATTTTGAGGATCGACGCATCAAGAACGATTTAGCATTGCGAAATTTAAACCATCTAAGAGGAGCATTGCCATGAAAAGAAGCAAGCAAGAGATCATCGCCCAAATTTTAGAGGTATGCTTGGATAGCTCCAGCAAGACGAGAATAGTCTATCAGGTGAATCTCAATTTCAGGACAATAAATCCTTATCTGGATATGCTTATGAAAAATAGACTTATAGAGATCAGCGAGGCCGAGCAAAAGCTCTACAAAACCACGCCAAAGGGCGCAGGTCTGCTGGACACGATTAAACAGGTAAATAGCTCATTATCGGAGATTTAATATACAAATTTTTAAATCTCGATGAAGAGGAAATAGTTAAAAATATTGCTATAGTAATACAATTAGTAATATTTCTAATTTTATCACTAAAAAAAAATTATCTTAAACCATTGCTATAAGAATCAAATTATATACGCCAATTATTGAGAATAATCATACACAAAGCTGCAGATATTTGGCTCAGCGCATGATTATATTAAATTATTGATCCTGCAAAAAATGCCAGCTAATTTGGACCAATCTTTTTATACTTCAAGTTACGTATTGAAAGTGGGAATGTAGCAAGTGGGATTACAATAAGGATGCGAAGCAAGACGACCGACGGAAATGAAATAGAAATGCCCAAAAACCATTTAGAGAAAATTAAAGAAGATCTGGGCCTGCCCTGGATCGGTGATGGCCAATGATGTCAATAACAAAGGGATCGGTTGGCACAATCGTTGGCGAGACCAATCCACTGGCATTTAAGTTTCTGATTAACAAAGAGGTAGGTCGAGGGACGTATATCAAGGCCAAAGCCGATGGCGGCAAGGAATGGATTTTGGCCCAGGTGGAAGACGTTAAACGATCCAATTCGGCCTATAGCGTGAACCAACTTCACGATGCCGCAAGAAACTATGATTCGCAAGAGATGATGATTGCCGAGGCCAGAGTCATCGGCGTGGGAAGCAACGGCAAGCTGCACCTCCCCACGAGCCCGGCGAGGCCAGGAGATCCGGTGTTCATCGCTGACGAGAAGCTGATCAAAGCGACCCTTGGCCTGGCCAAAGGAGACATGTACATCGGCATGTTGCGCGGCTATGACATCCGGGTTGAGCTGGATGCTAATACGCTTGTGCAAAAGCATTGCAGCGTTCTTGCCAAAACCGGTTCAGGAAAATCCTACACTGCTGCCGTGATACTGGAAGAGCTGCTTGAGAGAAAGGTCGCTTTATTGATCATCGATCCACATGGTGAATATGCCTCGATGAAAGAGCCCAATAAGGTTGGAGACTTCTCCAGATATAAGGTCAAGCCGAGAGGATATGATGTCACAATCTACACCCCCGGTGAGATGGCCATGAACCCCAGGGCCGACCGGCCCTTTAGATTCAACGGTCTGAACCTTTCTGCGAGAGAGGTCGCAAAGATGATACCCCATGAGGGCAGCAGCAGCGGCCAGTTAGGGCTGCTCTACGAGGCCATCAGTGCTCTACGAGCTGAGACGGATGTCTACAGCTTGGAGGATATAATTGAGCAGGTGGTACGCAGCAATTCCAAGGTGAAATGGAATCTTGTGGGCCAGCTCGAGTCTCTCCTGGAGTTGGGGCTATTCTCAGGAACTGAGACGCCTGCAGAGGAGCTCTTGCGGCCAGGCAGGGCGGCCGTCATAGATATGACAGGAATACTGCCGGAGCTGCAGTCCATGGTAGTATCTCGACTCTTGACAGATATCTTTGAGGCCAGAAAACGTCGTCTCATCTCGCCGGGAATGGTGGTAGTAGAAGAGGCGCATAATTACATTCCAGAACGGGGAACTGGAAATGCTGCATCCACAAATATCGTGCGCACAATTGCAGCAGAAGGCAGAAAGTTTGGCCTCGGCCTCATGGTCATCAGCCAGAGGCCGGCTCGCGTGGACAAGAACGTCATCTCCCAGTGCAACACTCAGATCATCATGAGGGTCACCAACCCCAATGATCTCAAGGCCCTCTCCAAAGGCCTGGAGGGCATGACAACTGAGCTCGAAGAGGAGATCAAGAGGCTGCCGGCAGGGGTCGCAATGCTGGTGAGCAACGAGATCGAGAGACCGGTCACAGTCAATGTCCGGCCCAGGAAGTCCCGACACGGCGGCGTGAGCACCCAGATCGTGATCAAGGATAAAGCGATGCCAGGAAAGGGCCGAGCCCCTCGGATAGCTGAAAAAAGGTCGGGTCCGGTTTCGTCGGCTCCCAGAGGTGCGGCAAGAGCCAAGCCCGCGCCGGAAAAGAAGGCAAGCAGACTGCTAAAGAAGGTCTTCGGGGGGAGAGGAGAGGCCTGACCTTTGCTGTCGGAATGTAGCTACGGATGCAGCTCTGGATGCAATTATTTGCCCAACACCTTTATTTCTCCATTATCACGTGACTTCCTCCCCGGCCTAAAGACCGGGGCTTCCTACTTCTAAGATCTGACG
>CAZFFD010000157.1:0-2709 GCA_964518035.1 uncultured Methanotrichaceae archaeon | reverse complement strand
TATTCTGGATTGAGACCACGGGCATGGGACCCAAGAGCGTGGCAGCCAAGATCCATAACTCCGGGCTTCAGGTGCCGGGATATCGCAGAAATCCTGCCTCCATAGAGAGGCTGATGGAGAGGTATATCCCCAAGGTCACAGTGATCGGCGGCGCTATCATCGGCCTTCTGACACTGATCGCCAGCCTGCTTGGCACCTTGGGCGGGGCAGGCGGAACGGGATTGCTCCTGGCAGTGAGCATTGTCTACCGGCTCTATGAGCAGATAGCAAGCGAGCAGATTCAGGAGATGTACCCCATGATGCAGAAGTTCTTCGGAGCATCCGCATGAATGCAAAGCTGACAGAGTCTCTGGACAAGGCCGCTCTAGCTGTGGGCTTTGTCCTCTTTTTTGGGATAATGATCAGCTCTGAACTTAGAGACTCTCTTGGAGTGCTCACCGGCCATCTGATCGGCTGGCTTCCTGATATTCTTCCCTTCCATGTTGTGCTCTTCATCCTGGCTGCCGTCACTGGCCTGTATGCCAGCCTCATTCAGAAGTACACCATGGACTGGGATTTTTTGAGGGCCCAGCAAGAGAAGATGAAGAAGCTGCAGCGGAACATGAAAGAGGCTCAGCTATCCGGGGACCAGTCTAGGATCCAGGCCGCTCAAACTGAGCAGATGAAGATGGTCTCGGATCAGGGCAAGATGATGCAGATGCAGTTCAAGCCCATGCTCTACATAGGACTCATATCCATACCTCTCTTCATGTGGGCTTATCTTTACATTGGCGGCCACCCGAACCTGGCCATGAACTTCCCGTTCTGGGGAGAGCATGCCATCAATACCACTGTCTTGGGTCCGATCCTCTACTGGTTCTATTGGTACTTCGTCTGTTCTCTGCCTGTATCGCAGATCATCAGAAAGGCTCTGGACATTGGGAGCATGAGCTAGGATGATAATCACCATCAGCGGTGCCCCGGGAACGGGCACCTCAACTCTGGCTCGCTCTTTATCTGCCGAGCTGAAATTGCGCTGGGTTAACTCTGGAGATCTCTTTCGAAAAATTGCTGCCGAGAAGAATATCTCAGTCAAGGACATGAACCGGCTGGCTGAGAAAGGCCCAGAGGTCGATTATCTTATCGATGACGCCCAGAAATCCATGGCTAAAGAGGCTGGCGGCATCTTTGAGGGCCGCCTATCCGGGCATCTTTTGCCAGCTGACCTGAAGGTTCTCCTCAAGACGGAAATGCGCTGCAGAGCTGAGAGGATAGCCAAGCGAGAGTCAAAGCTGGCTGAGGACGCCATGCAAGAGACGCGCATTCGCGAGGAGAGCGAGGCCCGGCGGTACAAGATGTACTACAACATTGATATCAGCGACTTTTCTGTTTATGATCTGGTAGTTGATACCGGAAAGTTCGATGAGGCAGGGACGCTTGCCATAGTTCTCGCGGCAGTGAGGGCCCGCTCGTGTCTGTGATCCATCGCGCCGAAGATCGGGGCGAAAAGAGGCCTGAGAAGAGGCCCGATCGAGTCCAGGCACGTGGCGACTCTCCATCTGTCTCATATCCCCAGATTCTTCCTTCGGACCGGGTTAGGTCCACTCTCATTAAAAGAAGTGGCCGGACCGATCCCGCCTATGGAATGCCGCCAGAAAAGAGAAGTCTTGTGATGCATATGACTTTGGGGGCCATCAACCTTGACAAGACCTCCGGGCCCACAAGCCACGAGGTCGCTGCCTGGGTCAAACGAATTCTGGAGGTTGAGAAGGCCGGGCACAGCGGCACTCTCGATCCAAAGGTAACAGGCATTCTGCCGGTTTTGCTAGGTGACGCCACAAGGATCATGGATGTGCTCCTCCTTGCCGGCAAAGAGTACATCTGCCTCATGCATGTGCATAAGCCTGTGCCCAAAAAGCGAATCCTTGAGGTCTGCCGGGAGTTCATGGGGCCGATTCTCCAAAAGCCGCCCCTGAAGTCGTCGGTGGTAAAAGATCTGCGCACGCGCACCATTTATTATCTTGATGTTCTTGAGATTGAGGAGCAGCATGTGCTCATGCGAGTGGGCTGCCAGGCCGGGACCTACATCAGGAAGCTATGCTTTGATATCGGTCTAGCTCTGGGGACGGGCGCGAACATGGAGGAGCTGCGCCGCACGCGCGCGGGGCCTTTCCGGGAGGACAAGACTCTGGTAACGCTTCATCAGCTCTCTGATGCCGTGGCTGCCTTGAAGGAGCGTGGGGACGAAAGCCAGTTGCGTCGGTGCATTCAGCCTGTCGAGGTTGCTCTGGCTCATCTGCCAAAGTTGGTCATAGCCGACAATGCAGTGGACGCAGTCTGTCATGGCGCGCCATTGGCCGCGCCCGGGCTGATCTCCTTAGAGACAGATATAAATAAGGGCGATGCCGTTGCCTTCTTTACTCTGAAAGGAGAGGCAGTGGCTGTTGGTCAGGCAGATATGGACAGTCCTGAAATGCTTGCCAGCAGGACGGGCATTGTGGCTCGGACCGAAAGGGTAATAATGGGGCCGGGCACCTATCCCAAGGCGTGGAAGCTCGCCGAAAGGGATGCTTCCGTGGCAGCGGCAAACGCCGTCAAACGCTAAAATAAAAAAAAGAACAATCGTGCCGAGGTCGTCTAGCGGTAGGGCGCCAGCCTGGAGTGATCAAATCCCTGATAGCTGGTGACTCGCAAGGGTCTCGTGAGTTCGAATCTCACCCTCGGCGCTTT
>CAZFFD010000156.1:0-2814 GCA_964518035.1 uncultured Methanotrichaceae archaeon | reverse complement strand
TTCTTTCGGTCTGCCAATGCCTGATTATAGAGATACCTGCAAGTATCAAGAGTCAGGTCTAACGAAGTTTCTTGTTGCTTGTTAGGGTACATCCTGAGCTTGTAGGCAGTCTTCATCTCTATCCCTGCTCAACCAAGATATTTATGGACCCCTGACTAGATATCTATTTCGCTTCAAGTTCAATAGCAGTAGGTACGGCATCCATCTCGCCCCATGAAGTGTGCGGGTCTTCTGCCTGCTTTTCTATAAAAAATAGTTTATAGGCCGCAGCGGCACCTGGATGATTGTTCGTTGCCTGCGGCCTTCTGCCTATTCTTTGAGCATCAAATGAACTTAGGCCGCTCCGAGAGCTTTGTTGGCAGCGCCAGTCTGCGCCAAGGCTTGCCAGCAGTCTCTTCTGATACCACCTTTCTCAGATCCTCCACCGACATCTTGACCTTAGCAGAGGATTTAGGAGTCGAGTCGGCCCTCACAGTCACTGTCAGGCTTCCGGTAGTCAGCTCCTCGTCTCCGATCACCACTACGTAGGGAACCCATTCACGCCCAGCATCTCTGATCTTCTTGCCCACAGTCTCGTCACGGTCATCGATGTCCGTCCTGAATCCAAGCTGGCCGGCGACCTCCTGGGCGCGGGCGAGATGCCTCTCAGCCACAGGTATGACGCGAATCTGCGTTGGAGAGAGCCACGTCTCCAGCATTGGAAGCTTGCCGCTTTCAGAGAGGCGAGCCGCCTTTTCCAGGAGGGCATACATTACCCGCTCTATAGCACCTGATGGGGAGCAGTGCAGCAGAATGGGTCGCTGTCTCTCACCAGCCTCATCGATGTAGGTGATGTCGTAGCGTTCAGCGTTTTCCACATCGATCTGCACTGTGGAGAGAGCGCTGGCCTTGTCCATGGTATCGACGAAGTTGAACTCGAACTTGAGGACGAAGTAGAAGAATCTCTCATCCCACATCTCGATGAGCACAGGCTTTTTGACTATGTCCACAAGGCCCTCGATGAACTCACGGTTCTCGCTGTAGAAGCCCTTGGTGAAGCGGATTGCCACCTCGTAGTCGGCCAGGTCGATTCCCACATCTTTGAGAACAGCGATGCTTGCCTGGTACTGCTTTCGGAACTCCTCCATAGCCGAATTCATGTCGCGGGTGAGGGTGTGCATGTCAGGCATGGTGAAGGCCCGCAGCCTCCGGATGCCCACCAGTTCACCGCGCTGCTCGCGACGGAAGGAGTATCGAGTGATCTCGAACATCTTGAGGGGCATGGACTTGTAGGAGATGGTCATGTCGTGGCCCATGAGGAACTGGCCAAAACATGCTGCGAACCTCAGGAAGAGCTTCTTCTTGTCGGCCTCGATCTGGTACTGACGGGCCGGGAATCGGTCAAGGTATTTTTTGAGCGTCGGGTGCTCCATGTCGTACATGATGGGGGTCTCGACCTCCATTGCGCCCATGTCGGTGGCCTTTTCCAGCACGTAGTTCTCAAGAAGCGACTTGACCAATCGCCCCTTGGGGTAGTAGCGCATGTTGCCTGGATCAGAGCCTGGCTCGTAGTCTACAAGCTCCAAGCGCCTCATCAGCTCCACATGGGGCGGGACGCGGTCAACGGCGCGGGCCTTGGAGATCTCGTAGTTAGCGAACTTCTTGAGGTTCACGTGGCCTTCAAAGTCGAACTTATCGATGTCAATCAGATTGCCGTCGAGATCGAGCACCTTCCAGTAGGAGACTGCCTTGGCCTCGGACTTGAGGGCCTCGGAGACGACCTCTCCCTCGCCAAGCCTGATAGAGCGGGACAGCTCTGAGAGCGGATGGCCTTTGCAGCTAATGGTGAAGGCCTTATACCAGCCGAAGGGAGCACGCATGACCTCATAGTTGCCCTTGAGGGACTCCTGCATGCCTTTGAGGATTTTAACGGCGGTGGCTGGAGTCGAGAGCTGAGAGCTCAAGTGGGCATAGGGATAGATCATGATGCGGGCCGCATGCACCTGGCCGGCCACGTCGCTGATCTGCTTGCTGGCTTCCGCCACCACAGCATCTGTGTCGTCCTCGTCGAACTTCTCTACAGCGATAAAGGCGCAGAGGGCTTCCTCCAGACGGCCTTTCTTGGCCGAGTCAACGATCTCTTCCGCCATCTTGGTTGGCCGCTTGGCCTCGAACTCAATGAAATCAGAGTGGATTAATAGCAATTGCAATAGGGGTCACCTGATAAGATTTGGATTTGCGAGACTATTAATTCAAGGTTTTGGTGGAGTTTGAGTCTGCTTTTGCGCCCCTTCCGCAATCCCGATCTCCTCGTCAGTAAGTCCTCATAGCCGAAAAGTAGTCTATCAGCCCGTCATTCTCTCCGATCCTCTCCCATAACGACGCGAGCTTGCCCACCGACCCATCGTACTCGGCCCGCGGCTTGGGCTCCAGGCGAACAGGATCAATGGCCAGCTTTTGCCTGTTCATCTACAGCATATTCTCCTCCAGGTGGGCCAACAGGTCGTGCTACCGCATCTGAAGCGCTCCTGCTCGACTGCGAAGTTGCCAGCCACGTCTTTGGGCAGACGGTCCCTCACCAGGGCGAGGATCTCGGAATACTTGCCCTCGGCGTAGAACTGCTGGCAGCCAGCGGCGGGCGCATGAGTAGAAAAGGAGATGTTGCAGATGGGCCGCCACTCTATCGGTCTGTCTGGTATGGCCCTGCCGATCTCTGCCATAAGGATTTTATTCTAATGCGTAATATGAATACAATTATGGGAGCTGATGCTAAAAACTTCGATGAATATCCCATAATTCGAGATGCACTTCAGAGGGAGCTTGCGCTCTTTAAGA
>CAZFFD010000155.1:0-2930 GCA_964518035.1 uncultured Methanotrichaceae archaeon | reverse complement strand
GGCAGCAGAAAAGCCCCGTCCTCCTCTCGCAGCGCTCCAACCAGATATTCTCTCAATATCGCCCTCTGCTCATCCGTCCTGGCCTGCGCCTGGGGTGCGAGCGTCGCCACTGCCTCATCAAGCGTTGAATATCTTTGACTGTGCTCCAGCCGGAAGGGCCTGACGTGAGGATAGATGCCCATCTGGTAGAGAACATTGTAGAGCACATCGCACTTGGGCCCCGGTTGATAGTCCCGACCGTGCAGCCTTGGCCAAAGCTCCTGCCACTGCCGGTCCCAGGAGGTCTTTCCCGCAAAGTGATAGAGATAAACGAACCTCGATGTGGCCTGCATCATCTTCTTTATGGCCGCCCGGATGTCCTGCATGCCCAATGAGAAGGAGGCTATCACAATATCGTATGGCGGATTTAGATCACTTTTTATGTCCACATCCTCCCAGCGCTTCTCCACAATGGTGATATTCTCTCTCCCGAACTCGGTCATTTTCTCTCTCATCACGCTGCACATGCCATCTGCAGGCTCGATTGCAGTGACCTCAAGAGCCTTCTCTGAGAACGGAATGGCTAGCGTCCCGGGCCCAGCCCCGATATCCAGAACCCTGGACTTTGGTGTGATCTCCGTCTCCCAAACAGTCTGGTCGATCCTTCTTCTCTCCTGTCGGCACATATCCCAGAAGCGAAGAGCGCTCTCCCTACTCTCCCAAGTGCGGGCGCAGTCCCTGCCGGGACTTGACTCGCGGTTTGCCGTCATCTGGCTCATCCAGACCTCATTCCAATCGATCTCTTTTTGTGGATCTATCATGATAGTCACCTTGTTTATCTGGGCGTGTCGGGGTGGTGGGCATAATTGCTTTTGTATCCAGTTGCCATGGGGCTGGCAAACTGCATTCCATTTCTTCCACTCATTATGCAAAGGGGCCTTGCCCTCTCAAAGTCCATTCCCTCCGCCTCTGAGAAGAACCGATCGTCCGCTTCCAGATGCACTACCTTTCCCATGATGAGAACATATTTGTCCCTTGCAATCTCCTCCTCGACCACGCACTCCGCCCATGCCAGGCACCCCTGGATGGCGGGAGGTTTGACGACAATGCTTTTCCTGGGTTTAAGCCCAGCCTTCTCTATCTCATCTACCTCTGGTGGAAAGCTTTTGGCGCAGATCATGACTGCTTCTTCCATGCCGGCTGGGGGTACATTGATCACGAACTCTCCCGTCTGGCGGATGTTCTCCAGGGTATCCCTCACCAGCCAGGAGGCGATAAGCACTTCATCCAGGGGCCTTAGCACCGGGGTCACGCATGACCAGGGGGCGGCGTTGTTCACGCCATTTTTTGAGATCGTAGATATGAGCACAACCGGCAGCGGCATGATCTGCGATCTCTGGTTTGGCTCTAATTTCATTTATTTTCGCCATCCAAGAGCTTTTTGCTTTTAGTCTTTACCTGGCGAGAAGCTTGGTCACGATCTCTTTGATCTCCTGGACCTCAGGCACCCGGCGGCCCTTCAAACAGGCCAAAAAGACATCTCGATCATTGGGCAGAGCGCCTATGATTCTCTCTGCGTCAACCAACCCTCTCAGCTCTGAAGCATCGTCATTCATGCGATTTAGCAGGAAGAAGACCGGTTTATTGATCTTTGTCCCCATCTCAGCAATCTTGGCTGAGAGCTGAACCGACTCGTAGCTTGGGTCTATTACTACTACGATCTTGTCGCAGCCGGCCTCCACGCCTCTGCCGAAATGCTCGATTCCCGCATCTGTGTCCACCACGACATGCATTCCGTCGGCCTTCAGCTTCTCTATGAACTCCCGGGCCAGTCTGCCCATCGGACATGCGCAGCCCTCGCCGTAGTTGTGGATCTTTCCGATAGCAACCAGCTTTAGGCCGTCTTCGCCTACAACCAGCTCTGCAGGGATATCTTCGATGGTGAATTCTTCGAGAAGGCTTGGCCTCTTCTCGCCCTCGGCCTTTCTGGTCATTCTCATCTTCTCTCCGAGCCCCTTCTTGCCTCCAAAGCTGTCCATGAAATCCTTGGGCTGAGTCAGGCCAAGCTGTTTGTAAAGCCCAAAATTGGATTCATCTGTGTCTACTACCAGAACCTTCTCCCCGCGAGAGGCCATCTCCCTGGCTATCAACGCCGATACTGTGCTCTTGCCGCTCCCGCCTTTTCCGCAAATTACGAGTTTCATCTCTAGGATCTCCTGACAAATGAATATAACAGATTGTTTTATGAATCTTTCCATTAGTAATAAATATTAAAAAAATTTGGCTGCCGGATATGGCAGCTCTTTTTGCAGTCAAATTACAGCACGCCGGCAACCTTGAGTGGATGCATACCTGCGCTCTGCATCATAGCTAACATCTTGTCATCTACCTTGAGCTCTTTGATGGTGGAGACAAAGGCATCAGGAGTGTCTACATAGGACATTAGAGCTACATCAGAGGCCAGCTTGCTTCCCCATGATGGGCCTTTCCAGCTGCTCTGCATAGAGCTTGAGTTGTAAGCCAGGACGAGTGCGTCTCCCGAATTTGCAGTGCTGTTCCAGCGGATGTAAATTCCGGCAATGCCGGGGACTGCCTTTTTCTCGGCATCAGTGAGTGACATGACGAACATGCCGCTCTTGCCTGGTGTAGCATCCCAGCGCATCTGCAGGAGGTCTTCCTTGCACCAGTTGGGGCAGGAGATTACCTTGTAGCTCTCGGCAGAGATGTTTGTAATTGGCAGCTTCGCCTCAACGTACTTGGCTATGAAGAGCCCGCTGGTTATTCCAGGGCAGAGGTGGTCATGGAAGCAGGCGTCCTGAATGAAGTCGAACGATCCGCCCCGCGCCCAGACGTTGCAGATGCCTGCAAGGGAGGCCTCATTGCCGTTAAAGGCCTTGCCGTTGAATGTCGCATTTCCCTCGTCAGTGTGATTTGCCAGATAATCGATGTCC
>CAZFFD010000154.1:0-3006 GCA_964518035.1 uncultured Methanotrichaceae archaeon | reverse complement strand
TCAACGCCTACCCGGACAAATACGAAAACGTCTCCTTCGTCATAGAGAACATGCAGTCTGGAGAGCTGGCCAAGGGCATTGAGGAGGCGCTCAAAGACAAGGGCATTAATGCGACGCGCATAATCTTCACCAACTTCCCGAAGTCTGTAGAAGGAACAGATACCATGGCAGATGTGCTCAGCCACAACAAGCAGCTTGTGCTTGCTTCCTGAGAATAGATGAGGAGCGGGCAGGCGGCTTTAGTAATATTAATACCACAAAGTTTATTATCTAATAAGATACACAAGCCGTCCAGTGCGTTGAGCCGATTAGGCGTGCCATGCCAAAATTGGGTTGAACACTACATCCAAAATCATCGTTGCCCCTGCATCTTCACCATCCCGCCGAAGATGTAAGGGCCCACTCCTTTTCTCGATTTCCGGAATACTGTGGTGGCACTCCTCAGGGATGGTCAATCTTGGTTTACCTGAAGAGCGTACTGAGAAAGAGCAGCAGATTTCCAATCGTAAAGAGCAGGATAGCGAATGCTCCAATCATCTTCTTCGGTGTAGATCGAGCGATAAACAGGACGATGAACATGACAGCCAGAATAGAAAGAGAGACCATTAGAACTCTGCGTAAAGGTATGAGGATGAGTTTCGTTAAGCCATAATCGTATTTAATATAATCCAGCAAATCGGACGCAGAGTAAAAAATTTCTTGATAAATAGACAGCAAAATGACCGCTAATATTATGGCAAGTACCAGCCTTCTATTCCATTTTGCGTACTTCTTAACTTTTTTTAAAAAATTGCTGTAAGTTCTTGATATATGAAGCTCCAGATAAGCATTTATCTGATTGATTTTATCATTTATAAGGAAATACTCAGAGGCTAGAAGGATGCCTGCAGAAAAGTTTGCGATGATCCCTGCCTGCTCCAAAGTGCTGGAATCCAAGCCAGATACAGCCAAATGAATATCAATTAATGGCATTATTTCACTTTAGCCTCTCAGGTGGTCTTAGCTATTTAATGTAGTTGCTGGTCGCATATAAAAAGGCAATGCAAATTTGCCGCGTGGGTGCGCTGCCTCCGTTTCACCGACCGGCTTCCAGCGGCAACTCTATTAAAGAGCAGACACAGACGTTGCACCATGATAATAAAGGATAAAACCGCGCAGCAACTTGGATTCTGGTCAGCTGTTTTAACTTCCTTAATGATATTATGGCTATCAATTGCCTTAGGATTATATCATCCAACTCTGCATGCACCATGGAATGGCATGCAAGCCTATGCTGACAATTTTTTGGCTGAGCCATTCTTGGCGTGGATAATACCTTGCTTTTTACTTACACTTTGCTTTTTGACTGTGATGGCATGTATTCATACCTTGACTTCTGAGGAGAAGAAATTATGGAGCTTGCTTGCTCTTGTATCTGCAATTGCTTATACTACTATAATGAGCACCTGTTATTACATCCAGATGGTTGTTGTCGTGTATAATCTCATCCATCACTCAACCGATGGACTATCATTATGGCTTTTTGCCTTCCCGTACCCTCATTCTATTCCAGGTGCAATGGAAGGCATTGGCTACGCATTTATGTGTCTGTCTCTCATTTCTGCATCAAGGCTTTTTTCTGCGGACAAGCTTTCAAAATGGATTAATCGGTCGTTTCTGCTTTCGGGCCTCAGCGGATTTATCATTTTTACAAACCCTCTAATCGCCTTGCCTCTGAGCATTACCTTGATTGTTGCCGCTACAAACGCAATCATTCTATTCAGTTCTATGATTCTTGCGTCTATTTGGTTTAAACGATCTCTCCAGGAACGGTAGCTCCTGGTCAGCCAGGAATTTTTGCGGGATGCATTTGATGCAAGATGCAGCCGCAAAAAGCGCGCTGGCCATGCGGGGGAGCAGCTTCGCATGGCTGGGACGGACAGCTTGCAGGGGGCAGCAGGAATGCAGATTGCACAAACCCTGGTTCAGTTGCGCATTTGCCCCAAATCAACAATTCCAAGATCTGCAAAGACGAGTGGCAAAGGTTTTATAGGTGACCATGCCATAATTCCTTTTATGTCACACGAAACCTCTGTGGGGAATCGTCTTCTACGACGTTCACTCGCTTGTTGATGAAAAAGTATCGATTTTTGACACAACTCTCAGAGATGGCGAGCAGACTCCCGGCGTATCGCTCACCCAGGAGGAGAAGCTCAAGATCGCCCAGCAGCTTGACAAACTCGGTGTAAACGTTATCGAGGCCGGTTTTCCCGTATCCTCCAAAGGCGAGTTTGACAGCGTCCGCCAGATCGCCAAAGCCGGCCTCCAGGCCCAAGTCTGCGGCCTCTCTCGCATCGTGAGAAAGGATGCTCAGGCCTGCCTTGATGCCGATGTGGGCATGGTCCATGTCTTCACCCCCACCTCAGATATCCAGATAGCTCATACTATCAAGATGAGCCATGACGATATCGTGGCGGCTGCCCAGGATACTGTCCAATTTGTCAAGGACCAGGGCAGAACCTGCCTTTTCTCGGCAATGGACGCCACCCGCACCTCTCCTCAGTTCCTGCACCGCATATTCAAGGCTGTAGAAGATGTGCATTGCGATATCATCAATATCCCTGACACTGTAGGAGTAGCAGTCCCATCATCCTTCTATCGTTTTGTCAAGGATATTTGCGATGATGTCAATATGGTAGTTGATGTCCACTGCCACAATGACTTCGGCTTAGCTGTCGCCAACAGCCTGGCGGCAGTTGAGGCCGGAGCCCGTGAGGTGCAGGTCTGCGTGAACGGACTTGGCGAGAGGGCCGGCAATGCCAACCTGGCAGAGACGGTGATGAGCCTTCATTCCATCTTCGGAGCGAAGACGAGCATCAAAACCGAATACCTGGTCGAGACGGCCCGGCTTGTGGAGAGACTCACCGATGTCAAAATTCCCATAACTGCGCCAATCGTGGGCGAGAACGCCTTCTCTCATGAGAGCGGCATTCACAGCCACGGGGTCATAGAGAACAGCAAGACCTT
>CAZFFD010000153.1:0-3053 GCA_964518035.1 uncultured Methanotrichaceae archaeon | reverse complement strand
AGGATTCGAACCTAGGTAGGGAGGTCCAGAGCCTCCTGTGATTGACCGCTACACTACCGGGCTTCGCCACCTACCTCGCTGCAGGTAGTTATTAATCTATCGATTGGCCGGCCCTCTCTCAGCTGCAGGACAGGAGAGGAGCACCACGCGACCATCGCCCTCGAGAGTCTCTCCGGTCAGGTTCAGCGTTTCCTGTGTGGTCACACCCTCTTTTCCTTTAAGAAAGTCGTCCACAGGATCCAGATCAAAGCTCAAGGCTCCTGTTTTGTAGTGCATGGGCACAGCCACCGCCGGATGCAGCTGTCTCATCACCTCATTCGCGCCTTTTGCATCAATTGTATATCTCCCGCCCACCGGTATGAAGAGCAGATCCACTTGACCAATTTCCCGTATCTGTGATGGGCTGAGGGCGTGACCCAGATCACCCAGATGGCAGACCCTGACGCCGTCCAGTTCAAAGCAGAAAATGGTGTTTTCGACCCGCTGTCGACCTCTCTTATTATCATGATAGGATTTTATGCCCGAGATATCGAGTCCCATGCTGATGTACTCGCCTGGCCCGAAGATCACATCCGGACTGCTTCCTGCTGCATCGACATTGTTGTGATCCAGATGGTCGTGGCTTATGATTACGATGTTCGTTTCCATGATTGGGAGTGGATAGCCCACCTCCTCCTCGAAAAAAGGATCCAAGAGAATCAAGAGGCCATGATCGCCCTTCAAAAGAAAGCAGGAGTGCCCTAGCCATTTGACAATCATGAATTGCTGAAAGATCCCCGGCTAAAAATCCTTATCGATTCGGGCGTCAATTACAGCATGAACTACACCTGGTGAGTACTTCTTCACCCTCCTGCAACAGATTATCTCGGCCTTCCGGCCCAGTCCCGCTGCCGCTCTCATCACATCTCGTATGGCCACCTCGGGGTACTGCCATGATGGGACTGTCTGGTGGTAATGAAGGATGCCGCCGGGCTTTAGCGCGGAGATGCCAGTCTCAAGGTACTGATCGGTTACCTGGACCATGCCCATTATCACCCGATCTGCCAGGCCTGCCGGTGTCTCCTTCGCGCAATCCCCCTGGACCGGCATGACAATATCCTCCACATGGTTTTCCCGGATATTCTGGCAGAGATAGTGATATGCATTGGGATTAAGCTCGATGGCCAGAACCTTTCGCGGCCTGGAATGAACTGCCATTGGAATTGTGAAGTATCCAATTCCCGCAAACATGTCCACCACATACTCGCCTTTGCCCAGAAGGCTCATCCTCATGCGCTCCTTGAGGTTTCCTGGCGAAAACATCACCTGGGCTGCATCCAAATTGAATATTACACCGTTCTCCTTATGCACAGTCCGGGTCCTGCTGCCGGCTATGGCTCTTCTCACAGGCTCGCGAAAGGGCCCGGAAATGCCCTCATCTGCAAGAACCGTGCAGCAGCGAGGATAATACTCTAAAAGGGCCTGGCCGATATGTGTCTCATATGGCTTGAGCAAGGGATGAATCTTGACTACTATTACCTCTCCGAGGAGGAACCAACCACGAGGAAGAAGCGACATACAGTCATAGGGAAGCACATCCTGAAGGGCATGAGAGAGATCCGGAAGCATACGATAGTAAGCCGGCTCATCCTGCAAGACAGTATCAAACCCGGAGGCCGGGCTGACAACCGGGATTTCGACGTGGCCATCTCTCTTGATGATCTTGCGGCTTTTGTCAAAGACACCCAGAGAGATTATCCTTTTGATAGCAAGATCCGCATGCGCCTTCTCAGCTACTGCCGCCAATCTAGCTCTTCTTGGTGTAGCTCTGCTCAAAGCTCACTCCCTCTCCAGTCAGGTTGAACATCAGGACGAGAGTCTCATTTTTGCGGGTAACATAGTAGTCCTGACCATGAACCTGCAGGCTGGAGTCAAAGCCTTCAGGGGCATCAAAGCTCAGACCAACCGGAATTGTCGTCCAGTTGCCCTGAAGATAGATCTTTACACTGGCGTCGCCGCTGGAGTTCATCCGGACCAGGGTATTGTCGCCATGAGAGATGGTTACTATTCCGCCCCGAGCACTGATGCTCTTATCGATATTTGCAGGAAGAGCCATCTCCATATCATTGGCCAATGCATGGGGATTGACTATATCCAACCCCAGGTAGCTCTCGTTGCTGGAATTGTCGAGGTAGGCAGAATATCCAATGTCGATTGGCTCACCTGGCGGCGAAACCGAAATGAATAGTCCCGCAGCTATCGCCAAGAGGGCTACTGCCACCAGCAGGCCAATCACCTTTGGCGAGTACTTAGAAGCCATTGTCGCCTTTTCTGCAGGCTTTCCGGAAGGCCTTTTTACATGTTCCTCAGCAGGCTTTTCGAGGGGCTCACCTGACGGAGAGGAGACTGGGGAAGATTGAATACTGGAAGACATAGAAGAGGACGAGTTGGCTGCACTGGCCAACGTCTCTTCTGCAGCCATAACCACCGTTGAGATCTCCTCAAAGGCTTCGGCCATATGCCCTGGATAGGATGGAAGCCTTGCCTCAGCTCCATCCTGTGTCATTAAATCCCCGACGTCGGAACTGCTCTCGTCGTCATCCGCATCAAACGGATTTGCAGTCACCTTATCGGCCTGCGGAATCGTGCTGGCTTCGAGGGGCAAGGGAGTCTTTCTTCGAGTGGGCAGCATCACAGTCCCTTCTTCGAAGCTCAGGGTCAAATCGGTATAGGTACCTGTAACGTCCACGAACCTGAGGGCCCGCGGAACCAGGTAAGAGACGCCGGAGATTTTAACCTCCTCGAAGAACTCGGTATTCTTCATCAAACGATCTTTAAAGGCATAAACGGCTCCGCTCTCCATTTTTGCGTCTATCTCGCTGAGACTTGGAAACCGATCCTCCTGCGCGGCCAGCTCTTTGGTGGCCACAACATAAGCCTCGAAGAAGACACGACTCATTCTGTTGAGTCTATTGGTGTAGCGCCTATCGAAAAGAAAGGAGAAGCTATCTCCCTTGAGCTGCAAGCTCTCTTCTCGCGAATGCCGCCAGGCAGAGAAAGAGACGTCCATCAGA
>CAZFFD010000152.1:0-3093 GCA_964518035.1 uncultured Methanotrichaceae archaeon | reverse complement strand
GAGTCGTCCCCATCTATCAGACCGCATCATACGTATTTAAGAGCACAGATCATGCCGCTAATCTCTTTGCCCTCAAGGAACTGGGCAATATTTACACCAGGATCATGAACCCCACCAACGATGTCTTCGAGAGGCGAATAGCCGCTCTCGAAGGGGGCAGTGCAGCCCTGGCTGTAGCATCAGGTCAGGCTGCAATATCCATTGCGCTTCTGACCATAACCCAGGTTGGAGACGAGATCGTATCCGGCAATAATCTCTACGGCGGCACTTACGAGCTATTCCACTACACATTCCCAAAGCTTGGGCGAAAGGTCATATTCGTCGATTCCACCAAGCCGGAGGAGTTCAAGAAATCCATCAATTCCAAGACCCGAGCCATCTACGCTGAGACCATCGGCAACCCCAAGCTGAATGTGCCGGACTTCGAGAAGATCGCCGAAATTGCTCACAATGCAGGCATTCCCTTTGTGGTGGACAACACCGTGGGAATTGGAATCGTCAGACCCATCGACTACGGCGCAGACATAATTGTAGATTCGGCCACGAAATTTATAGACGGTCACGGAAACTCCATTGGCGGCGTTATCATCGATTCAGGTAAATTCGATTGGTCCAACGGAAAGTTTCCGGAGTTCACGGATCCAGATCCGAGCTACCATGGCCTCAAGTACTGGGATACATTCGGAGACTTCCCGTCGCTTGGAAATGTGGCTTTCGTCTTCAAGGCGAGAGTTCAGCTTCTGCGTGATCTCGGGCCGACATTGAGCCCCTTCAATGCCTTCCTCTTCTTGCAGGGAGTGGAGACGTTAGCCCTGCGCCAGGAAAAACACTCGGAGAATGCTCTGTTGGTGGCAAAACACCTGGAGAGCCATCCTGCAGTGGCCTGGGTCAACTATCCCGGCCTGGAGAGTCATCCGAGTCACGCTTTGGCTGTGAAGTACCTGAAGGGCAAGTATAACGCCATCCTTGGATTCGGCATAAAGGGCGGCCTTCCTGCAGCCAAGAAGTTCATCGAGTCACTGGAGCTGTTAAGCCACCTGGCAAATATCGGCGACTCCAAGAGCCTGGTCATCCATCCGGCATCCACAACTCATCAACAATTAACGCCTGCCGAGCAGGAGGCTACAGGTGTTACCGCCGACTTCATCCGCGTATCTGTGGGCATCGAGGACGTGGAGGACATCATCGCCGACCTGGATCAGGCCCTGGCCAAGGCGGTGCAGTGAAGCTGCGGTCATAGGACGCGATGAAGAGCTGTCCGCTGGCATATCGTCATAATCCCAGGCAAGGACCTGGGCAGCAATTTTTAAATATAATTGATATCGTTTTCTTCAAGACCACTGCTATGGGATTCAAAAGAACTCTCAATATCCAGTTCTAATCGTTTGAGATTTACTGACGGCAGATCTATAGCTTTATTTGCTTCCAAGGTGAACGATCCATTGTAAGGATTATATCCTTCTTTCTCGGTTGTGAAGCTATATGAAACGCCTCCGGATCTACCTGCATATCCTGAAAAACGGAACATCCCCTGTCCATTGGTGGTCTTTCCCGCGGCAGTAATCTTTCTAGCCTTATTGAGGCAGATCTTGATTTTAACTCCTTGCAGCGGCCGCGAGGTTTCATCATCCACCACTTGACAATTTATCTCACCGAGATAGGGATAGTATTTGCTATAAAAAATATCAGAAAGCCCAATCTCCTGGCTTCTCTCTTCTGATATATAGTCCTTAACCAGCCAATATCCAGAAAATAAAAGTATTCCAGATGATAAACCTTTTTCATAAAGCTGTATGCCCTTATCTGTCAAATAGGATATGGATTGATTGGACATATCACCATAATCGCCATTATGGATATACACGCCTGTGATCAGTTCTTTATTTGGATAATGGGCCTCCAGGGCACTTAAATATAGGTCGAATTTGCTATAGGAATCCTCCTGGTCATAAAGCCAGAAGTTGACACCATCGATCATATCTATTATGTCTTTATCGGGGGGAATCCTCAACTCGCCCCCATATGTCACAATGAACAACTGCAAATCAGGTGTAGTTGTGCGTGATTCAAAATCAACAGAACCATCTGGATTCAATTTTTTCCCTGATAGAGCACCTTTTATATTTTTCATATCTTCCAGAGAAAAGGCATTTCCGTAATAGTTAGCCCAAAAATCATCAATTATCACCCCTCTTATTTGGGGAAAAATTGAAGATAGCTTGGAGAACCTCGCTGCTGCTTGGATCATCCCTGGTGATGATTCTGGTTCCCATAGCTTAGTATCTTTGGGATTATTAACAACTCCCCTTTCGGAAGGTGGCCGAATTATTCCATAAACCAGGTTAGTATCAAATTCCTGACAATGCTTTTCGATATTTTCTCTAAAATCATACGCACCATAGCTCGGGTCATTAATTATGCCGTTCACTCCAAAATGGTAAGCTTGATAAAGATCCTCATCCTCAGATATGCCTGTTCCTGCATAGACTTTTCCTTTGAACGGATGATATACACCAATAAAACCCTGCTTTATTGTAGGCGAAGCAGCTTGTTGGTTATTGGAATTTGCCTGTAGAGGACCTGAAGATGTATACAGATTTTCGGGCAAACCAATATCTATCCAACTCGACTCAATTTGCGACGTCTTGGTTGATTCTCTGCCAAATTTCTGCCCAAATTTAAAATAGTTATTTATATATGTAAAATTATGCTTTTCATCATAGTTTTTTTCTATGATTATTTCTGTAGGATTAGCTTCCTTTGATCCGGGTTGTTCTTGTTGTGTCATGGATGCAAATACGATAGGAGAAGAAAGTGCGGATACTAGGGCTAAAATGAGGACCAGAAAAGTTATCCTTGAACTTATTTGATATAGCCCCTTCATTATCATATCCGATATTTCACCATTCCGAACAAACTGAATACTCTTTCCTAGATTTAAGATTATCCACAAATCCGTAATCAAATTGAGGATTTGCTGACAAAATTTTATCCCAAATTTTATTTCTCATAAAGTAGTAAAATTTATAGATACAAACGGGCTCCTCGCTATTTTCTATGGGTAAAGGGATAACCATTTATTATAACCCACTC
>CAZFFD010000151.1:0-3094 GCA_964518035.1 uncultured Methanotrichaceae archaeon | reverse complement strand
GAAGTTCGATTCCCTAATTCTGTTCCATCTTGTCCGACTGCAAATCCAATAAACCTTAAACGTTCCCCGTCTTCAACATCGGTAGCTTTTATCTTGAATTTAACTTCAATAGGAATACTGATATTTCCAATAAAAAGGAGCGTGCCATTATTCCCCCATTCCTTGACCATATGTTCAGGAAATAACGCCTCAGACCAGACTATTTCTGGTGGATTATTTTGAATATCGATCTCAGAGTCAATTTTTTCATTGGTTTCCAAGGACTTATATCCCTTGAACTTGAGTTCCGGATAAGATGATAAGAGATTCGTCTTATTAACTTCAACGCTGCGAGGAATTCGAATTTCATAATTAAATTGTTTTGTTTCATGCTTTTCTAGTTTGAATGGACCCAACAATGTATAACTACCATCGGCATCCAGGGGGATAATATCTTGTGAATTAACTTGATGGCAGGTAATTACCTCAAATTCGCGAGAGATCTGAAGCTTGATAAATTGAACAGTTAATAAGCTGACTTCGTTATTGCGGATCGTCAAATTCAATAGGACACTGGTATTTCTGAGTGGCCTTTTCGGCTCAACAGAAATCACTAAATTATAATCTGCATATGGAATTCCACTTCCGGTTGTCAATGGCGGTTTAAAATTGTCCAATTATGGCGGGATAAAATTGTCCACCTAACTTAAAAGCCTTGCCCAACCATAGCAGTTTTCACCTTCACTCAAGCCTGGAACTCTGAGGGCTCAGTCCATGCTTCTTTCGATCTTTGAGCCTGTAGCTGTCACCTTTTATATTGACCGTGGTGCAGTGATGCAAAATTCTATCCAAAACAGCCGACGCGATAACATGATCCTTGAATATGTCTCCCCATTCGCCATAGGACTTGTTAGATGTAAAGATCAAAGAGCTTTTCTCATAGCGCCTGGATATAAGCTGAAAGAAGCAGTGCGCGCCCATCTCATCGAATGGCATATACCCTATCTCGTCTATGATCAATACCTGGAACTTTGACAGCTTTCGAATCATCTCCTCTAATCTTTTTTCCTTTTCTGCCTTGGAGAGCTTCTCGACCAGATTCAAAGCATTAACAAAGCTCACTCTGAATCCAGATTTGATGGATTCAATACCTAATGCGATAGCCAGATGTGTTTTTCCAACTCCTGGTGGCCCTAGAAAGACTATATTTTCGTGGTTATGAATGAACCTCATCGATGCCAGGTCCTTGATTGTTGCCTTATCAAGAGCTGGCTGGAATTTGAAATCAAAATCCTCTAGCCTCTTTTCAACAGGGAATCCTGCAAGTCTCATCCTCAAAGCACAAGAACGGGACTCTTTGTTTTCAACCTCTTGCGCTACAAGATAATCCAGGATTTCGATTGTTGATTTGCCATCTTTGGCAGCTATTTCAAGGTAGTTATCAAGAATCGAATCCAGTGTGATTAGATCCAGGAGCCTGAGATTATGATGAAGCCTTTCGTATTCCAGGCAGCTCATTTTACTATCCCCTCAGCAAAACAATCGTAGATTGATAGCGATCTCTGTTCTACCTGAGGCTCAGCAAACCTGAAGAGAGCACTGCACTTTTGTCTTGGACCTGAATTCTGCTTGAGTATTTCTGATAACAGTCCCTTAAAATGATCCCTATTTCGAGAGACAATTCCATGACCCTGTTTTAGCTCATGTGTGCAGATCTCATTTTTGCCAATAACAATGCTGATACGGTTATTAGAGACCTGCAGCACACATTCTCTTCCAGCATATCGATACGGCACAGAGTAACGATTGCCCAGATAAGAAACATAGGCATCTCGCGATATTTTTCGATGTGCTTTAAGGACATTTTTGTAAGGAGGGACTGAATTATGGTCTCTGAGACCTTCCTTTTTCAGCCTTTCCAAAGGAATCTCATTCGTGGTGCCATGAATACTGGAGTTCACACGATCTAACCATTTCTGTTTCTGAAAGTTTATATCCGAAAATGATTGGAACTCGCTTCCTAAAAGAAAATCTCGTTTAACAAATGATACATTGTTTTCGATTTTTCCTTTGGTTTGTGGTCTATAAGGACGGCAAAGCCTGGGAATAAAACCATAGTGCTTAAAAAAATCCTCGAATTCCGGGTTCCAGGTTGAGTTAGACGAAACAGAACCTCTCTTGAGCACGACCTGCTTCATGTTGTCATAGAGGATCTCATCGGTGTAGCCTCCAAAATAGTGGAATGCATTCAAGTGACACTGAATCAAGTTATGGACGTCTATGCTCAACGTAAACTCTGCATATCTCATTCGGGAATAGCCGAGGATCATTGTAAAGCAGAAGAGTTTTCTCGGCATGCCATCGATTTCAACTTGGCCGCATTCCGCCCAATCAACCTGTGATTGGATTCCTGGTTTGGTTTCAAATCTATATACAGCAGGTACCCCAGTCTTTGGTCGAATTGATCTTATAAAATCTTTGACAATTGTATATTTGCCAGTAAATCCTTGATCTTGGATCTCACGATAAATACGACTGGCTGAAAGAGGATAGTCATGAACCCTGCTGATAATGTATTCTCTGTAATCGTCAAGCTTGCTGGGTTTCTTAGATCTCTTTTGCGGCGCGACCGGTGCCTGAGTGGAAAGGTATTTCCGGATCGTTCCTCGGCTGTGTCCTGTTCTTCTGGCGATCTCGCTGATACTCAAATCTCTGTTGAATAAATCTCTCAACATGAGGAACTCCTCCATGTCCAGCATCCACACAACCCCTAAGTTTTGATGTCAGGGATTGGCAGGTGGACAAATTTATTCCGCCACTATTGAGCAATTCTGGACCGCCAGTGACAGCCATAAAGGAATTCAGGCTGCGGTTTCATCAAGATTCCTTGGTGCATCCTGGCAAATGTGCCAGGTTCATTTCAGTCGGGTGGTGATGAACAATATCCCAAATAGAGACAAAGAAGCAGTAGCCGAGAAGCTCAGGCAAGGACTTGAAGATCCGGAAAAGATGAAAGAATTGGCTGTAGACCTTAGGCTGAAAAAGCATTCAAAGTCAGCGGATACAATTGATCGGTTCAGTCAGGACATCTGGAATCATAGGGCGTTCCCAAAAG
>CAZFFD010000150.1:0-3149 GCA_964518035.1 uncultured Methanotrichaceae archaeon | reverse complement strand
TTTACGATCACACTATTTCGAAGGCAAATTTGTTACTGCTGTTGGTAAAACAGAATGGGCCGACATTAAATGGAATGATCAATCAATAGCAGAAAAAAAGACGATAATTAATGATGCAGACTTAGTCTTTATTGCGGCAGAAAGCGCCACTGATTGGCTAAAGGCAAAACAGTATTTATTGGAGTCAGAAGTTAATGATTGTCTACTAGATTGCAGCGATGCGCATTGGTTTTCAGAATCTGATAACAAGGATAGGCTCGGCAACTGTTTCACATGGATAAAGGCTGATCCCACATTCCAAGGTCTCCTACAGGTCTTGAAAGAGCCCAATGACAGAGTCTTTGTCGGCGATATTCCACCTTCGCTTGTTCACGTACAAAACAACACTACAAAATATATCAAGAATATCCGCATTGAAAGGAAGACGGATAGTACGCTCAGTGAAACCTGGTTCGCTAATGATATTCCCTTCAACACCGGTATGGTCGCTATTATTGGGAATAAAGGAAAGGGAAAGAGCGCTCTTACAGATATCCTTGGCTTAGTGTGTAACACAAAGCAGCATGGCAACTTCACCTTTTTATCAGACGATAATTTCCGACAGCAAAAAAACAACAAAGCAAAACACTTTCGAGTTATTATGACTTGGGAGAGCAATACATCTGTATCGAAGGGGCTGGAGGAACAAGTTGATGAGACTCAACCTGAGTTAGTAAAATATATTCCTCAAAATTTTCTTGAAAAAATATGTACCCAACTTGGTAGTATAGAAGAATCCGATTTTGATTATGAACTGAAGAAAGTAATTTTTTCCCATGTGAATATTCCTGATCAACTCAACCAAGGTTCCCTTGATGAGCTTATTGCATACAAGACTTCAGAAGCAAAAACGCGCATTCAACAACTCTCTGGCGAACTCCATCAATTAAATGAGCAGTTGATCGCACTAACAGATCAATGTACTGATGAATATCGCCTCCTTCTTAATAATCTCTTGGTGCAGAAGCAATTAGAACTTGAGGCGCATGAAAAATCCCAACCAATAGAGGTTCCGAAACCCGAAAATGATCCTATAAAGCAAAAAGAAATTGCTGCAACAGCTGAAATCATTGAGTTGCATAAAGCACAACTTGCCGAATACGAGAATCGTTTATCACTGACGGCTGAGGAACAGAAGGGATTGACGATTCTTATATCCACAGCCAACAAACTGATTGAAAAAGTGGATAACATAGATCGCCAAGTACAAGCATTTATTGACGGCAGCAAAGATGAATTCAAAGCTATAGGTGTTATACAGGAGTCAGTCATAAAATATGCTATAGACAAGCAGCCTCTTAGGGATCGCCTCAATATCTTCTTTGATGCTAAAAAGAAAGCAGACCAAGAAATTGATCCACAGGTTGAGGATAGCCTTGCCCGAAAGAAAAAACTGTTAGAGGAAAAAATAAGCGAGTTACGAACAAAGCTTGATGAACCGAATAAGAAATATCAGGCTTATACTTCTGCATTGAAGTCATGGGAAAAAAAGAAGATCGAAATATTGGGTACGGACAGCATCTCGGGTTCACTCAATTATTACAAGAAGCAAATAGAAGAATTAAAAACCATTCCCACCAAAATAGATAATGTATCTACACTACGATTAGCAAAAACAAAAGAAATACATGCGATTATTAGCCGTCTAGCAGAGACATATCGAGAATTATACGCCCCAGTCCAAGAGTTCATAGACAAGAGGCCACTCGCACGGGACAAGTATCAACTCAATTTTGAAGTTGGAATCGTTGATACAGGATTTGAAAATAATTTCTTCGAATACATAAGCCGAGGGGTGACAGGAACATTTTGCGGAGTTGAAGAAGGGCACAAAATGTTAGAAGGGATTCTTCAACGCCAAGACTTCAATACCGAAAATGGAATTGAAAACTTTCTAAAAGAAATCTGTGCTGCTCTATGTGAAGACAAGAGACCTGGTGGAAAGACGGTCAAAGTTCCTGATCAAATGCGGAAGGGCAGAACCGCATTAGAATTATATGACATGATTTTTTCACTGGACTACCTCAAACCTCGATATTCCCTAAAGATGGGGGACAAAGAACTCAGTGAACTCTCACCGGGAGAGCGTGGAACACTTCTTCTTATATTTTATCTATTGGTCGACAAAAATGACATTCCGTTAATCATCGATCAACCAGAAGAAAATCTCGATAACCAAACCGTTTATGAGTTGCTTGTGCCTTGCATGAAGGAAGCAAAACAGCGAAGGCAAATTGTAATAGTAACGCACAACCCAAATTTAGCTGTAGTGTGCGATGCTGAACAAGTCATATGTGCGGATTTGAACAAAAAAGATAACTATAAGATGAGCTACATTTCCGGGGCTATTGAGAGTCCCGCAATAAACAAAGCCGTTGTAGACATCCTTGAGGGGACTATGCTCGCTTTTGCCAACAGAGACTCCAAATATTACCGTGCGCCGCTATAACATTTAAGAAGAATCTGTATGAAACTTCTCCACACCTCCGACTGGCATATCGGCCGCGCCCTGTATGGGCGCAAGAGATACGAGGAATTTGAGGCATTCCTGAACTGGCTGGCCGACCTTATCGAAACAGAGGATATTGACGTGTTGCTGGTGGCAGGTGATGTCTTTGACAACAGCACACCCAGCAATCGCGCGCAGGAACTCTATTACCAGTTTCTGTGCCGAGTTGCTTCTTCTGAACGCCGCCATGTGGTCGTCATTGCGGGGAACCATGATTCGCCTTCCTTTTTGAACGCGCCCAAGGAACTCCTGAAATTCCTGAATATCCATGTCGTGGGATACGCATCGGGGAAACCCGACGATGAACTGCTCGTCCTCTCGGCACAAGACGGCGTGCCGATGGTGATCGTCTGCGCCATACCCTATCTCAGAGACCACGATATCCGCACCGCCGAGACCGGTGAGAGTGTCGAGGACAAAGAGCGGAAGATCGTTGATGGGATAAAAACACATTACCGTTTGGTCTGCGATGCAGCGGAACAAAGGCGCGCCTTGCTGGGAAAGCATGTTCCGATTGTCGCCATGGGACACCTGTTCGCAGCGGGCGGTCAGACCGTTGACGGGGACGGGGTGCGGGAACTCTATATCGGTTCTCTTGCGC
>CAZFFD010000149.1:0-3317 GCA_964518035.1 uncultured Methanotrichaceae archaeon | reverse complement strand
GCCAAACCTTATAAGCAAGGTGCGTAGTGCACCAATCTCAGGATTATCGGAGGAATTCGTTTTGACACGCAAGCCAGCAAGCATGTATAGAAGAAGGGAGCGGCCCTACACGCGCAGGCGGTACATGGGCGGAGTCCCTGGAAGCAAAGTAGTACACTATGACATGGGAAATTTGACTGAAGATTTTCCCATCAAGCTCACACTCGTGGTCAAGGAGCCCTGTCAGATCAGGCATACCGCTCTGGAAGCTGGCAGGGTTGCAGCCAATCGTTATCTTCTGAAAGTGGTAGGCAGAACCAACTTCCACCTCAAGCTCAGAACCTATCCGCACCACGTCATCCGGGAGAATAAGCAGGCCACTGGCGCGGGAGCAGACCGTGTCTCCAGCGGCATGAGAATGGCTTTCGGAAAGGCTGTAGGAACAGCGGCCAGGGTTGAGGCCGGTCAGAAGCTCTTCACATTGGGAGTACCACTTGCCTATCTCAATGACGCCAAGATAGCATTGACCAGGGCAGGACATAAATTGCCAACACCGATTCAGATCGTAGTGGATTCTGGTCAAGAGCTGATAAAGTAATGGATGACTATTTAGCGGGCCTGGATAGGGCCATGAAGAAGATGCCGGCCACTCATGAGTCTAAGGAGCGGTTCGTCATTCCTTCCGCCAAGGTCTTTTACGAGGGCAAGACCACCGTTCTTGAAAACTTCGGAGCCATTGCTGACACGCTCAATCGCGAACCAGAGCATCTCATGAAGTATCTGCTTCAGGAGATGGGAACAGCAGGCAAGATCGAGGGTCCGCGAGGCATATTTCAAGGGAAGTTTGGCGAGACTGCCATCGCCCGCCAGATAGAATCCTACTTTGAGGAATATGTGGTCTGCACTGAGTGCAGGCTACCTGATACTCATCTTATCAAGAGCGATCGAGTTTTGACCCTCAAGTGCGATGCCTGTGGCGCCCACCGGCCGGTTCGAAAGAGAAAGGCCACCACTGCGGTGCAAAAGGATGTCATCGAAGAAGGAGAGACATATGAGCTGCGCATTGAGTCTGTGGGCAACAAGGGCGACGGCATAGCAAAGGTGGACAAGTACCTCATCTTCGTGCCAAGTGCCGTCAAAGGCGAGATAGTCAAGGCCAAGATCAAGAAGATCAGCGGAACTTTAGCCTTCGCTGAGGTCATAGAGAGAAAAGGCAAGGTGTCTTAGATGGAAGAGAAGATCACCATCACATTTAATGAGAACTACAAGTATCTGCTTGAGTTCTCTCCACCGGCATTCTGGATGGAATATGCCAAAGGATACGGTGGTCTTCCCTGGGAAGAGATCAGCGAGGAGAGGGCGGCAATCGTCGCTGAGAACTACTCCTATCTTCTTGACCTTCTGGTTCAGGCAAGGCTCTATCGCCTGAGCCGCGTGCCAAAAGATGAGTGGATTCCATAGAATATGCAATTAGGATATGTCTGCATCTGAGGCAATTCTTCCATCCCTGCAGGGTTACGTAATTCGCGGCCTGCCCATCATCAAGCAAGGCGATGATATCGCCTCGCTTATCAAATCACTTTTTAAGTTTCGAGATGGGGATGTTCTCTGCCTGGCCAGCACCATTGTTGCCAAGTCGGAAGGACGTTTTAGGGATCTAGGCGGCTACGAGCCCACTGCCAGGGCGGCTGAAATAGCAAGCTCGATCGGCAAGGACCCTAGGTTTGTTCAGGCGGTACTGGACGAGTCTGTGGACGTCCTCCTTGACAAGCCCTTCCTGCTGGTGAAGACACGCTTTGGTCACATTGGCGTCAACGCCGGGATAGACCAGTCCAATGTTGGAGACGGCCGCATTCTTTTGCTGCCGGAAGATCCGAAAAAGAGCGCTGAAGAGATCCGCGCGGGCCTTGATAAGGACTGCGCAGTTATCATCACTGATACCTGCGGCAGGCCGTTTCGCTTTGGCGTGGCCGGAGTGGCTGTAGGCTGGGCAGGAATTGCTGCTGTACGCGACTGGCGCGGCGAGCGAGACCTTCATGGAAAAGCTCTTGAGATCACCCTTGAGGCTGTTGTAGACGAGATTGCAGGATTTGCAAACCTCTTAATGGGTGAAGCAGGTGACGGCATACCAGCAATAGTCTTTCGGGGATTGAGGTATCCGCGTTTTGGAGAGCAAAGCGTCTTCATGCCTGAGGAGATGGATGTGATCCGGCCACTCTTGAGAAGATAAGGCTATCCAGAGGTGAGAAGAGTCTTGGCTCTTTCCTGTGAAGGCAACGGCGACTCTAGATCCGTTAGAATTGTAGTACCATTCAAGTTCAACGGCGCCAAGAGCAGGCTGGCCCCTGCCCTCAAGCCGGAAGAGCGAAGGCTTTTGGCCCTTGCCATGACCAGAGACGTCCTGAGGACGGTATCAGAATTTGGCACGGTGACGGTTCTCTCTAGGCCCGGCCTGTATGCCGAAGATATCGAAATCGCTGGAGATGTTTTCGAGATTTTAGAGTCGGATCTGGATCTGAACGATGCCCTCAACGAGCTGATTGAAGATGAGGCCCGCAGAGGATGGCAGAAGGATGTACTCATCGTGATGGCAGATCTGGCTCTTTTGGCGAAGAACGACATCGTCGGCATTCTCAACTGTCCGGGAGACGTGATTCTCTCTCCTGGCCGGGGCGGTGGGACGAATATGATCCTCATCAACAGCCCGGTTTTTCGCACCTGCTACCGGGGTCTGAGCTTTCCCAAGCATCTGGCTTTCGCCCGCGAAGCAGGCCTGGAGGCCACGGTCTTCGAGTCATTCCGGGCATCCTCAGACATTGACCAGCCTGAGGATCTGGTCGAGCTGCTTCTTCATGGGCGAGGGGAGGCGAGGGCGCTCTTAGAGCAGATGGGGTTTTTCCTCTCCGACGAGGTGAGAGCCATGACATCCCCAAACGCACCCATCATGCGGGGTCACGGTCCAGCAGATAGCCGAATCCGGATGTGATTGCTGGCATCATGAGATATATGACAGCGATATCGGTTGTATAGTCCCAAAGCGACATTTTTAGCGGGCCCTGTATGAAGATCATAAGGTCCAGCACTATGCTCATAGCAAGCCAGATAAGACCGATCTTTACGCTCTCTATGAGGAGATGGCCCTTTTTGCCAGAAAGATTTTTGCTTGTGAGATAGATGATGGAGAAGAAGACAGTCCAGATGACTATTATTACCGACATGATCGACTCAAAGAGAGGACGGTCCAAGCCCCTCAGAGGAAATATCAATGCAGAGACTGCAAAAGGTATCAGCCAGAGCAAAAAACCGAACAGAACAACCTTAAGATTATTATTCATTTC
>CAZFFD010000148.1:0-3488 GCA_964518035.1 uncultured Methanotrichaceae archaeon | reverse complement strand
AAGCGGTTCTTAGAAATCAGAGGTTCAGAAGCGGCGACATAAACACCCACTTCATTAAAGAGGAAAATATCATGGAGGCAGTCAAGGCAGTCGCTGTTGAGGACTACGAGAAAGGCATGTCACTGGCTTCTGCCTTGGGCGTGGATGACCGCCAGATCGCTGCTATCGCCGCAGCCGTCGGGTCATACCTCAGCCAGCAAAAGGTAGAGGGGAAGAGCTGAAATTGGCCACGAAAGACGTCCTATCTTTTTTGGCCTCTGGGGATTGGGTATCTGGCGAGGATATGGCTGAGAAGCTTGCAGTCTCCCGCGCAGCAGTCTGGAAGCAGATCCAGGTCCTCAGGAAAAGGGGATATGATATCTCATCATCCACCCGAAAGGGCTACCGTCTGGCAGGAAAGCCGGACTTAATGGATGCTGACAGGATTAAGAGCAACCTGAGGACGTTGTGGCTTGGAAAAGATCTGCGCGTCTATGACGAGGTGCAGTCCACAAACGCAACGGCCCTCCTGGTAATCCGAGACAGTCCTAACGGCAGGGTCATCCTGGCCGAGACTCAAGTGCAGGGGAGAGGCAGACTCACTCGTCCCTGGGCCTCGCCTCCAGGGGGCATATGGATGAGCCTTGTCTTGAAGCCCAAGATCCCCCTCTCTCAGGTCGGCAGGATCAACATGGCCGTAGGCGTCGCCATCTGCCGGACGATCTCTTCGCTCTTCAGTCTGCAGACAGGCATCAAGTGGCCCAACGATCTCCTGATGGGGGATCAAAAGATCTGCGGCATTCTGACTGAGATCGGAGCCCAGGCGGACCAGCTTGATTATGCTGTAGTTGGGGTGGGCCTCAATGTCAATAATGATTCCTCGTCCTTTCCATCCGAGTGGAAGGCGACCTCTCTGGCCACAGAGCTCGACCGAAAGATCGACAGATGCGAGCTGATCGCCAGGATTTTAGAGGAGACGGAAGCTGCAATCGATAATATGAATAGTCCCGATATCTACGAAGAATGGCGCAGCATCTCGCTCACACTGAATAAGCAGGTGCGCATCAGCTCCTACTCAGGCGATCTTGAGGGTGAGGTCGTGGATCTGGCAGAGGATGGCGCTCTTATTCTCAGGCAGGGCCAGGAACTGAAGAGAGTGCTTGCAGGAGACTGCATTCACCTGCGCCCTCAGGATTCTCGGGCGCAGTGAGACGACCTTAGGCTTGAGTGCAATGGAGGAATCAGAATGAGAACGAAAAAGGTATGCGGCATTGCTCGCGATACGCTGCAATTCATCTTAGAGGCCTCGAGATCATCTCTGCCAATGGAGTTCGCAGGGTTGCTTTCTGTTGAAAACGAGATCATCAGCGAGGTTCTGATCCTTCCCGGGACTGAGAGCTCTCGCATGAGTGCTCTCGTTCGGCTCTACATGCTTCCCAACATGCAGGTAGCGGGATCAGCTCATAGCCACCCGTCCGGCGACCTCAGACCGTCTGAACAGGACATCATCTTCTTCTCCCGCACCGGAGACTATC
Organism: uncultured Methanotrichaceae archaeon; assembly: GCA_964518035.1. GTDB lineage: Archaea > Halobacteriota > Methanosarcinia > Methanotrichales > Methanotrichaceae > Methanothrix. The sequence goes on along the minus strand of CAZFFD010000148.1, from coordinate 1,974 downwards.
ATCTCATCGTCGGTCCTCCTTTCGACTTTCAGAGCTGGGCCTGCTATGACGGAAGTGGAAGACGACGCGATCTGGCTATTTTGGATGTGGAGTTCAAAGACGACTGGTTTGATGATGAATTCGATGGCGATATCGGCGAAGAATCAGACGAAGGACTCGACGAGGGAAGGCGTTGACGCTGGTAGTAGCCACAGGTACCTTTGATCTCCTTCATCCCGGCCACGTCTTCTACCTGGAGCGTTCCAGAGCTTTGGGCGACGAGCTTGTCGTAATTGTAGCTAGAGGCATCAATGTGCGCCATAAGCCCAAGCCCATTTTGCCCGATGAGCAGAGGCTTCGGATGATTGCAGCCCTGAAGGTGGTGGATAGAGCCATCCTTGGCGAAGAGAGTGACATCTTCCGTACTGTGGAGACTCTCCGTCCGGACATAATCACGCTGGGCTATGATCAGCACTTTGATGAGGATGCTTTGCGTGAAGAGCTCTTTCGCCGAAATTTAAACTGTAAAATTGTACGTATTATGGACCATGAGCCTTGTTCACTTTGCAGCTCAAGCAGGATTGTAGCTAAAGTTCTGGAACGCTTCAGGGGCAGAAGATTCTGAAACTGCATTGCTGCCGTCAAGTACTTATACCGCACTCTCATTGGCGGCCCTGTATGGCCAGAGTTGCTGTTGGAGGTACATTCGATCCCATTCATGATGGGCATATCGCACTTCTCAGGCGCGCCTTTGAGCTTGGCAGAGGTGGAGATGTGATAATAGGCCTGACCTCCGATGAGATGGCCAGAGCAAGCAGGACCAGATCGGTGCGGGATTTCGGTCTCCGGGCAAAAACTCTGTGCTCAGTGGTGCGGATGTGCTTTGGAATTGAGGATCCCCATATCACAAAGATCGACGATCAATGTGGCCCGTCAATATATGAGGACTTCGATTTTATTGTTGTGTCCCCTGAGACCCTGCCGATGGCTGAGAAGATCAACCGTCTGAGGGCAAAGAGGGATCTAAAACCAATGAAGATCTCCATGATCGAATATCAGCTTGCTCAGGATCATGTCCGCATAAGTTCTACACGGATCTCTGAGGGGAAGATCGACACTCACGGAAAGGTACTGTCCATCTGAATATCAAATCATGGTTTTGATATTTTATCCTCTGTGTGGAATTTCCTTTCATGCTCTGCAATCGCATTTAGAACAAGATCTCTGTAGGCAGAAGTAGGTGGTTTTCGGAGACCAATCACCAGAAGCTCTCTGACGACATCGCTTTTATTGCGACCTGATGCCACGATGCGATTCTCAATTGCTTCCAATATATCATCATCCACCAGTACGGATAATTGTTTCATAATTCGGTTTATCATGATATTAATTGATAAACTGTTCGCCAGGATATGGTCGGCTATTCTCAGGAGCATTTGAAGGAAATCCTAATATACCATAATAGATCATGTTATATTAGGATTAGTGTGCTATGACCAGCACATTATATTTATTGATGGGGTGTGACAATTATGAAGGTAGAGCAGCAGCTACTCCACTCGGTTAACGGCAGCGGCAAAATAAAATTATCGAAAAAAATAATGGATGAGGTAGGACTGGTTCCGGGCAGACGGATAGAGATCGTTGTTGAATGTGGTATGATAATGATTCGTCCTCTCAATTAATTATCTTCCTCAGGCCAAAGCTCTGTTCCTTGAGGCAATTTTCTGACCTTCAGTTTCTTCGTGAGCGCGGCCTTCGCCTCTTTTTCCGATGCAGCCCACGCAAACCTCATATCCACTGCACAATCCATTCCAGGATATCGAAATCGCCACAATGAGGATTTGACAGTCATCCTAACACCTCATGTGTTGATCTGATCAATGCCTATTAAGTTTGTCTTAAGTGCATAGCGAATTTTGCAGTCGTGATGGGGTGAACGGTCGTGACCCTCTAATAGGTTTGAGTTTTATAATATGGAAAAGTCAAGAGTTC
>CAZFFD010000147.1:0-3516 GCA_964518035.1 uncultured Methanotrichaceae archaeon | reverse complement strand
TGACCAACTGCGCCTACGCTAAAGCCGATCTGGTCGAGACGATATCAAGCTGCGCGTCTACGAAGATAGTCGACCCAGGAACCGAGCTGCAAAGCCGCGAGTCCGGCAGCGGCACGTACGAGAGCGAGGAGATGATCCGCATGAGAACGGAGAACAAGTCCATCAGCTCGACTGCCAGCGTCTCAGCTTCCCATCGGCCCACAACTTTCACCCTGCCCCTGAACAGGTCGATAGACTACGGCTCAAAATGGACTGAGACGACGAGAGGCATCAACACCATAACCGGTGCGACCATCAACGAACAGTACACATTTGCAAACAAGATCGATAGAGACAGGTCGATCGAAATGGACTGCAACAGTTCGACGATGAAGACCGAGGTCGAGATCGAGGGCGTGGGACATATCGGAGTGCTCAAGAAGGATAGCCCTGATGCTCACCCCAAGGCCAGGCCCGTTTACGAATCCTCTGAGGACTTTGTTGGCAGATTCAATGTCTCTGAGATGGTGGACGAGTACGGCAGAAGCGTCCAGTCCAACAAATCCATGACTGGCTACGGGTATGTGGCGGTTGACAAGCGAGTGACCGACAGCCAGAGGACCTACGAATCGGGAACCGGCTCATACGAAATCGATGAGCTCATCAGTACGCCTACCAATTACATTGCCAAGGACATCAGCCTAGTACATGGACCGACGAACTACAGCTACACTCCTGACTTCTCAGTCGCACAGGACATGTTGTGGAGCGAGGGCATGTGGTCCAAGACCGGCACTCTTCGCGGAGGCGACATAACTGCCGCCAACAAATCCTGCATGGTTCCCGTCGCAACAGACTACAACGGCAGCGTGACTCCGACTTATATTGGCGAGAGATATTCCTCATTGAACTATCTCAAGAAGGAGAGCGTTGCCTTAGGCCTAAACGAGATGAAGACCAACGCCAGCTTCAGCGGGATTGCTGACTTCAGGGCAAAGGCCGCCGGAACAAATCGTTCCGACAGAATCGATGACGAAGAACGCTATGTCGGCGAGTACGATATCAGTAGAAACATACGCATTGGTGGCGTATCCAGGTACGATCGCCCACACATAACAGTGACAAAGGAAGGTCGCATGGCGAGCAAATGGTTCAACAAGACCAACGCAAACGTGGCCGAGTACGTCATAACCATAACTAACGACGGATCCAGCTCTCTGGCACCTATAAGCGTCCGAGACATCTTCCCGCCGGGAACCGAGTACATCAGCTCGTCCGTCAGGCCCTCAAGCCTTTCCGGCAGCAGTGTCAACTGGACTCTGCTCAACCTAGGCGTCGGAAATTCTGTGAAAATCGATCTGACTCTGAATATAACCGACTATGCGCCGGCAAACATCGTCAATCGGGTCATGGTCTGCGGCATGAAAGGAGACAACTGCATATCAGCTGCTGCTTACTCTTCCATCGAGGGCGGGTTGATGGGCTGCTGTCCGCCGGATGTGTTTGTGGACAAGACTGCGAGGTTAGATACCCTCGATCCAACGTTGGTTCACTACACCATCCTGATCAAGAACAAAGCCAATAACGCTATGGCGGCCACTGTGACAGATAAGCTTCCTACAGACATGAGCCTGCTGCAATCGTCTCCTGAGCCCAGTTTGAATGCCGAGCCCGTCATACAGTGGATCATCGTCGATCTTCTTCCCGATGAGGTCCAGACGATCGAATACGATGCGAGGGCTGCAACAGACGGCACTTTCGTCAATGTCGTGCAGGTTGATGCCACAGCCGTGGATGGAGCAGGCTACGCTACAGAAGAGGCGACGGCAAAAATAGAAATAGGAGGCACGGGCGCAGGTCCGAAGACCACCAGGTACGGGGGCTGGCAGGCCCCTGACTGGAACATGACGTCGCCGGATGAGGGGATCGCAATCGATTAAATGGAGGCTGCCAGTGTCTCCATTTTTCTATTTTTCCTCTTTTCAGGATATTTCGTAGGTGAGGGTCACGCTGGCAGTGATTTCCATATTGCCTGGAGAGATAGGCGTGGCAATGTCAAACGAAGCGCTCTTGGATGCAAGAGAGACATATCCGTAGCCCTCGTTGATCTCCAGCAGCCGTCCCAGATTTACGCCTGCTGCCTTGGCGGCAATCCCCGCTTTTCTCCTGGCGTCCTCAATTGCCTCGGTGAGTGCCAGATCCTTCTGCGGCTGCGGATCTTTCAGGTCAAAGGAGACCTCCTGAATGCTGTTAGAGCCTGACGATACCGCCGCGTCCAGCACCCTTCCTACATCGGCTGTGTTGTTCAGGTTGGCTGTGACGATGTTTGAGGCTATGAACTGCGGGGCCTCATTTTGCGCCTTTCCTGAGGCGACTGGCTCTTCTTGCGGCACTGTGCCTAGGCTATAGCTGCTGGTCTGAATCTCTTTCTCAGAAATTCCTGCCGCCAACAGTGCTGCGATGGTTTCGTTCATCAACCGGGCGTTTTCAGAAGCGGCCACCATAGCGCTCGGATCTCTGGTCTCCACGCCCAAAACCACCGTTGCCTTATCTGGAGCCGCAGTCACTTTTCCTTCACCCTGTACTATGAGCTTGGATATGTCATCCTCAACTGCGACAGTCATGGGCGCCGCTATAAGGACGAGCACCATTCCCAGCATTACTATGCTAATTGATTTCATGAGGATCTCCCCAATCTAATCTGCCTAAATTATTTTATACTTTCAGTTCATAGGTGACCATCACGTAGGATGTGATCACTACCATCCCGCTCTCAGACGAGCTGCCTAAGTTCTCATAAAGAGCAGAAGGATATCCGTAATCGGAAATCTCCAGCACCTCGCCGATATCCATTCCCTGCATTGCCGCCATCCCTGCAGCATTCTTTTTGGCATTGGCTATAGCCTTGTTTCGAGCATCAGACTCTGCTTGGCTTGAATCTGATAGGCTGTAAGCCATCACATTAGCTTCCGCGCCGGCTGATCGAGCAGCGTTCAGCACCTTATTAATTGCTGTTTTGTCTGTGCTCTTGAGCTTGGCTGTAGCCGATCTCTCTAGAGAAGTAGCTTGTATGTTGTCGTTTTCACATACAGTACTGTTGTTCACTTTTCTGCAGACCTTGCTTGTGGACTGAAAGCTGGTGGCACTGCTGGCCTGCCCAGCCATGATGTCCTCATCCTTGACACCAGCAGCTTTCATAGCATCGATCACCTGGTCCATCATATCCATGACTTCCTTCTGGGCAGCGCTGCTGTTTCCCAGTCTGCTCTCCACATAAACCGAAATCACGACTGAATCTGCGGGCACCGTAGCTGTTCCTTCTCCAATCACAGTGAGTGTTGGATTGGCTCCCATGACCATTGCCGGAAAGAAGGCCGCCATCAAAATAGCAAATGCCAAAACTAACCACTTCATTTAATCCCCTTTAACTGATTGCTACCTAAAGATATTTAATATCTTGCTTTTGAATTTTGATTAAATTCTGATCAATAATGTCTCATTTCGACCATCATCTTTAATTTCAGTATTTACAAGGCT
>CAZFFD010000146.1:0-3579 GCA_964518035.1 uncultured Methanotrichaceae archaeon | reverse complement strand
GGCTCTACATCCCCGGCCTGAAGTCCGGGGTCTTTCGCCCCTCTCCACTCCCATCGAGACAAATGCTGCGGGCTCTGTGCCCGGCAGCATTTCCGTCAAATTTGTTTTTTCGCGTCTATTTCTTTGCTTTCTCGTCCTTGGCGTAGACGTCTCTGAGATCCACGACCTTCCTGGACTTTCCTGCTGTTCTGGGAATGGAGCCCTTCTCCACAAGCTCGATCTTGCTTCTCACATTGAGAACGCTTTTGAGCTTGTCTTCAGTCTTTTTCCGGATCTTGGCCAGATCGGATAGCTCTCCTGTGAATGCCTCGTCCTTCAGCTCCACCTGGATGCTTATCTCATCCAGACCATGCTTCTTTCTGTCCACAACCACCTGGAAGTAGTTTCCGATCTCAGGAATGCTGACAAGTACATCCTCGATTTGGCTCGGGAAGACATTGATGCCGCGCACGATGAGCATGTCATCCGCCCGGCCTAAGAATCTATGAAGCTTTCTGCTGACCCGGCCACAGGGGCACTTCTCCTCCATGATGTAGGTCACGTCACCTGTATGATACCTGATGAGCGGCATGGCCTCCTTTGTGAGGGATGTCACAACCAGCTCTCCTGGCTCACCTGGCGCGCAGGGCTTTTCGTTCTTATCCAGGATCTCAATCAGGAAGTGGTCCTCCCATATGTGCAGGCCGTTTTGCTCCTGGCACTCAAATGCGACTCCTGGTCCCATCATCTCGGACAGACCGTAGGAGTCGTAGGCCTTGATGTGAAGAGCCTCTTCGAGCTCCTTTCTAGATTCGTCCGACCAGGGTTCAGCTCCAAAGCAGCCTATTCGCAGCTTGAGCTTGTCCACAACTCCCTTGGCCTTGGCAGTCTCAGCCAGGTAGAGGGCGTAGGATGGAGTGCAATGCAGAACCGTCACGCCGAAGTCCATCATAATCTCAAGTTGTCGCTCGGTGTTGCCCACCCCGGATGGGACAGCCATTGCACCCATGCGCTCGATTCCGTAGTGAACGCCAAGCCCGCCCGTAAAAAAGCCGTAGTTGACGGCGTTTTGAAATATGTCTCCCTTCTGCACGCCAACCATCACGAAGTCGCGAGCCATGAGGTCTGACCAGGTCTCGATGTCCTTAGCTGTGTAGCCGACCACAGTTGGCTTGCCGGTTGTGCCGGAAGAGGCATGTACCCTCACAATCTCCTCTCGAGGAACCGCAAAGAGGCCAAAAGGATAATTGTCTCTTAGATCCTGCTTTCTGGTGGTGGGAAGCTTGGACAGGTCTTTGAGGCTCTGGATGTCCTGGGGAGTGATTCCCGCCTCCTTGAATTTCTTCTGGTAAAAGGAAACGTTTCTGTAAACCTTCTCTACAACGCTCTTGAGCCGCTCTAGTTGCAGCTCTTCAAGCTCCTTTCTATCCATGAGCTCATACTTAGGTTGCCAGTAATTCATTTTAATACCCTGATGGAATTTGTCTTTCTCTGCTTGCATTTCCTGTGCTATCGTTTGCCATGAGAGAACACGTCAGGGTATATCAATAATTCCATTGCTGCTCAAATTTTGGATGAGGATCGGTGGCAGGAAAACAAACCTTGGAAAAAAAGTGAACGGCTAAATTTGGCATGGAATATCAGCGACAAAGACTCCCTTGGGCCAAACCTTCCCACATGGCAAACTGCCAGCCCTTTTATTTACGGGCTTTATCATATTATTTTGCAATGCCCGCCGATCGAATTCCCATAGCCAGGTTCTCAGCCGTCACCAAGATATCAGAGAAAGCTCTGCGGTACTATGACAGGAAAGGAATCCTGGTGCCGGAGATCAGAGATCCCTGCACAGGCTACAGGTACTACACAGCGGCCCAGATGCAGCGAGGGGTGAAGATCAGAGCCCTCTGCAGTCTGGGATTTTCTCTTGATGACCTGGTGGAATACCTGCAAGCAGAAGCGGATGGAGACCTGAAGAGAGCTGAATGTCTCAGGAAAAAACAGCTTACCACCGTCCGTTCAGAGCTATTGCGTCTGCAGAAGATCGAGGCCTTGCTCCAAGAAGAAACGGAGTTGATAGGAATGGCATTAACACAACCCACTGTAAAAGATGTTCCGGCACTGCGAGTTCTCTCAAGGAAGGAGAAAGGAGCCCTCAGCGCTACAATTGGAAAGCTAATCGGAGAGCTATGCACCCTTGCATCGCTTCCCTCCAATCAGAGGAATCAGTTGAAGGTAACAGGCCCGGTAATGTCCCTTTACTACGAGGACTGCGCAGACGGGAATGGCAGCGAAAAAGTTGAGAAGTGTGGCGAGAATAGCGAAGGAAAAACCGATATGATGAATAAAAATGGAGAAGATCTTGGCGACTGGTCTGAAAAGGAGGTGAACATCGAAGTCGTCCTGCCTGTCACAGGGCGAGTGGAGATTCCTGAGTTGTATAATTCTGTCGAGCTGAAGAGCCTTCCACAGTCCAGAGTTGTTTCCCTTATTCATAAGGGCAGCTACCCTACTATTCATCAATCCTACCAGGTCGTCTTCGAGCACATGGCCAGGGAAGGACTTGAGGTATCTGGGCCTATCCGGGAGCTGTATCTGAACGATCCGGCCCTGGAGGCAGAAAAGGACCTGTTGACTGAGATCCAGGTGCCGTTCAAAAAAGAGCTGTGATTTTTTAATTAAACTGCGTGCGGCCACCCCACCCTAAAGATGGGGTATGCTTCAGGCCGCACACCCTCTCGCCCAGTTTTATAGATATCTGGAAGGTTCCTCGCTATTTCGAGTGGGTAATAGAATAGTGGGTAATAGAATATTAGAGTCCTCTGTGAGTCCTCCGTGCGCTCTGTGTCTCTATGGTGGTAATCCGTAACCATTTGGCTATAACCAGTGGCTAACGACTATTTCACCACAGAGGCACAGAGTTCACAGAGAACGCACAGAGCGACTGGATAACAATTGAAAATCATAGTAACCAGAGGTTAGCCACGTGAAACAGCGAAGAGCCATCTGGAATTAAGGAAAGAATGGGCTATGCATATCTACAGAAAGTTTTTAACCATAGCAGCAAAAACCAAATAGTTTGCAGATACATATCAAGAATCGAGACTATGAAGCTCAAGATTAAGATTACAGGTCCCAAAGTCCATGATGCAGGCTATCGAGTATTTCTGCTCAAACATGCCATAAATGTGGCCTTACCCAGACTTTCAACCTACAACTGGGATGAAGATAGCCAACAAGAGGTAATCGCCCTGGTAGAAGGAGATGAAGCCCGAATTAGGGCCTTCCAGAAAGCAATTGAGAAGAGTAAGCCAGAGCTGGCAGAAGTCTCTAAGATAACCTCAGAACCATACGAAGGCGAAGTTGGGCGAACCAGTGAGGTAGCCATGCTTTGCTCATTTGTCCAACTGGATAAGGCCATTCCACTACTCCTTGATATGAGAGACGACCTCAAAGCCGTGCGAAAAACCACAGAGGAGACGCTGGAAGAAACAAAGGCAATACGGAAAACTACCGATACCACGCTTGAAGAGATCAAGGGCCTGAGGGAAGACATCCAGCCAGGATACGGCATGAGCTTCAGACAAATGCAGGCCGATATCA
>CAZFFD010000145.1:0-3614 GCA_964518035.1 uncultured Methanotrichaceae archaeon | reverse complement strand
GCTCACCCAAAGCATCAGCCAGCTATCATTGAAGCCAGGTGAAGAGGAGATCAAGAGAAAAGGATGGTGGCAGTTCTGGAGGAGAGGTTAGTCCATGGATGGAGAACCAGTTAACAAGAAGCCAAAGAAGCCATTGACAAACGGGTCCACCCCCAAGCTAAAGGACAAGAAGGTCACTATCCGCCTGGTCTCAGGTGGCCAGCCAATTACCGGCATCCTGGATAGATACAACCCCTATGAGATCCGCATCCAGACCGCCAAAGGACCGATCCTGGTATTCAAGCACGCTATTGCCACTATCGAGCCTGTTGATGAGCCGAAGGGCTACAGGCCAGATATTTAGAGGCAGGAGAGGGCGAAGTTTGGATAGTGAACGAGGTGAGATCTCCTTCGCCCAATAATCTCTAAGCAACTATCATGAATAATTGCCTTGTGGCCCGGAAGAAAAACAATCTACTTGGGAGCAAGAAAGATCTTTCCGGGCCGACTAAATACAAAGACAATGTTGTCTATAAAGTCAGTGGATAAAACATGAAAAGGTCACAATTTTATAGTTTTAAGATCCATATAGCACAGGTGAAATAGACTATGTTAAAACTTATCAAAAAAATTATAAAAATAAAATTATTTGTGATGGGGTTGCTAGCTCTCCTATGGTTCATGAAGAAGAAGCACCGCTAACAATGAAAAAGGACAGATAATCACCTTACAACAGAACCGGAACATACCGAGAGTAGACCTCATTCTCCCAGACAGAACTCCTGAGGCCACAAACCATCATCTTTAGAGCCCTCATCCTCTACCACAAACCGGCTCCAGATCATCTCATCCACCTCCTGCAGCCTGACCCCGAAGACCTCAGCTAAGATCTCCCTAGCTGCCTCCAGCTCCATAGCCTTCTGACTCATTGCCTTCTTCTGTGGCCTGAATAGCTGCTCAAGGACTCCTGTCATGAAGAGTCTATTCTACGTGCAAGGTTAAGTATTTTGGCCGGAAAACAATATCAATAAACCATTTTTACATAATAGAAAGTACGAATAAGATACAAATAACTGAATAGAGATGCGACAGTCCCCTTATACCTTGGATAAGAGCCTTTTAGAAAAGGACCGTGGGAGGAAGAAGAAGGAGAGAATCCCCACGGCCAGGCAAGCGAGGTGAACGCGGCTGACACTCCACAAGGTTAGCTTTTGTCGATATCCTGATATTTGTATGAGTATATATGCTTTTTTATTCAAATTAGTAGCACCAAAAACGAGATCCAACTAACGCTACAGACCGAAATGAAGTATACGCTGTTGAAAAGCGAAACGCATACATATTAGTTCATCACTATTAATGAGGGTGATTTTCTATGAACGAGCTTGCAGTTACAACCCTGGCACTGTGGGGATTAGCAATCTGGATAATCATTGGACCCAGGTATTGGTTAGGCCCATTCCACATAGACAACTGATGAGCCCTTGAAGTAAAAGGAGACGAGGGGAAAGCCGAGCAGGAGAAATAGGCCTTCCCCTCGCCCCTATCTAGAGTTAATGACTTTAGATACGTACCTAAGATACATATAAATGTTTCTTTTTAAGTTCTTCTTATGTAACAAGATCCATAAGACACTATCGAAGCGTTACATAAGAAATGGCCGACTCCTATTTGAGACGAGTAAGTGCATGAACCAACACGAACTGAGCCCTATGATAGATAGCCCTTAATCATTAAGGCTTAAGTCTTAATCCTTAATAGTTATTCTCTTAAGCCTTAAAGATTAACCCTTAATGCATGGAAGTAGTGGCAATAGCAAACCAGAAGGGAGGATGTGGCAAGACCACCACGGCGGTCAATCTCTCGGACTGCCTTGCGGCCAAAGGGAAAAGAGTCCTGCTAATCGACCTGGACCCGCAGGGATCAGCTACAACCCACCTGGCAATCAGCAATTTCGACAATACCATGTATGAGGTCATGCTTGGCGACCTAAGCCTGTCACAGCTCACTACACCCACAGAGGTCAATGGCTTAGACATTATCCCTGCAGACAAGCGGCTAGGGAAAGCCGAGATGGAGATTGCAGGCAAGTCCATTGCCAGGGAGAGGATACTAAAACCTAAGCTTAGGACTCAGAACACTTACGATTTTATCATCATTGATACCCCGCCCAACCTCGGATTTTTGACCATTAACGCGATGGTGGCCAGTGACACAGTGTTGGTGCCCATTCAAACAGAATTCTTTGCGATCCAGGGGCTTTCTATGATACTCGACTTGGCAAAGGCGATCTCAGAAGGACTGGACCAGGACCTGAAGCTGAGATACCTGCTGACCATGTACGACGCCCGGACAAAGATGGGCAAGGAGGTAATCACACGGGTCCGTGAGCTTCTAGGAGATGATGTCTTCAAGGTCGTCATTCCCAGGAACATCAAGCTGGCCGAAGCTCCGAGCTATGGCAAGCCCATTCATTTGATAGATCCCGAATCCCCGGCTGCAAGGGCATATTCGCAGCTTGCGGATGAGGTGATCGCATGACAGGGGACTTAATGGACCGCGTCTTTGGCGACATTAAGACGAAAAAGTCAGAAGCCTTAAGGGATGAAACATTAAGCAAGCAAACATTAAGTGATGATGCCTTAAGCCTTAAGGCATTAGACCTTAAGCTTCTGGATGAGGCCATTAAAGCTGCAAACGGCAAGCGGCGGATGATAGGCGTGTGGAGCCCGACAATTGCGGCGGCCATGTGGTATCTGAAAGGGACCATCCCACGATTTTCTATCAGCGAAGTTGCAAGCCATTGGATTGAAGAGGGCCTGGAGAGAGACTATCCAGAACTGGTGCAGAAGATAAGAGATGGGATGAGGAAATGAACTACTACCAGATTGCCCCAGAGTATCAGCCGGCTAGCATTGAAGCCCGGGAAAGAAGAGACCAAGAGAAAAGAGGATAATTGCAGTTCTTGAAGTGACCACGATGAATGAAGACCCCCACCATGAACTACAAAAGAAGTTTAATGCCCAAAAACTCAAAGCAGCCGAAGATGACCTAGAGGGTTGGAAACAAATTTTAAAAGGCGGCGGAGAAGTGAGGCCAGCGGATCCTACGTTTCTAGAACGGCATTCCTGCCGGCTTTTAGGGGAAAATTGTGAATCATTCGATCATGGTAAATGCATCTTCTATAGCTGCAACGATAAAAACAGCAACTATAAAAAATGGCAAAGGCATCACAAAAGAGCCCACCCAGAGGATAACCTACAATATAGTATACGTTGTGACAAATGCAAGACAATTCTCAACGATGAAATCAGCTTTATGGACGCTCGTATAAAGGAATTTAAGAGATCACACGAAGACCTGGTGGAAGAAAATGATAGACGGGAATAATCCAACAACAACCAAGCCAGCGCCCAAGCAAACCGGCCCGCACTTTATCCCCAAGCTCGAGGACAAGAAGGTCACAATCCGCCTGGTCTCTGGAGGCCAGCCAATTACCGGCATCCTGGATAGATACAACCCTTATGAGATCCGTATCCAGACCGCCAAAGGGCCGATCCTGGTATTCAAGCACGCTATTGCCACAATCGAGCCTGTGGATGAGCCGAAGGGCTACAGGCCAGATATTTAGAGGC
>CAZFFD010000144.1:0-3615 GCA_964518035.1 uncultured Methanotrichaceae archaeon | reverse complement strand
TGCACTGCATATGTCTGTCACTTTAAGTGCAAGATTGACTTTAGATGCAAAGCCCCAGAGCATGGCTTTGCACGCAAAGTCATATCTGTTTGAAATGCCTTGAAAAACTACCACGGGAGCTGCACAAACTCGCCTTCGGCTTCAATCCGCTCCATGTCCTCGAATAACCGAGCTTTCTTTCTGTCTTCTATCATCTCTTCGAGGAGCTGGGAGCAAGTCTGTCCTGCCACCTTGAGGTCGGATAATTCATTGCACACCGCCTCAGTTACAGGAATTCGTTTTGTAGCAGGCATGGATAGTATTGTAATGATTGCAAGTAGATAGCACTTTCCCTTATGTCTCCGAGTATCTCATCATCGGAATTTCTGGTATCCTGAACCTATCTGGCTGTCCGCTGCGCCCCGGCACCAGCCAGGCTACAAAGATGCAGTTTCCACGTACGATAGACAGACTATGCAGCATCAAATGCTAAACTGGGGCAATCTATAACTACCCAAACATTTAGAATCTCTTCATGAAGTTAATATGCCCGACCTCACCCTTCTCGCGTGCATTGCTCTCGGCTTCTTCCTCGGAATCATCAGCGGCCTCACGCCAGGTCTTCACCTAAACAACTTCGCAGCCATGCTCTTAGCCCTCTCGCCGCAGCTCCTGGCCTGGGGCCTCACCCCGTTTGAGATGTCCTGCATCATCCTCTCAGCCAGCATTTCCCAGACGTTCTTTGATGCCATTCCTGCGGTCTTCCTGGGCGCTCCAGATTCCGAGACAGCCCTCACCGTCCTGCCTGGCCAGAGGCTCATGCTGGAGGGGCGGGGAATCGAGGCAGTGCGGCTCTCGGCTCTGGGCAGCGCGGGCTCAGTCCTGTTTGCGCTTCTCCTGATTGTTCCTCTCTCCTGGACGGTCTTCAACTACTATGATTATCTTACCAAGTATGTGGGCGTCCTGCTTTTGGCCATCGCTATTATGATGATCAGATCTGAGATGGGGCCTCAGATCGAAGGCCAGGGTGCATGGGTGCACTACAAGTACAAGGCCCTGGCAGCTCTGCTTTTTCTGACCAGCGGGCTTCTCGGCGTCTTCGCCTTCGAGCGCGAGAGCCTCGCAACATCGCCCCTGGGCCTGGAGGCGCAGGTGCTCCTGCCTCTGCTCTCCGGCATCTTCGGAGCGTCTTCGCTATTGATCAGCCTTTCAGCTCGAACAGAGATTGCAGAGCAGAGGGAGAGCGAGATTCGGCTCTCAGCCGGAGCCCTGGCCAAAGCCGTCTTCTCCGGAAGCCTCGGCGGGTCTGTGGTGGCCTGGATTCCCGGCGTCTCGCCTTCGGTCGCCGCCATCACTGCGCGCCTGGGCTCGGCCCCCAGCCCGGAGGAGTTTTTGGTCTCCATCTCCGGAGTGAACACTGCGAACGCGCTGTTCTCTCTGGTAGCGCTCTATGTGATCGACCGGCCCAGGAGCGGCGCCGCTGCAGCCATTCAGGAGCTGATGGACCTCGACCAGAATGCTATCGTGCAGATGGTGATAATAGTGATAATAGTAGCGGCTGCATCCTACCTGGCCTGCATAGCCGCGGCCCGCCTGGCAGGCAGGGCCATCACCCGGCTCAACTACCGGCTGCTCTGCCTCTTGGTGCTGGTCTTTTTAGCGGCCATGAGCTATGCATTCACAGGCCTCTTCGGGCTGTTTATCTTCTTTCTTTCTACTGTCGTGGGGCTGATTGCGCCCGTGGCCGGAATTCACAGGACGCATGCAATGGGCGTGCTGATGCTGCCGTTAATTGTGAGGTACATTTAGCCAGCCGGCTTGAGGTAAGCTCTCTTCAGGCTTTTGATCCGGTCATCTAGTGAAGGGGGCCGATGTCGAGCGAAGTAAATCATCATGGAAAATTACTTAGCGAGAGAAAACTAAAAACCATATCCAATGCGTTTTAAAGTTCTTGTCAGTGAAGGAGAAGACGGCTGGTTAGTTGTGGAATGTCCTTCCATTCCTGGCTGTGTTTCCCAGGGGAAAACAGTAGACGAAGCACTTGAAAATATAAAGGATGCCATCCAGGGCTGTCTCGACGTAATGAGCGAGAGAGTCCAAGTCAAAGGATGCGAGAAAGTGCTGGAAGTAGTGGCCTGATGACCAAGCTTCCGGTAATTTCCGGCGCGAAAGCTGCAAGAGCCTTCAGCAGAGTTGGCTGGGTTAGTGCTAGGCAGACCGACAGTCACTTCATCATGATCAAAGACGGGTCAATGGTTACGCTTCCGTTCCTCTGCACAAAGAAGTCGATAGAGGTACACTCAGGAAATTAATAACTCTAGCAGGATTGACTGTAGATGAATTTGTGGATTTGATTTAATAATTATTCATGAACGAGCAGATGCGTGCTGCGCGTGAAAAAGCGCTGGAGATTTTGCAGAAGAACGGGATCAAACGCGTCGCCTTCTTTGGGTCCATAGTTCGGGGAGAAATGACCGATGAAAGCAACATCGATATCCTTATTGAATTCGAAGGCAGAAAGAGTCTTATCGACCTCGCCGGCTTGAAGCTTGACCTGGAGGATGCCCTGAAAAGACGAGTTGATCTCCTCACTTACAGGTCGCTGCACCCCATGCTGAAAGACGGAATTCTTGCTGAGCAGGTACCCATACTATGATGATTAGCATTGAGCTGCCTGAGCTAAAAGCAAAGAATGCCCGGATACAAGATGAATTGAAGCCGAAAAGCAACTACCTAGCTCAAAATTTCAAAGAAAAATAGTTCTTCAGGGCCTGTTGATCAGCCCTGACCCAATTATTCCCATTAAATGATTAGTATCTTCTGGGCGGCCTGGCTGGCTTATGCTTCTGGTAGCAATCGCTGCAATAAACCGGCCTGGATCCATCGGGCTTGAAGGGAACTTGACATGTCTTTCCGCACTCAGCGCATGTGGCATCGTGCATCTCTCTCGGGCCGCTGTTGTAGCCGCCCCTGCTGCCGCTTCCATATCTTTCCATTTAATTCACTTACCTTTGGCATCGATTCCTAGAATCGATCCTACTACAGAACATCCCCTCAAACTTAATTGATTCGACGATATGCAGCAATCACTTGAAATGGATAGCTACGTTATATACCTGTTGGTCAAATGGTCAAAATCGGCAAGTTTCAGAAAAATAGTCCTTGCAGGGTTCGTTTCTCAACCCTGCCTCATTTACACGCTAAACAATTATCTGATATCAGCAGATCGCTATAAACAAGCAGATCCGATCAGTATCTTCTGGGTGCACGAGCTGGCTTATGCTTCTGGTAGCAATCGCTGCAATAAACCGGCCTGGATCCATCGGGCTTGAAGGGAACTTGACATGTCTTTCCGCACTCAGCGCATGTGGCCTCGTGCATCTCTCTCGGGCCGCTGTTGTAGCCGCCTCTGCTGCCGCTTCCGTATCTTTCCATTTAATTCACTTACCTTTGGCATCGATTCCATGAATCGATCCTACTACAAAACATCCCATCAAACTCAGATGAATTTAAGCGACGCTTACGTAGCATTTTTCGAGGGGATTGGCTATTTGATATATCTTTCGGTCCGTCGCGTCGATTTGTAGAGTCCCGAAAGTATGGCATTTATATACCCCGCGATTTCCTTTTAATTTA
>CAZFFD010000143.1:0-3655 GCA_964518035.1 uncultured Methanotrichaceae archaeon | reverse complement strand
GATTGCTGCCTGAATTTATAATGATTTAGACGGCATGGCTGAATAGTTACAAAAAGAAATTATAAAAATGGATTGCTGACCTTGCCCATGAAAAGTATGCATCCCTTCTCTTTATCCTCGATCATGAACAGGAATGGATGATCTGCGCGAAACACAGACGCCTTTTCAGCGTCCCTCGACGCAGACTCGCCTATCATTACCGCCGCGGCTGCCGAAGCCTCGGCACCTTCTTCATTGACATCGATATAAGCCTGGTGAACGACCTCGGTTATGAAAAGCCCCCCTGGGGCGCTGATTCCTGTGAAGTTTGCGGCCTCTTCAAAAGCCGCAGGCATTCCCAGATTGGCTAGGCTGTCTTTTAGGAAGTAGCTGGATTTGACCTTGAATCTGGGCAGATAGACATCGACCCTCTGCTCCTTTAGGGATTTCTTCCATCGAAGGATATCTTCCAAGGTGATCGATCTCTCCAGATCCGCCATATGATGCTCTTTGGGAAGAATCACCGTCATCAATAGCCGTTCGCCCTTGAAGGGCATCTGAAGCACTAGAACCTCATCAGTCTCCATGAAGCTGAATCTGGCGCCTTCATCAATTCGTCTCATCATGGGAACAACGATGGTCTCGCCGGTTCCAGTGATGAAGTCCTCTTCACGCGTTATATCCCTGGAGAACTGCTTGGCCCAGGTTGCATTGAAATAGACTGCATTGGCAAGCACAAGACGAGTTAGGGAATTGATATAGCCAGATGGTATGAGATCAGTGATCTTATGGCCGGTCCTCTCATCCACCCAGGAGTTTATGGTCTGGCGCGCATTATCCGGAGCGCCCTGGAAATCGACATTTGATGCATGGGCATGGTAGTATCGAGAAACAAGGTCGCAATATTCCTGGCGCAACGGCAGACCTTGGTCAGCCCATAGAGAGCTGGCGGTCGTAAAGACATAATCAGAATTGTCTGCACCAATTGCGCTCTCCACATCGGAGAAGGACTGCCGTCTAGCGCTATCATTTTGGCAAAGATGCAGTACAACCATCATCTCATCAGCAGTCCTCTCTCCTGCGCCCTCATATGTCATGGACAGAGCAGCATTCAGGCTCCAGGGAGAGAAGAAGACGTTCTCCTCTCGGTCGGCCAGCTCCCGGTACATCTCCAGGGCAAAACTATTGCATGCATAGACTGTCTGATCCGCATCTGTCGAATGGGTTCGAACGCCTGAAAGCAATTGCTCTGCTTGCTCGGACAAGCAGCCGCAAATAATAACAGAAGACAACAAGAGCAAGAACAGGAGAATCATGATATTCAAACGCATGCGACAGCACCAACGAAACAGAGATTCGCAGAGTGACAGATAAATGTTTGTTGCCAGGCCATTCTGCGGGATCTGATGAACAACGATCTAGCTAAAACGCTTGAGACTCATGCTGCCCCCTGTGACTGTTCAAGGGAATATCTTTTCTGCACCTTGATCAACTCCGCTCCGAAGAGAAATATCTGCGCCGAATAGTAGATCCATACGAGAAATACCACAAGCGATCCAGCTGCTCCGTAGGCCGAGCCGATGTTCACCAGCCCCACATAGGCCTCAATACAGAAGTTTCCTGCTGCAAGCAAAAGCGCGGCCAGAGCGGATCCAGGAAGCACTTCACGCCACCTCAGCTTTACCGCTATCAGGGTTTTATAGGTGGCGGCAAAGAGAAAAGTCACAAACAAGAACGAGACCACAAATGTGAGCAATCGAAGCAGCCCCAGGTGAATTGGCATGAACTCCTCGATCTGTTTTGCAGCAGGCATGAGAAGGGCAGAAAATAGAGAGGTCACAAGGAGCATAAAGGCGACCAGAGCGACGAGCAGGTACGAGCGCAGGTAAGAGATTACTGTGTCCAGGAGCGGAACCGCATTGTCCGGGATCTTCCAAATGATACCGAAGGCCCTTTTAGTCTGCACGAATAGGCCGGCGGCGCCAAAAAGCAAAAGCCCAAGGCTCATCAGGGTAAAAGAAAAGGAGGCTGCCCGGTCTCCAGCCTGGTCGATCAGCTCGCCGGCAACTTCCGGCATCTGTTGGCCCACCAGATCCTGAGAAGTGGCTACTACCTGGCTATCGAGAAAGCCATAAGAGAACAATGAATTTATAAATATTAATGATAATATAAGCAGAGGCACGAAGGAAAATAGGCCGTAGTAGGCCAGAGCCGCGGCCAAGAGCGAGGCATCATCTTTGAGCCACTCGGAGATGGATTCTTTTAAAACACGAATTATATTAATAGATGCCATAAAACCAGCCTCAATTGAGTCCTGCATGACACACCCCCGAAATGATGGTATATCCCACATTTCGCACTAACGATTTAAACACTTCCTAATTTTCCCTAGATTTTTATGGATAATCTTTTTTAATAGCTCAACCATACGTCTTCTCGAAGGGAAGTAGCATGGATATCTCGACAAATACCATCGAGCATTTTGGGATAGTGGCGGGTATCTTTGATGAGCTTGGTATAGGCAAGATCATAGAAAGCGCACTCCCCAAAACCAGACAGCATAAGGCCAGTCATTCAGCAATTATAAAAGCTATGTCTCTAAATGGCCTTGGTTTCAATGAATCTCGCCTCTATTTTTACTCTAATTTTTTCATAGGTCTTCCTACTGAGAGTTTGTTGGGGGAAGGCATCTCGGTAGTGTCCCGAAATTGCTGTAATTTCATAGACGCCCTGTATCCTATGTAATCCTTAGTCTTCGTCCATCGATAGATACTTTTTGCCCGTGATCCACTCCTCATTAATATTGATTAAGATGCACCCAGCAAGTCTCATCAAGGACTTATCGCTTGGAAATGCTCCTACCGGTCTGCTTCTGCGTTTCAGTTCTTTGTTTATCCTTTCAACAAGGTTAGTGGTGCGTATTCGTCTCCAGTGGCCTCTCGGATATGCCTTATAATTCCACAGATCAAATCTGAATCGATCAATAGCCTCGGAAGCTTCCGAATATCCCATCTCCCTAAGCTCTCTTGCCAGATCCTGCATCTTCAATTCATTATCCAGCGCCTCCTTGAGTTTCTCTGCAATCAATGGCTTGTCCTTTTTGGAGATGCTATCTAACACGCCTCTAGAGAAATGAACTTGGCAATACTGCCAGGAAGCTCCAAGAAATGACGATTCCACCGCTTTTTGAATTCCCTTATGCGCATCTGATACAACCATCTCTACGCCTTTTAGACCTCTATCTTTAAGGCCTCGAAATAGGGCTGACCAATAACCGCTATCTTCCGATTCAGCAATGCTTGCGCCCAGGATCTCGCGGAGTCCATCTTCGCGTATTCCTGCGATAATCAGGATCGCTCTGGTTTTGTATTGGGCACCACATCTCACCTTGAAATAGGTCGCATCTACAATCAGATAGCTGATCTTGGATTCAATCGGCCTTTTGAGGAATTCCTCAACTTTTTCGTCCAAAATAGAGCATATCCGAGAGACCTCTGACGCGGATAAGCGGTTCAGGCCAAAGCTTTTGACCAATTCCTCCATCCTACGGGTCGAAACGCCCTGGATATAAGATTCCGCTATTGTCAGGAGCAATGCCTGCTCTACACGAGAATATCTTTCGAACCTAACCTCCCGGAAAAACTAGGCGCATAAGTTAAGCGCCTGAAGTATTTCC
>CAZFFD010000142.1:0-3734 GCA_964518035.1 uncultured Methanotrichaceae archaeon | reverse complement strand
GTATATTGCGGAGGTAACTGCCACCAAATGAGTTCTCAAATGTGTACCGTCTGCGGCCTTCCCAAGGAGCTCTGCATCTGCGAGGAGGTTGCCAAGGAGCAGCAGAGGATAGCTGTAAAAGTGCAGAAACGTAGGTATGGAAAAGAGGTGACAGTCATCCAGGGCATTGATCCTCATGAAATTGATCTTCAAGAGCTTTGTACCCATCTCAAATCCAAGCTGGCCTGCGGCGGCACTGTAAAAGATAGTTTGATCGAGCTGCAAGGCAACCATATTCAAAGGATTAAAGAGATCTTGGTGAAGAAGGGGTTTGGCGCAGATCAAATAAGCACTTAAATTTCTTTAAAAAAAGTCATAAGATCTGCAGGCCGAACCTAGTGCTTGCTCATTTTTCTTTTAGTAAATCTCTTCAAGATCCTCGATATGAGCAAAGGCATCGTCCAGTTGTTTTCGAGCGCGCGACCTCTTCTCCTTTTCGTCTTGCATGCCGCGGGCTGCCTGGGCATAGATGGACTCGAGCTCCGGAGCACTGGCTAAGGTGAAGACAGAAAGCACCTTGGGCCGCCCCTTCTTGACCACAATACCCTTGAATACATGCCCGGCACTGGCTGAGATCCTCTCAATCTCTTTGGTGATCTCATCCACATCCAGATGCTCTCGAGATCCCTGAATGATGACCATTGCCCTAGCCGCATCGTCGGCTACATTGGCAGGATAGAGCAGATTGGCGGGCTTGAAACTGTTTTCGATGGCATCCCTGATTGATAGGTTCTTGCTGTCGGCCTGATAGAATCCCATTGTGCCGATACGCAATCCCCCATTCATCACAGTCTTGAAGTCTCCCAAGTCAGTTACTGAGAGCATCTCTGAGTCAAGGGACTCAATCAAAAACAGCAACCTCTGGGCGATCATCCCGTTTATTTTGTCATAAGCAGTGGCGATGTCTCCGCTGAACCTCTTTATGTACTGATTGTCGGCGAGAAGTATGCCCTCTGCCTCGACCTCCATCAGCTCCTTCATGCAAAACGCGGCATTTTGCAGGTATATTGACCCCTCCTCCCGGAAAGGCAAAACTGCCACTGTGATGATTGTGATATTTCGATACTGCCTTTTCAGCTCGTTTATAAGCAGTGGTGAGAACGACGAGCCGGTCCCGCCAGATGTGGATGTGATCACGAAGGCAACGTCGAAGTCCCCCCGTTTCTCAATCTCCCCCATGATCATATCGCGATTGTCCATGAATGCCTGTTTGCCCACATTTCGGTTGGCACCCACGCCGTGCAGATTGGGAACATGCAGCCGATCTTTGGCTGTTGTGAAGCGCAGCTCTTTGAGATCGTTTACCGCTGTATTGATGGCCAATGTTTCCACGCGACTAGGGAATTTGGGGCGCAGATAATATTTGGCCAGCTTCGAGGCACCATTGCCTCCAAAAGCCTCCTTGTTTATCGAGTCCAATATTCGATTGCCGCATTGGCCTACGCCTAGCATTAGTACGTTAAGCATGATCTCATATCTCGCCGGGACCTTTCATAGACCCAAATCTTTGAGTTAGTTATTAAACCCACTATTGACAAGCATCGTCTAAGCGTTTATATCTTCCTCAATATTTATACTCTCTGTATCGCCTGTAAATCCAGGCGAATAAGATCGCAACTGGGATAATAAGTAGTAAATATTGATATTTATACTCTCGTTCCAGGACGGCTACCTGTGCAGTGCTCTCTCTGATAACATATCCATCTCCGCCATCGTAACTGGCCTTGAGGTGAATGGTGTAGCCACCAGCTTTTTGGCCGGAAAGCTTTGCGGAGTAATTGACCTCATCTCCAGGCAGGATCTCAAAGAAGCTCTTATCCAGGTCCGACGCACGCAAGCCATCCGATGGGCTGACCTCTCCGGTCACCTCTATTCTGGTTGCTGATGCGGTTCCCTGATTAGAGATGCTGATATTTAGCAGTCTCTCTTCATCGAGAGCAATGGGAGAAGTATCTGCGACACTTATCACAAGGTCTGCCTTGCTCTTGGGACCGATCATGACACCTAATGGCTCAGAGCTATTTGATTTAGCATTCTTCTTGCCGTCTGTGTAGGTGACCACAATGACTGGAACCTGAATGGAGCCCTCTTTAACTGCATTTACGACATATACTGCAGAATCGGATTCACCTGGGTCCAAAGTCTCCTTGATCTTGGGTGGATAACCCACCACGTAGGTGAACTCCGGAAGGGGCGGTATATCCTGTGCGTTTATGTTCTGGGCCTGTCCTGTGCCCGTGTTCTTGACAATGATTGTGACTTTGGCCTCATCGCCAATGCTCATCTGGCTTTTATCGAAGATTTTTTGCACAGATAGCTCAGGCTTGTCTGGCACCGCAGCAGGCCTCTCCGAAGTGCGCTTTCTGGCAGTCCCGACTCCAGGCAGATATTCAACCCTGACCTTGGCAGACTGTTCGTCGAAGATATCTGCGACCGTAATGGTAACTCCTCTCTTCTGCGCGCCTCCGTCGAAGTTGTTGGCGCTATCCAGGAGAAGAGCCCTCTGCTCGTCAAGCGATCCGCCTACCTTGGATATCCTCATCACTACCAGTCCGTCCCTTACCGATTGGATCTCGATGAGCTCCATCTGGTAATCGCCGAGGTCTATGCGGTCGCCCACATTGAGGTTAAAATCTTTGAATGTAACCTCATCATCGTCATCATCTGATTCTTTGCAGCAGGCTGCCTGTATTAAGAGAATAACGATCATTAGACAGACCAGACTCGATAGAACAAAAGAACGCCGCATCCAGAATACATCGCCTCTGTGCATTTTCTTCCCTTTCAAGCCGACTATTAACTTTTATCGATTTGAATCTTGCCGTATATCTTGATCGATATCCAGGCTCAGATCGATCCATTTCGCGTCTCTGGTGAGGGCTCCAAGCGATATCACATCCACGCCGCTTTCTGCATACAGAGGAATGTTTTGGGGCGTGATTCCTCCAGATGCCTCCAGGATCACGCGGTCTCGCAGTCCGGCTTCCCGGAGAAGTCCGACACCTCTGGAGATCATCTGCGGGGTCATGTTGTCGAACATGATGATGTCGGCCCCGCCTCGCGCCGCCCGGAGCATCTCATCGAGGCTCTCCACCTCCACTTCAATCTTCTTTGTGAAGCTTGCCCGCACCTTTGCGAGCAGCAGACATTCCTCCAGGCCCGAAATCGCAATGTGGTTGTCCTTGATGAGAATAGCATCGGAGAGATTGAACCTGTGTGTGTCGCCGCCACCTAAAAACACGGCCTTCTTCTCGAAGGCTCGAAAGCCTGGCGTGGTCTTTCTGGTCGCGGCAATGCGCACGTGCCCGCCTGCAGAGATGACGCACTCGCGTGTTCGGGTGGAAACCCCACTCATCCTGGCCAGGAAGTTGAGGGCCAGCCTTTCCGATTGCAATATGGCTCTGGCGCTTCCTCGGATAGCTATAACCCGACTCCTTGCTGGCACGAACTCGCCATCATCGTATAGCGGCGTGGCCTTCAGGCCGAAATAGGCAAAGATCTCCAGTGCCTCAGAGATTCCGGATATGATGCAATCCTCTTTGGCGATGATGGCTGCATCGACATCGATCTCGGGCACAAGCCGGCTGGAATCATCCCACTCGCCCAGATCCTCGCCCACAAATCGCTCTAACTCTGAGGGTAGCATACCGCAAAGGTTTTGATGTCCAATTGATTTATAGCCTCCGATGCCTATC
>CAZFFD010000141.1:0-3793 GCA_964518035.1 uncultured Methanotrichaceae archaeon | reverse complement strand
CACCTCATGCAAAGTAAGACCCGATTATGACTGCCCATCCCAAATTCACAATGGAGAGTGGCAGCATCCATTTCCACCCCAGGTCAGTTACCTGATCGATTCGCAACCGGAAGAGCGAGGCCCTGATCAATATTATGAACCATATGACGATGATTACCTTCATGAGCAACCAGATCATGGGCGAGATTATATCCAGAAGTGGTATGGGTATTATCGGCCCATTCCAGCCGCCCAGGAATAAGAGCGACATCAGGATGGATCCCAAAAGGAAGTTGTTGTACTCCTGGAAATAGAGCAGACCCCATCTGATTCCGCTGTACTCAGTACTGTAACCGCATATGATTTCTTCCTCTGCCTCGCTCTGATCGAATGGAACCCTTCCGAGATCAGTGACAAGGGCAATTATAAAGATGATAAATCCGAGTGGCTGGGCAAAGGCGTACCAGACTGTCTGGCTCTGTACGATCTCCACCAGATTGAGGCTGTGGGCCATAACGGCCACTGATATGACGCAGAC
This sequence comes from uncultured Methanotrichaceae archaeon, assembly GCA_964518035.1. Classification (GTDB taxonomy): domain Archaea; phylum Halobacteriota; class Methanosarcinia; order Methanotrichales; family Methanotrichaceae; genus Methanothrix. Next base: position 3,276 of record CAZFFD010000141.1, on the reverse strand, counting down.
CCCCATGGGAACCTCATAGGCAATCATTCTTGCAACGCCTCTGAAGCCTCCCAGGATGGAGTACTTGTTGTTGGAGCTATAGCCTGCCATGAAAACAGCAATGGACATAATGCTCAGAGCAGCTTCCACATAAAACGCGCTGATATCCATGTTTGCGACGACTAGTGGGTAATCCTTGCCTCCGATATGCAGTGCCCCGAATGGTATTGCCGCGGCCACAAGCATTGTACCAGCCGACGCGATAATGGGAGCCCATACATAAACGCCTTTGTCAACGCCTGCAGGAATCACATCCTCCTTCGTAAACAGCTTGATGGCATCGGCGCCTAGCTGAAGTATACCCCATCTTCCGCCAACGCGATTGGGACCAAACCGGTTGCAGAAATCGCTCATGACTTTTCTGTCAGCCCAGATCACCAGCATGGCACCGACGTTGACCACGGCAGAAAGCACCAATGCACCAATTATGCCTATGATCAGGGCGAATATCGCCGGCTCCTGGGCGACAAATTGAGTGATGATCTCTATTATTCCGTCCAAATCCACTCCCTCCTACCTGTCCGATTCAGATGGGCAGCCGTCCATGCTTCCGGCTATTGCCACCGCATCTGCAATGTACACTCCTTCCAGAAGCGGGGTCAAGGTCTGGAATGTAGCATAGAATGGCCCTCTGACCTTTACACGATAGGGCTTGTCGCCGCCATCGCTGATGACATACATTCCCATCTCGCCTCTGGGATCTTCGACCCTATTGTAGGCCTCTCCCGCAGGAATCTTCTTGGGGATCTTTGCCTCAGTTCTGATCGGCCCGGAGGGGATCTTGTCAATGCATTGCTCGATGATGCGAATGCTCTGTAGTATCTCTCTCAAAGTGCAGTCGATCCTGTCAGCGGAATCTCCTCTGGTTCCAGTTACGATATCGAAGTCCAACTCAGGATAGACGAGGTATGGATCCTCTCTTCGCATATCATAGGGCACGCCTGCTGCCCTTAGCACTCGTCCGGCGCATCCCAGACGCTTGGCAGTCTCGGGTGAGATAGAACCAATATTTTCCATTCTTGCATGGTAGATCGGATCCTGAGCAAACAGCTCGAGGAACTCCTCTGTCCTGGACTTCATGTAGGGCAAAACCTTTCGGCATTGATCTGCGAAGCCTTCAGGAAGGTCGTTTCTAACGCCTCCAAACCTCACAAAGGTGTGAGTCAGCCTGGCACCAGTAACGCTCTCAATCAGAGAGACTATCTTCTCTCTGTCCATGATCATGTACTGCCAGGGAGCAAAGCCGACTCCTGCAATCAAGGTCAGGAACTCGCCAGTTCCTATCAGATGGCTTTGAATTCTAGAGAGCTCTTCCAAGATGACGCGAATGTACTGCGCCCTCTCCGGGATCTCCAGTCCTAAGATCTTCTCCACTGCTCCGCAGTAGCACTCGTTGTTGGAAAGGCTGGCCACATAGCACATCCTATCTGTGTAGGTTATACCCTGAAGCCAGGTTCTGTTCTCCATGATCTTCTCGATGCCCTTGTGAATATATCCGACATCGAGGAAGGCCTTCTTGACCCTCTCGCCTTCCACCAGGATATCCAGCAGGAAGGGACCGGGAACCATGGCATGCTGCGGCCCGAGATGCATGATCATCTCTGAGTCGGATTTAATCTCTCGCTCCTCTCGCTCCCGGAAAGTTGGATATTTGGGATGTTCCGTCACCACAGTTCCAGCCTCGATCTCAGCAGGCGTTGGTGGGAAGGTATATTCCGTATAGCCCTCCGCAGTAGTGATCGCTACAGCCCTCTCTCCGGTAGTCAGGTCCGGATAGCCTTTATAATCCTTCCTCCAGGGCCAAGCCCCCACAAGTGGATCGGATAGAAGCAGAGGATATAGCTCCGGGTGTCCCTCGAAGTTGATGCCGAGCATCTCCCATATCTCACGCTCATACCAGCCTGCATTCCAGTAGAGGCCGGTCATGGATTTAACAGAAGGATTGTCTCGAGGTGTTTTGACCTTAAGCATAGCCACAACCTGATGGGCTCCGTGGCTTGCCATGATCTCCACAACCTCCATCTCCTTTCTGGCGATCCAGTCTACTCCTGCCGAACCTGAATAATGGTCGAAATTGAGCTTGGCTGTCAGGTGTTTGCAGACATCCAAGATCTTCTTGGAATCAATTGTGGCCCAAAGCCTCCGGTCCGATTCCACTCTGGAGTCAAGAACGGCTCCAGGGAACGCGGACTGGATTGAGCTTAAGACCTCGCTTGCATTTGTCAAGAAAAGATCCCTCCTTTAGTAGTCCCGCCTGTCCTTGCGCTGCTTGATCTTTTCCTGAAGATTGATGAGGCCCTCTAGGAACTGCTCGGGCCGGGGTGGACAGCCTGGGATGAAGACATCAATTGGGAAGTGATCACCGGTATTCTGGACTATGTTGTAGGAATCGTAGAAAGGCCCACCCGATATGGCACACTCGCCAATGGCGATACACCATTTAGGCTCAGGCATCTGTTCCCAGAGATTCTTGAAGACCGGTAGGTACTTTCTGGTCAGGTAGCCGGAGATGATCATCACATCGGTTTGACGTGGTGTGTTTCTCGGGATGCACCCAAATCTGTCGCTGTCGTAGGGTGCAGCTCCAAATACGAACATCTCCACACCGCAGCACCCCATCGGCTGCATCAAAAAGTATACCGAATTCTTTCTGCCCCAATTAAATATATTCTTTATGGGTCCCATTTCGATTATCTGATGGATCTTCTCCGTAGTTGTGAACCATACTTCGGCCACTGGCTGGCCAAAGATCGTCCACTTCTCAATCTCGTCATCGATCGCTACGGGTACGGGTATGACGTCGCTTATACCCAACGCAAAGCCTCCTTCTTGATAGCATAGATAAGTCCTACCAGCAGTACCACGATGAATAGGAGCATCTCGAAGACGGCGTAATTCATGAATCCATTGACCATGAACTCCTGCATGGCCTTATTCGCGTAGACATAGATCCAGGGGTATAAGAATAAAACCTCAACATCGAATATAACAAAAACGATTGCGAAAAGGTAGTATTGAACGCTATACTGGATCTTGGCGTCGCGGATAGGCTTTAGCCCACCTTCGTATATCGATAGCTTTTGGCGCTTTGGCTTATTGGGCGCTATTACCTTAATAGCAGCCAGAGCAGCAATGGGCACTATAGCTCCCATTATCAAAAATATAATAAGTGGTATATAATTAACCACTGCCATCGGTTCGCCGGCCATTGTTTATCCTCCGTAAAAGCTAAACATA
>CAZFFD010000140.1:0-3831 GCA_964518035.1 uncultured Methanotrichaceae archaeon | reverse complement strand
TCATGATATTTTGGCGAAAAATTGAGGTTTCAGCTGGATGGCTGAATAGTTACATTTAACTTTTTGTCTACTTTGAGGGTTTTACTCTATAGCATTGCTTAAAGCCATCGAGAGTAGCGAAAATGGACATCACAATTGATACAACAGAAATTAGGTGTTTCAAATGAGTGAAAATCTTTTCACGCCAGGTTCACAGGAATCATGGCATCAAAGCGCAATTGCAGGTGGGTATTTTTGTCATCCATATGTTTTCAGAGAAGGTTATTATATGGCCGCAGAGATTCTGATTTCTTCAGCATTAACAGATGGTCCTAGATCGAATAAGTCCTCATTTCTTTTTCATCCTATATGCTACAATTATAGGCACTATATTGAATTGAGCTTAAAAAATCTAATAATAAAATCAGAAACCCTCTATAATCTCCTTAAAGAGCTGAATTCTACACATGGAGAAATTACTGAAAGTGTTATTCCAAAACTAATCTATAAGCATCAGATAAATACGCTATCAGATTGGCTTAATGAGAGAATTAAGTTTATATCAGGCACAGGATTGGATAAAAACTTAAGACATAAATTTATTCAATTAAATGATTTTGATCCAGACGGGCAAAATTTTCGTTACCCTCAACGTACTAATGGGACGCAATCACTGCCTATTCGATTTAATTGTGATCTCGATGTGCTAAGAAAAGGCATGGAGGAAATCCACACATATCTCAGTGGCATAAATGATTGGCTGGATAATGACATTCAAAGTGCTTCAGAATGTCTATATGAACTACAACAACAGGATGATTGGCATTGCGATTGTTTCTAAGCCGTTGGCTGGAGATAACGTAGCCAATTTTTCGCCATCATTGCCTGAGAATCGCCATCAACCTCAAGCCAATTCTGGACAGTGTGTTGCACTACTATTATTCTCTCGCTGGCCAGCCAAATTTATGCCTTTGCAGATACCATACTACAGCGGCATCCCCCACATGGGATACCACCGGCTCTCGTCCTTCTCAATCGGCATCTCCTTTTCCATCAGAGCCTTCAGCCGGAACTCCTTTGATGTGCTCCTTTGCCTGCCGCTCTCAGGCACAAATGGGTAGTATGCCCCCTGCTTGAAGTTGTAGATCCAGTAAATGACCGTCTCGCCCTGGAAGCGATAGACAGCCGCCAGGAGCTGGGTTCCGAATCCCTGCTCTGTCAGAACCTGAGCCACCATCTGAATAGCAGTAACGAGGTCCTCGAAGTCCGGATCGGATAGAAGCACCCAGACATAATTGTACTCGTCTTTTTGAATTCGGAACTGTGTGCCCGTTTCTTTGATGCTTATCTGAAGCAACTGCTCGATCTCAGACCTGGCTGCCTCATACCGGGACGACTCCATGGGCTTGATGCAGACCCCGGCTTGCCCATCAGACCGGTAGCCTAGGCTCGCCTCCAAAGTAACGGCTGCAGTGGAGATGGCAAAGAGCCTGTCTGTTTTGGCCTCAGGAAGCTTTGTCTTTCCCAGGATGGAGTCTAAAAACCCCATCCTATGCCTCCAATTCCATCTCTATCTTCTGCAAGGCCGCAATCCTTGCTTCCAGTGTGGGATGAGTCGAGAAGAGATTCATGAGCGACTTGCCGGTGATGGCCGGAGTTATGAACAGAGCGCTCACAGGTCCGTCTACTTTCCTCAAGTCCTCTGTAGGCACCCGAAATCCGCTGATCTTCTGCAGAGCTGAGACCAGTTGAGAGGGCTGTCCGGTGATGATCGCAGCCCCACGGTCTGCCGCAAACTCCCTGTATCTGGAGAGGGTGCGAATGAGAATGAAGCTCACTATCCAGACCACCAGAGAGACCAGGAATATCACAATAGCGCCGCTGCCCGAGTCCCTATCGCGATCTCCTCCGCCCATTCCAAGGAACGGCAGCCACTGGACTAAGATCTGGGCAATGGATGAGAGGAATGTGGCGATCGTCATGACCATCATATCCCTGTTCTTGACATGAGTCAGCTCATGGGCCAGCACAGCCTCAAGCTCGCTATCGTTGAGCCTTTCTCGGATTCCCGTTGTCACTGCCACCACAGCGTGTTTCTGATTCCTTCCTGTGGCAAAGGCATTGGGCATGCTGGTCCTGACCACTGCAATTTTTGGCATCGGCAGATTTGCGTTCTGGCAGAGCCTTCTAACCATATCATAAAGCCTTGGCTCTTCGCTCTCCGATACGATCTTTGCTCCCATAGATGAGAGGATCATCTTGTCGGAGTAGAAATATTGCAGGAACATGAAACCGCCCATGAAGAGGATGATCCCCAACTGGTTGATACCTGCGGACACTAAAACGGCTAAAAATCCCAGATAGAGGACTCCCAGCAAAAACATTGTCAGCATCATTCTGGCTTCGAGCCCTCGATCAGACTTCCATCTTCTCATGTCTCAATTTCACCTTGTCTTTACGTCATTTAATCAATCTCTTTCTTTGCATATCAAATGATCGCTTCTGATGACAACAAATCCATCGCATCCAGGATTTTCAGAATGGTGCCGCAAGTGTCTTAAGCATTTTCACCATAATAAGATTTGAGAGGTAGATTCAAATGGCTCAAGCGAAGAACGGCGATACTGTAAAGGTGCACTACAATGGTAGGCTGGACACGGGTGTTCTCTTTGATACTTCAGAAGGGTCCGATCCTCTGCAGTTCGAGATTGGCTCAGGACGTCTAATTTCCGGATTTGAAGAGGCAGTGATTGGAATGAGCCCGGGCGAGAAAAAGACTGTGCACATCCCTCCTGAGAAAGGATATGGACTGTATAGGGATGATCGGGTGATAAAGATTGATAAAAAGGATCTCCCCGAGGATATCGTCCCAGCCGAGGGCATGACCCTTGAGATCTGCGCCTCCAATGGTGTCATGGTTCCTGTTCAGATCACAGAGATTGAGGGCAGCACAATCACCCTCGATGCGAACCATCCCCTCTCAGAACAGACATTGATCTTTGAGATAGAACTCCTGGAGATCGTTTCCGGAAAGGATACAAATGGATAGAGCCGCTTTCTGTACCACAGACCTTTATATATGATTGTGGAATATGAAACGGTCGAGGAGTGGAATTTGAACGAACATAACTTTGATATACCAATAGGTAATAGCAAGAATAGGTATTATGGCCACTGCCGTTCGGAGGGGACGGCAGTAATTATAAATTTAGGTGGGAAATAATTTTGGCAGACCGTGCAGCGGTATTCATTGATGGAGCATATTTAACCAAAATCCTCGACGTCGATTTTGGCAAGCCCAAGATCGATCTGGCTGGTTTTTCTGAAATTCTTTGCGGGAGCTATGAGCGGCTGAGGACTTACTACTACAACTGTATGCCTTATCAGAGCAGTCCTCCTACCGATGAGGAGAGGCGCAGATTTGCATCCATGGACAAGTTTGTCTACACATTGAGAAAGCTTCCCAGGTTTGAGGTGAAGCTCGGCAGGCTTGGGTGCGTGGGCGGGGAGTTTGTCCAAAAGAGAGTGGACATCGCACTTGCAGCCGATCTCGTGCGCTTGAGCTGCGGAAGGATGATTCAGAAAGCTGTCCTTGTTACCGGCGACAGCGACTTTCTGCCGGCCATCGAGGCGGCAAAAGAGGCTGGAGTGCTGGTAACGCTTTACTACTCCCGAAGCTCAATTCACGACGAGCTTCTCTCCGCTGTGGACGAGAGCGCAGTCATCGATCAGGAACTGATCAGCAAGGTGGCGAGGTGACTTCCTCCTCGGCCTAAAGACCGGGGCTTCCTACTTCAAAGATCTGACGCTTACCCGAAAGTGATTTCGGGCCGGAGGTCAGATCTCCATAGG
>CAZFFD010000139.1:0-3838 GCA_964518035.1 uncultured Methanotrichaceae archaeon | reverse complement strand
TGTAGCATATATGAATAGGTTATATAAATAACAGCCTATTGCAAATTCACGACCGACTTGATCGTTTCTTAAGAAAATTATTAAAGTCCTGAAGACAGAATAGATCATGACAATGTATGACCTGATCGTAGCTGGTGCCGGGCCGGCAGGATCTGCAGCCGCCAGAGCGGCGGCCTTGCAGGGATTGGATGTATTGATACTGGAAAAAGAGCCATTTCCCAGGTACAAACCCTGCGGTGGAGCTCTTTCCAGAAGAGCAATCTCGCTCTTAGATTTCACCCTTCCTGACAACATCTGTGAGCGGACGATAACAGGAGCCAGAGTTCATTTTCGCGACAACGTCCTGGAGAGGCATAAGGGTTACGACCTCACCACGCTGATTACCCGAAGCAGCTTTGACCATTATCTCTTGCAGAAATCCCTCCAGTCCGGGGCAAAGATCGAGACTGAGAAGGTCATAGACTTCCAGGAGAAGGACGATTGGGTCTCTGTGAGGACGAAAGGCGAGATCCGCCGGGGCAGGTTCCTGGTGATCGCCTGCGGATGCCAGGACCGCTTGAAGAACAGGATACAAGGACCTGATAGAAAAGAAACCACGGGCGTATGCCTGGTGGCTGAGATCGAAGAAGATGACAGACGGATACAGGAGCGCCTGGGCAGTACTCTTGATATCCACTTTGGAGTGGCACAGGGAGGCTATGGATGGATCTTTCCCCACATGGGATACTACTCTGTGGGCATAGGAGGTCTTTGCTCTCGCTTATCCCACCCGCGCCAGTCCATGCGCCAGTTTCTGAAGAAAAACGGCTTTCCTGACGATCTGAGGCTCTCTGGACATCTCATCCCCCAAGGAGGGAATAAAAGGCAGATCTCCAGAGGAAGGGTTCTTCTGGCCGGAGACGCTGCGGGATTCGTAGATCCGTTTATGGGTGAGGGAATCAGCTATGCCATATCTTCCGGAAAGATCGCGGGACAGGTGATTGGCGAGGTGCATGCCCATCAGGTGGCGCGCACTTACGAGAAGAGGATCAAAGATGATTTCGGAGAAGAGTTGCGCTACGCCCTATTCTTTACAAAGATGATGCACAGCTTTCCGGACATATTCCTGAGCATCATGGCCTGCGAAGATGAGATATTGGACAGATATATCGATATCGCAGCTGCCAGGATATCCTACAAGGATTTCATTCGCTGGCTGGTTCCCAGGATACCAATGAGCCTCTTGCGAGCCATTTGAGGCAAAAAAGTTTTCAGGTGAAGACCTCGCCGGTCCTCACCTTGCCGGACTTCTCCACAGGGGAGACGAATATCCTGCCGTCCCCGAACTTGCCTGTGCGTCCGGCATCGCAGATGGCCTTCATGGCGACATCGACCTCACCGTCCGCCACATAAAGCTCCAGCTTGAGCTTGGGAAGCATATCAACGTCCATAGTGCCGCCACGGTACTGCAGCTTGATGCCCTTCTGCTCGCCCCGGCCAAGCACCTCAATCACCGTCATGGCCACAAAGCCCTTCTCTTCCAGAGCGCGTTTGACCTGCTCCAGCCTCTCCGGTCGGATTATGGCCTCAATTTTTTTCATTCATATCACCTTTAATTAAGCATAAGCCTTCTCACCATGCTGGGAGATATCCAGGCCAACGTACTCCTCTTCCTCTGTAACCCTTAGTCCCATGACCGAATCAACGATCCTGGCCAGGATATAGGTCATTACAAAGGCGTAGACCACAGACGCTCCCGCGGCCATTATCTGTACGGCGAATTGATGGAAGTTTCCGTAGAGCAGGCCGGTGAAGCTGTTAACCGATGAGGTGGCAAATATGCCTGTCGCAATAGCTCCCCACAGGCCACCCATGCCGTGCACCGCCCAAGCATCGCAGCTCTCGTCCAAGCCGCGACCTACGCGGAACAGGAGCGCCATGTAGCAAAGAACGCCGGCTACGGCTCCAATGACTATGGCGCCAGAGGCATCAACGTAGCCCGCAGCAGGGGTGATAGCCACAAGACCAGCTATGCCGCCGCTCACCATTCCGAGAGCACTGGGCTTTCCTTTCATCCAGCTGGCCAACAGCCAGGTCAGTGCTCCGGCGGCTGCTGAGGTATTTGTGACTACCAGAGCGTTAGCGGCAAGGGCGTTGGCACCCAAGGCCGAGCCGGCATTGAAGCCGAACCATCCAAACCAGAGGAGACCCGCTCCGATCATGGCCATGGGGATGTTGTGCGGCTCCATTACGTAGGAGCCAAAGCCCATCCTCTTGCCGATGACGAGAGCCAAGGCGAGAGCTGAGAAGCCGGAGCTGATGTGCACGACCGTTCCTCCTGCAAAGTCAAGAGCCCCCATCTGAGCCAGCCAGCCGCCAGCCCAGACCCAGTGGGCCAGCGGGTCATAGACCAGGGTGGTCCAGAGCAGAGCCAGCACTATGAAGGAGCTGATGCGTACCCTTTCGGCTACCGCAGAGGTAAGGATGGCCAGAGTAACCGCAGCAAAGACCAGCTGGAAGGCCACATATATCAGGTGGGGAATGTTTCCAGCCAATGGAGCCGCGCCCAGGCCCACGCCGCCGAGCATTGCGTAATTCAGGCCGCCGATGACTCCGGATACATCAGCTCCGAAGGAGAGGCTGTAGCCGAACAGCACCCACTGGATGCTGGCCAAGGCAAATGCCAGGAAGGACAGGCCTATCATCGAGACTACAGTCTTGCTTCTCACCAGGCCGCCGTAGAACAATCCGACGCCCGGCGTCATGAGCATGACCATGGCAGTTGATACCAGGATCCATGCTGTGTCACCACTGTTAATTTCCAACTGCATCACCCTCAAATAATTATGAATTTGAACCTATTTAATTATTACAGCAACTTCCGGACCAAATCATAGAGATCCGTCAGCATCTTGCAGGGTGACCCCTATCCAGGGAATTTAAAAGGGTATTTAATCTAATTTCGGAAAGGCTATGATGAAATCATATTGGTTCATATGAGTTCATCATCATGGCATAAGGATGGATTATGGTCCATTACGAACCTGTCGACCTGCTGCATCTCCAAAACAACAATGTTTTTTTTGATGTCCATGCAAAGGATTTGCAGTGCTGCATCACAATAATACCTGCTAATAAGAAAACATGACTGAAGGATCTCTTTGAATATGTTTTTAGATTATCATTTCAGAACAAGTATGATAAAATTTTAACAATGTTTTTATATCTTCGTCTGCCCGGTGATCATCCATCAAGGACCGTGGTAGAGCATGAGATTTACAAAGTGTTCAACTATTGCAGCCAGTGTTTTTATGTCACTGCTGCTATTGGCAACTATAGCAATGGCTGGCGATCCGAACGGATCAGGCACCTATACAGATGATGTAGCGGGGCTGAAGATCGCCACCAACTTCGCATGGACCCTTGTGGCGGCCTTCCTGGTGTTCTTTATGCAGGCCGGGTTTGCCCTACTGGGTGCAGGAGCCCTGAGAGTGAAAAATACAGTCAACTACTTCGCCAAGAGCTACATGGACTTCTCCATTGGTGCCCTGGCCTACTGGGCGGTGGGCTTTGCCCTCATGTTCGGAGGCTCCAAGCTCTATTCCGGCCTGGAAGATGGCAACAGCATCATTGGCTGGAGCGGGTGGTTCCTCACAGGAAACTCATACGATGTCTCGACCATGATGTTCTGGATGTTCCAGGTGGTCTTCGCGGCGACAGCTGCCACCATAGTCGCCGGTGCCTGTGCAGAGAGGCTTAAGCTTCAGGCTTACCTCATCTACAGCGGCATTGTCACTGCGATCATCTACAGCATCTACGGCCACTGGGTTTGGGGCGGCGGCTGGCTGTCCACTCTTCC
>CAZFFD010000138.1:0-3959 GCA_964518035.1 uncultured Methanotrichaceae archaeon | reverse complement strand
CCCCTCGAACTCGGCTTTGAGCGCTTCAGCGGGCTCCCGGCGGGCAGGATCGATGATCAGCTTCTTCCGGTTCTTCTTGAGCACAGCCAGAAAGCCATCGTAATCGTGCTCGTAGTAGCTCTGCAGCTTGGTCTTTGGCGTGAGGTCATCGACCTTTGCCCCCACGTAGCCCTCCAGCCAGCCCAGGAAGCCTTTGATCTCCTGCTGCTTCTGCTTGTTCATCTCCAGCATCTGCTCCGCGAGAAAGGCCAGGAGATCGTGCACGACGTCCGATTTTTCCTTTTCGGCGATGAAGTTGCCAGATGCATCTTTGGGAAGGCAGGCGTCAACCTGGGCGAGGAGTTCAGCGAATTTGCCATCGGCATAGAGCTGCTGCAGCTCCGCACCCATGCGAGCGCGCTCGGGCGCGGGGGTGGTGAAGGAGATGCGGCGGATGGGAAGACGAATCACATCTTGCGAAAACCATCTTAATCTTCCACCCTTTTCAGAATCGCCTAGAACTGCAGCAATACGTTTGTAGTAGGTGAAAATAAGCTTAGAATTCAATACACTTAAAAGATAAATATCTTTTGTAGGAATTAGGTATGCAGTATTTGTTAAGTAGAGGCCATCTGAGTCGTATGCCATCCGGCTTTCTTTGGCAATATCTGGATAAACTATTTTTGGTTTTTCAAATTCGTTAACATAATCTGAAGCAAATCGCTGCAATGCATACCATTCATACCTAATTCCAGTTTCAGCTGCATTTCTTTTTGATAATTTATCTTTAAATTTTGAAATATGATTAAATATTGAAGGATATTGTCGCTTAAATTCTTCTTCAGCCATTTTCGATGCGCCAACTATATTTGTATCATCTTGCAAAGGAAAATGCCATGGGATATAAATTAGATATTTGTCTTTAAAATTAATATTATAGCTTCGGATATCATCACCCATGATAATTGCTTTTAATAAGTTACTATTATGTGGATCTTCTGAAATCAATCGATCACGTGTTGTTCTATCGATAATGAAAGCTTCATTGAGCCCACTTAGGACACCACGTTTTATTCCGCCATTGACGTAACTCCCAAGAGATGTGCTTATGGATTCCATCTTTCTCATTATTGCATATTCATCATCCTTTGTTAGCGTCCAGTTCTCGCCCCTAAAAGCGCTAAGTGGAAGACACAAGCCGTGTGTGTCAACGAAAGAATCTAAGGATTTGAAATCGAGGGATCGAATTTTCGCATAAATAGTATTGCTTTTTGAATTGCTCTTATTCGTTAAATAGATAGCTGGAAATGTTGCAGCTTGCGAAAAAACTGGGAGTTCTCCAAAGTCAATTATCTCCAGGATATTTATTCCATCTTTGAGGTAGTCTCTTAATGGTTTGCCATAATTTGATCGCATGAATTTATTGCTTGATATGAATCCAAAAGATCCACCATTTTTAAGAGCCTGGTGCCCACGTTCGAAAAAATAGACATATAGGTCTGCAATGCTATGATATGTTTTAAATAAATTTTTAAAATAATTTTTATCATCCCCCAACCTCTCCTGCCTCACATACGGCGGATTGCCCACCACCACATCGAACCCCGGCATTTCTCCCTGGAACGCCTCCGGAAACTCAAGCTCCCAGTGAAAGAACCGCTTCTCCCCCGCCACCTTCTCTGCCCGCCTGAACCACTCCTGACCCCGCAGGCCGCCCCAGTCCGGAAACTTCTCCGGATTCAGGTGATTCTGCAGCTCGTAGTAATCGTCATCCTTCACAATGTTCCCAAAATAGGTGGACAGCCAGACATTGGCCAGCTCAGCGAGCCGACGGGACAGCTCCGACTCCTTGATCTGCCTGAACTGATCCTCCTTCCACTTGACCATCTGAAGGTTGTCGTCCGGTAGCGCCGCCATGAGGCTGTACTTCTTGAGAAGCCCCTGCGTGTGGCTCTTCAGCCCGAAGCTCCACAGCGGCGTCTGCTCTGCAACGCCGCCCGGCAGCACAGTGAGCTTCGAGAGATCCGCCCCGATCAGGCTGTTGCCGCATCTGAGATGGTGGTCCAAAAAACTCAGGGGCTTGTTCGATGCCACAGTCGTCAGCCACAAGGAGAGCTTTGCCAGCTCGACCGCCATCTGGTTGAGGTCAACTCCGTAGATGCAGTTTCTGACGACCTCCCGGCGCGCCCAGTGGATATCCTGCTCTGCTATCTCCTTTGAGTTGTCGTCCTCCGGGCGGGCAGTCGCCCAGGCATGAACCAGCCACCGGGCGAGCTGGTCAGTCGCCTCAACCAGAAAGTGCCCGCTGCCCATCGCAGGATCAAGCACCTTGATGGAGAGAACATAATCCGCAAACGACCGATCAGTCCCCAGCCACTCCTGCTTCTTCCTCTCGACAACAGGCTCAATCGTGTTCTTGACGATGTACTTGACGATGTAGTCCGGAGTGTAGTAGGAGCCTGTGGCCTTGCGCTCGCCCTTGTCAGTCGAGAGATAAATCTCGCCCGCCTGAGCCCTGTCCAGAATCTTTCTCTTGCCAACGTCGGCGACAGGCAGCCACAGCTCTTTTCCCTTCTCTTTGACTGCAGCCATCTCCGTCTCAGCCACGCAGAGCCGATACTCCAAAAGGCCCTCGTAAATCGAGCCCAGGTGCCGGATCTCAAGCGATGAGTAGTCCACAAAACCCTTCCGGTCGCCCTCCCCTGATCGGGCCAGAAGGTCGATGGCCTTTGCCAAAAATGAGTCGCCGATCCGCGCTTCTTCGAGAAAAGCATTCTTCACTGGATCAAAGAGCCCGCCGTTGTAGGCAGGGATATAAAACTCCGCTCTTGGTATCTGGCGCGACTCACTGCCGTCGTTTATCAGCCTGAAGAGATCCTTGAGCCCATCGCCGTAAGAGTAACGAATCGATAAAAGCGGCTCACTCCTGTCCATCCGGCCCGCCACCTCGGTCTTCAGCTTTTGAAGGCTCAGCTCGTAATAGTACCTGTTATTGGCGTCCAATAGCCCGCGGCTCTCTGCATAAAAAATGAACAGCAGCCGATACAGCAGGCGCAGCGAGTTCTCCTGCACCTGACGAACCGTCGCCTCGGACAGAGAAAGGCCGTTCTTTGCCTCAGCAAAAAAGCCCTCTGCCAGAATCTTCATGGCCCGGTAGACATTCTCCTGCAGGTCCTCTCCAATCTCCTGGGCATAGGCGACGCTCCCCTCCCGCACCCGGTCCAAGAAGCTGTCCCCGTCCACAGCAGAAGGCAAGGCCTCCCTTCGGAAGAAGAGATAGAAATATTTGAAATTCTCGATGTCCCCAGAGCCCAGAAGGGCAGGCAGGTCCACCTCGTAATAGTAATCAAGCTTGTAGCTCGTCGCCTCATGGTACAGCCGCCAGAACCGGCCACTCGTCAAAATCGCCCACTTGGGCGGCGTGTCCCGGAGATAGACATCGATCTGGAAGCTCGGGTTCTGCATCTCGAAGCTCCCCTGGCCTTTCCGGCTCTTGTCCAACTGGACCTTCCAGGACTTGGCATCGCCAACAGCCACAGCGCGCCGGTAGTAGTCCTCTTTCGGCCTGGCTTCGGCCTCGTCCAGGCTCGCCTCATCCGGAAAGAATGCGTAGTCCGGAGTCCTGTCCTTTCCTGCAACCTTTCCCTGCACTCCGAAGTGATGGCCTAAAATGCGCAGCAACGGCCTGATGAAGTTCTCCTCCAACTGGGATTCATTGTAGTTTTCAAGGACGCGAGCCTTGCGCTGATAAAGATCATTGATGGCGGCAAAAGCCCCCTCGGGCTGGGCCTCCCGCCACTCAGAACTCTCTTTGACGAGCTTTTCCAGATAGTAATTGGAGAACAGATTGCTGTTTTTGAAAGGGCGCGAGTCCTGGGACATCTTGCTTGAGCCTGACGGGAGAAATGATAAAAGTATCGATTCCTGCAGATCATCACACGTTAACGGTCATCATCAAGGCACTTTTTTATCATCTGCTC
>CAZFFD010000137.1:0-3980 GCA_964518035.1 uncultured Methanotrichaceae archaeon | reverse complement strand
CCGAAGCATACCCCGTCCTTTAGGGCGGGGTGGCCGCGCGCAGTTTGATTTTTTTGTCCCGCTCTTGTGCAATGGCTCAAAGAAGGTGCGGCGCAATCTCTCAGAAATGGAGGCCCATTAGTCATGGTAGAATATGCCTGCATAGGCGGAAATTTTTTAATGACTGTGGCCTTGACATTCACAGTAAACCCGATCAGGGGAGTGTCTGAATAATATCGAACGGAATGCTGCAACCTGGCAGCATGTCGTTTAATCTTGCTTGAGATGTGTGCTAAGGTCATAAAAATCATTGCTGCTGCTCCTTAAATGTGCTACTTACCGACATATTAATAACTATTGAATATTAACCACTTGTCATAGGAGGATTTAAATGCGTATTGCATGGTTGAGATTATTCATATTATCAATATTTTTATTATCTGGGGCATCTGCACTCGATATTAGTGTCTCTGTAGGTAATGGCTTAATCACATCTACTGCCGGTAATACCTACGACCAAAACACAATCTCCGTGGATCAGACTATAAAAGCAAATCCAGTTGACGGAACCTTGAGTAATAGTCTTTCTGGCAAAGGTTCTTTGCCTGGTGCATCCCGATCCATTACAGATGCTAAAGGAAACTACGCGATAGTCTATAGATACGTAAAAGGATCGCCAGATACAACCTGGACATATCAAATGAGCACTGGCGTTGATGGAACGGGAGTTAAAGCAGAAGAATGGCTGACTGTAAAAAAAGCCTACACGATAACGGCCTGGGGTTATGCATCCAATAAAGAGGGGGATCGCGCAAGAGCAAGCGTAACGAACAGCTTCACGAGTCCATCTGCTAGTCTTACAAACTGGTATACAAAGGTACATGCCGACAGCTCATTGACATCCGCCTATCAGAGCGCGGATAATGCATATGCAGTCATGACTTATGGAATGACCCCCGGCAAGGTTGTATTTATTACAAATGCAGTAAATAAAGAAACAGACTATGCAGAAGCTTATACATCTGTTGCGGGTGGCAGTATAGATAAATATAAAGCAAGCGCACAGAGCGGGGCACGATACGCGCGAGCTGACATATCCAACCTTTGGGCAAGCACATGGTCAACAGGTGGATCGATCTTTCAAAAAATGTATGCCCGGCACATGGATGACAATAAAAACAGTGATATTTCGTGGGTTGACTTATCCATCGCAGGAAATAGTGTTTACAGCAAATACGTAAACACTTACCCGTATAGTTCGACTTATCCTGCGCGTGCCTATTCCAGCAAGTATTACGATAAAACGTACGCAATGCAATCAGTATATATGAAATACAACAGCGAATATGTCAGATCTTATGCTTTGAATTATCCCTATGGCAGCATTAGTAAAAAATTAAAAGGAAATAAGCTTGGGAACTCTGCATGGACCAGCTCAAAATCCAAGGGGGTGACAGCAAAGACACTGGCATGAGAATGTAAACGACAGCGATCGAAATATAATTAAATCTGTGACTACTTCCAGCCCGCGGCCCGAACCTCCTTCCTGACCCGCACAATTCTGGTTTGGTGAAAGCCAAGGCTACGGGCTACTCACCTAAAGTATCTGCAAATCCGTCTTAACCTCTTTCTCTTCTGCCCTGTAGCATCATATCACATGATCTTTGGTGCATGATGCGACTGTCTCATTTGCAGTCCCTGCCCGAACCGGTCCGAGCGGGCCGCATACACCTAATCCCGCTGCAAGCAGACGGGGATTTACGAGAAAAGATAAAGTGAACATTAACTAAATTTCTCAAGTATAATTATCCAAACATTTGACTTTCTAGCTTATTCGATTGTTTTTTGCGATAGCTCAATGTTAATTCAATACAAAATTTTTTAATTAACAATTAATAAGCTTTATATTGATCTATGTTTCTTACTTCAAGTATGTCGTCTGCACATCGGAGAACGGGTGAAATTGAAGTTCAAATCCTCGAACTATGTCTGGATGGTGTAGGCAAGACTTTTATCGTCTACAGTTTAAATTTAAATTTCGCTGCAGGAAATCGCCATTTGAAATCGCTACTAGATAAAGGTCTTATTGAGGTCATCCAGGGAGCGAGACCCATATATAAGACTACCCAAAAGGGCAAATCAGTATTGAGACATGTCTGGAAGATCAAGGAGATTATCAATAATTCTGATTGACCTCTACCAGGCATCCGATATTGCTCATTCCGGATTCCATCCAAAGCCTGTGGCTTGTTTTTGGGATATAATCTTTGAGATCGGCCTTGAACAGGCTCGGCATAGCAGGATTGCCGGGACTCTCTGAGCCCGCCACCCCAGAAGATGCCAATGAAAGGCAACGTCTTCCAGAAAAAACCTCAGAGCAAAGGTTAAAGCAGATAACTACCGCTTTTAGATTCAGTGATATCATGGACCATCTCTCCAGCGGATTCTCAGATGTAGATCATTGCTCGGACCCATCGCTTTTTGCCTCCTGTCTGGCTACATTAAACTCCTTGCCATATTTCCAGGATTACAAGAGAAAAAGCTTCGAACTCATGGGTGCTAGGGAGGGCTCAAATGTCCTGGAAGTGGGCTCAGGTCTAGGTTTTGATGCCATCTCCCTATCCAGGATAGTAGGAAGCAGCGGGCGAGTTGTAGCCATGGACTCTAGCCACAGAATGCTAAAGGCTGCCCAGGAGAGGGAAAAAAATCCAGGCCAGGCCATCGAGTTCGTGCTGGGAGACGCCAGCCAAATGGGCTTTCATGATGGGTGCTTCGACGGCTCCAGGATAGACAGGACACTTCAGCATACGCGGCAGCCGGAGAAAGTGCTGGCTGAGATAGTCCGGGTCACCAGGCGCGGCGGCTGCATCGTAGCTTATGAGCCTGATTGGGGCACATTCACCATCGCTTCCAGGAACCGACAGGTTACTCGAAAGCTCGTAGACAACTGGTGCGACAACTTCAAGAGTGGCTGGATTGGGCGCGATCTCTACGAGCACTTCAGCAGGCTTGATCTTGTGGATATCCAGATAATTCCAAGCACCCTGGTGGTAACGGATATCGGCCTCGCTGAAAGGGTTTTCGATCTGTCCAGGAATGCAAATCGGGCTGTCGATTTAGGCTTGGTCTCAAGGTCTGAGGCGAAAGGATGGCTAGACGAACTCAGGGAGGACGACATCAGAGGAGCTTTCTTCTGCTCCTACACTGGCTTCATGGCCGCGGGCAGGAAGAAATAGAGAAAATATGGCCCGATAGATTATCTCACTGAACAGCGGTCACTGGAATTCTCCCGTTATGAATCGCTGTAGCCACGAGTGCTCCAGAAAAACCGATCTCCTCCAATAAAGCGAGATCTATTTCATCCCTCACGCCGCCACCAAGGATTAGCGGATGCACGGAGACTCTTTGTGCCTGCTTTAGAAACGCAATATCAAGCCCAGAAGATGTTCCTACGCGATCCAGCTCCAGGAGAATGACCTCCTTCAGATCCAGATGGTTTAGCCACCCCAGTAGCTCTATCGACGTCTGCCCTGCCAGGATGGGGTCGGACGACAAAACCTGTCTCATCCTCATATCAATGCTCACCACTATCTCACGGCCTTTTTCTGCCGCGGCCTCAATGAGCGGAAGCGATGCGGTCTCTGTGCCCAGGACCGGGATTACATGCTCAGAGAGGAGATCCAGATCCTTGACACTGGACACGCCGGTATCTGCAAGGGTCCTGGTCGACCTGGAGACTTCATCTATAACTGAAAGGTTATTGCCATGACCGGTCAGAAGGTTCAAATCGGCGATGTAAACCTCTTTTGGATGGATGGCTGAAAGCACTGAGAGCGGCTCGGAATTGGAGACGATCCTGGAGAAGGAAGCTATTGGCTCATAGCGACTCCTCTCTCCGCGGAGGGCATGAACAACAGCACCATTAAGTATATCGAGGACGAAGATGCACCGCACGACTGGTCTTTTCGGGATTGGATGAATATGAGATTATTGGTTAGCCC
>CAZFFD010000136.1:0-4217 GCA_964518035.1 uncultured Methanotrichaceae archaeon | reverse complement strand
ATGTTTATCATCTCACCCAGGCTGGCACCCTTGCCGCCTACTACGGAAAGATCCTCCTTTCCAACATCTTTCAGCCATACAACTGGGTCCATTGAATCATCCATCCCAAGTTACGAATATTCATCATATGCCAAGTATCTGCCCACCCCTCCCTCATGACATTATATGAAGCTTTCACAGGATATATAGAATATATACAAAAGCATTTATCCTTGAGAGGCACCAAAACACACCAATATGTTCAAGCGATTCTCTGGCGCGGCGGCGGCATTAGATATGCTTATCGATTGCTGTCTGCCGTTGCGCGGCACCGAGATTCTCCAAACAGTCATGGCTGAAGGCCGGGTTCTGTCGCAGGATGTTGTATCTGCAGTGAGCCTTCCGGCGTTTGATAGAGCTGCCATGGACGGATTTGCTGTGCACTCAGGGCAGACACTAGGAGCAAAGCCACACGCGCCGGTTTTTTTGGAGAAATTTCTGCCAATGAGAACAGGAATGCCAGTTCCCGCGGATTTCGATGCAGTTGTTATGCTGGAGGACGCCGATAGGCACGACAGCGTCCTTGAGGTTACAGCCCAGATGCATCCCTACAAGAATGTATCCCGCGTGGGTGAGGACATTTCTACAGGCGATACAGTTCTCTCTGAGGGTCACACGCTACGACCACCGGATTTGGCTTTGCTCTCAGCTCTGGGAATAGCAGAGGTCCAGGTCTATGTGAGGCCGAAGGTGGTCATCATCCCTACTGGAGGAAAACTCCTGGAGATAGGCTCGCGCGCTTTGTTAGCGGGAGAGGCGTATGAGATAAATGGGCTCATGGCCCGGCTTTATGCTGAAAAATGGGGCGCATCTGCGACGAAGACGGGAATTGTGCCTGATGACGAAAGCCTAGTTCGCGATGCATTGAAGGCGAACGAAGACGCAGATATGATTATAATAATAGGTGGGACGTCGATCGGAGAGAAGGATTACGCCCCAAAGGTCTTGAGCGAGATGGGGGAGCTATTCGTGCATGGTGTGCGCCTGCAGCCTGGAAAGCCAACAGCCATTGGAGCCGTAGCCAGCAAACCCGTGGTCTGTCTGCCCGGCTATCCGGTGGCCATGCTCATGGATCTCTATTTCTTCGTGCGCCCGGCTTTGCAGAAAATCGGCCACAGAAACGACCATCAGCCTGCAGTCAAAGCAAAGCTGGCTAGAAAGATTCCCTCACGGCCCGGATACCTGAGCCTTGTGAGGGTTGCCCTCAAAGACGACGAAGCTGATCCCATCATGATCTCCGGGGCAGGAATTCTCAGCTCTGTCGCCAGGGCGGACGGCTTTGTGATCGTGTCGGAAGAAAAGGAAGGACTGGAGGCGGGGGAGACGGTCGATGTCCTGCTGTTTGAGTGATATGAATTTTATTATAGAGAATATGACGCTCCTGCAGCTTTCGCTCTATTTCCCCTGCGTTTTCCACTGTTTCACATACATTGGGGCTTGGGCCAGTTCGTGCATCATGCCGTAGGATCTGCCGGACGGATAGTACTCCGCTCCCAACTGAATTCTGCCAGCCGCTTTTTCCCCGGCCATTTGCTCGATGAACGCCAGGGCCAGATCGATTCCGGAGGAAATGCCGGCTGATGTCCAGATGTTTCCGTCCCGCACCACTCGATCCTCCACCACAACCACGTCGCCCAGTGCTCGCAGCCGGTCAAGGAAAGCCCAGTGTGTAGTGGCCTTTCGGCCTGTGAGTAGACCTGCCCTGTGAAGAATGAATGTGCCGGTGCAGACTGAGAGCACCGCTCGGCAATGTTCTGCCTCTTCGGCCACGAACCGGATCAATGCGGGGTTGTCCACCTCTCGGCGCGTGCCCTGCCCTCCCGGAACCAGGAGAAAATCAAGAGGAGGGCAATCTGAGAACGAGGCGTGAGGATTGATGGACATGCCGTTCTCAGAGATCACGGGCTCAAGGCTCTCGGCAACCATCAGGCAGTTCTCAGGCCCTGCAGCATGCTTGCTCCACAGAGATATCATCTCCCAGGGCCCGACCAGATCCAGGTCTTCTAGCCCAGGAAAGATAAGAAAGCCAAAATTCATATAGCACAGACGGAAACGATTTTATAAGAATATTCCTAAAGACAGGTTAAATGTGTGATAATTAATAAATAGTATGCAAATAGATAAAAATGGATGCAACTTTCCTGGAAAAGGGATTCATAATTGGCTTGTCAATTGCTGCGCCTGTTGGGCCAATCAGTCTCCTATGCATTCATAGAACGCTGGCGGAAGGGCGACTATCAGGCATCGTTTCCGGCCTGGGAGCTGCAACTGCCGACGCAGCATATGGATGTGTTGCGGGATTTGGTATAACCATCATCTCAAACACCTTGATCGGCCAACAAACGTGGCTTCGCCTCATTGGCGGCCTATTCCTTTGTTACTTGGGCATCAAGCAGCTTCTCGCGAGACCAGCGGAAAAAGCAGCCTCGGCAGAAGGAAGCGACCTAATTGGCACCTATGTCCAAACATTATTTCTAACGCTCATAAATCCTATGACGATTCTTTCCTTCGGGGCATTTTTCGCGAGCATGGGATTGATGAACGCGGCAGTGAACAACATGTCTGCATGGGCTTTGATCGGAGGCGTTTTCATTGGCTCACTCTCGTGGTGGATTATATTGAGCAATTGTGTTGGCGCATTTCGGGAGAGATTTGGCCAAAAAGCACTGAAATGGGTAAACAGAGCTTCAGCAGCAATCATAGCGGGATTTGGGCTCGCTGCACTCATTGCCTGATCGTGACCAGCAAGAGCTACCATCGAGCCTATTTTCGTAATTCTGCTGTCGAGTGGCAGCTACCAGGGCATTTTATCCTTCATCTTTTTGATGTACTCCGCCCGGGTCATCCCCTGACACTCCTTTAGCGTCTCCTTGAGCCTTGAGCCATGCTCCTTGAGCCACTCGAATTTGGTGCAGCTGTCCAGATCGCTGCAGGAGCTGCACAGATCATATCCCCTCTCACGGGCGCAGATTCTGATGGTGCAGTCGGGCGGGCCGCCGCCATTGGCACATCCTGCGCAGCAGGCATTCTTCTCCATCCATTCCAGGCCCCTATCAACTGCCGTCCAGTCTATGATCTCCCCGCCGGGAATGAAGGGAGACCACATGGGAATCTGGCATTCAACGATGTTTTTTTTCGTCTGGGAGGCGCCCTCGGCGACGGTGCCGTTTCCAAGTGGGCAGGAAGCGCAGACGACGCCACAGGGCCCGGCCTGTTCCTCGATGCTTTTCATGGAATCATTCATGATTAAGAGATTTCTATTCAAAATATTTATACCATCGCTTAAGATCTTATTTCTCCAGTGAAAGAATGGCAGCGGCGCATTTCAGATGAGTTGAACATCATGAGAAACCTTCGCCTTATTGTAGAGCTTCTTGTCTAAAGTCAAGATTGGCACATGCTCCTTTTCTGCCAGAGCCAGAAAGAGAGAATCATAGAAGGATGCCCGAATGCCGATGGAGATTTCATATGCCTCTGGCACCAAATCTTGGGCTTTCACGACATCGCAGACATCGCTGATAAAAATCCGGCATTTCTTAAGCGCTTTTTGTGTCAGATCGCTATCCTCACCGCCAAATACAACCCTTTTCCAGGCCACATTTCCCACTTCGACGAATGACAGGTCCAGGGTAATCAAATCCGGTTTTGCGGCTGCATTCAAAGCTCTCGATGAAGCCTCC
The DNA here is from genome assembly GCA_964518035.1 of uncultured Methanotrichaceae archaeon. GTDB lineage: Archaea > Halobacteriota > Methanosarcinia > Methanotrichales > Methanotrichaceae > Methanothrix. The sequence continues at coordinate 498 of CAZFFD010000136.1, read as the reverse complement.
TCCTTGAAGAACATAGCCGCCAGGACATTGGAATCAAGAGCTACTCTCTCACGCATCGCGATCCTCCCGGATCATCTCTGCAGCTCCGATTTCATTGTTCTTTTGAAGTTTCCAGAGCTCTTTTGCCTCAGCCAGCATTCGTTCTTTCTTCTTCTCGCGGACGGTCCTCTCCACAGACTGCCTGACCTCAGCCTGCCAGTTTACATCAGGCATCTGCTCCATGATTTTTCGTATGCGCTCATCAATTCTTATGCTGTAAACAGCAGTGGACATAATGTTTAGTAAATGATAATAGTATATAGATCTTGCTATTTCTTATTGATTCAGTGATCTGGGGCGACGGTATGAGCCGGCATCCGTCTTTTGACAAGAGGTAGTAGACGACCTGCGCGCCGGTGGCCTTTCGTCGGCTTTTGAGAGCAAACAGTTGCTAACGACGTTTTCACCACAAACTTAGATGATCCTCAGGACAGGGATCATACAAGCAGGATGAAAACT
>CAZFFD010000135.1:0-4220 GCA_964518035.1 uncultured Methanotrichaceae archaeon | reverse complement strand
GGAAGATTTGACCACGTGATGGATTGGAGTCAGGTCAAGCGGACCTGGAAGGGCTCCAAGACCTATATCTACTGGATTGTATGCTAGCGCTTGCAAGGTCTATTTCCAATAGGCTTAGACATCATATCCATTTCTGACTCTACTTTGGCCATGGAAGCCAAGGCTCGTGATATCAGCGGCAACATCTTTGACTCGGCCTCGATCATGTAGCAGCCTGGCCGAACACTTCCGCTCCGGTTGCCCGAAGTTAGCCCGACTATTTTGGGAGGAGATCCAGAATCACTTCCTCGGCAGTGGTTGAGATCGCCCAGGGAAAATCCTCGATCCTTTATGAAAATTCCCGAGGGATCAAGAGCCCGGATCTCTTCGACCAGCGACTTGATCGGCTGCTCTTCGCCCTCTATGATCGCCCCAAAGCAGGTTTCTTTGACTTTTACGCCATATCCTGATTCATAGATTATCGTGGATATGTCTGAAGGGAGGATATCGGTGCATTCGGGGGAAGTTATTATGTACTTTGTGACCTTCACATTCTCACCTCTACGATAAGCTTGCCCAAACCTGAGGTTACATACACTGCTCAAAGCTGGGTCGTGGGTGAAGGCTACTGAAAATCATCATGGGAATCGAATGCATTGGATTCACTTTGGCAGTATGCATCGATTAAGTCATTTGTTATCGCTTTTCAGTAGCTCACGTACGCGACCCATTTCAGATCCCCCGTATAATTGCTCAAAGATCTCACATTCCTCTTTTGAGACTACAGCCTCTTTCCAGCATCGGGTCCCGGAGTTTGGTTAATAAGCTCTATTGGCTCCAGCAGCCAGACTCCATGTAGTGGCATTACTGATGGAAGTTTCCCTCTCATGGCCTGGAAGATTGGTCCGTCAGTGCTAAACACCTTAGGGCGGCACCTTATCTGATACGCATCTCTGCCTTTGACGGCCAGCACTGATACGAAGCTATGGTTTTTCAACGCCCTTTCAAGGTTAGCATGTGTTTCATTCATCATAATCTTGCCAAATACAATTGAGTCAGATGATGGTGCACTCAATGACCCCAAGGGAACAGAATGCAGCAAATCCTCTCCAGAGAACGTTGAGAGAATCTTAATCGACTGCGGATCGTTAATTAAGTTCATGACATTACAGGGCAATTCCTTTGTCATTATATCACCTCATTGATTATTCATAAAGTTCCACCGCGGATTTATAGTTATAGGTAATTTTATTATACTTGAGCTGGACAGACTCACGCATATGCGCAAGGATAAGATTGAGGAACGGCTTGCCCAAATTGAACAGGATATTCGGACCTTAAAAAACGATCATCGGGAAGGCATTGATGAGCTACTTGAGAATATGCGCACATTCCAGAATACCATCATCGAAGAGAGGATAGACGCTATTCGGGAGCAGCTCGCAAAAAGGTATGAGAGACTGCTCGTTGACCTTGTGCTCAATAATGCAGAAAATAGCCTTGATAGGCAGTGCCGGGATCCTTGCGTCAGGCGCAAAGAGTGTCATGATTTCTTTATCTCCAGTCTCCGCGATATGACAAAAGCGTCTGATCAATGCCAGCCAAATAGCCTTGAATCCGGAGATGATGAGCTTTTGGCCAAGAATCCAATTTTTGCCACGCCTCCCTGCAAAGACTGTTTCCAGACATTCTTGCATGAGACGGAGATGCTCAAAAGGACACTCGACCACCTGGCCGACCTCAAGCAGTCAATGGCCAGAAAAAATGGAGGCACGTTTATATCAGAGCTTCCGTGTGATGCAGTGATCTCCAATATTGTCGACCCCCTTTCACATGAGATTCGGTTTGCGATGCTCAAGGCATTATCTACAGGGAGCATGACATTCAAGCAGCTTGGTGAGCTGACGGATTCGAAGGGAGGCCATCTTATTTATCACCTCAACAAGCTCATTGATTCTGGACTTGTAATAAAGACCGATGCCGGGAGGTATTCTCTCACAGATAAGGGATTAGGGATAATGGAGCTGATAAAAAAATTGTATGCTAACCAATAGTTAACAGGTCGATTCACGGATCATCTTTAGATCAAATTCCGTTGCAGTCTATAGTATCCGAGGAATATTCAAGATGACTACAAAATTACTGGAAGACCTACTGGTGTAGGCCCGGCCACTGCCAAGAAGCTTCGTGAGGCGGGCTTCAATTCTATCGAGGCTATAGCCGTTGCCTCTCCTGAGGAGTTGGTGGCTGCGGCTGAAGTCGGTGAAGCGACAGTTGCCAAGATTATCGCAGGAGCACGTAAAGCAGCGGACGTGGGCGGCGTTGAGAGCGACGACCGCATACGACCGCATATTAGAGCGCCGCAAGCTGGTAGGAAAGATCAACTACCGTCTGCTAGAGTTTCAACGACCTTTTAGGCGGCGGCATGGAGACACAGGCCATCCGTCGAACTCTAAGGCGAGTTTGGCTTCGGCAAGACCCAGGTTGCCCACCAAATGGCCATAAATGTTCAGATGCCGTTGGAGATGGTCGGCTTGAACGTCTCCGTTATCATCATTGACACCAAGAACATCTTCCGTCCCGAGCGCAATGCATGTTACACGCACTTGAATATAGTATCTAATCAGGCTGCTATAAGCGGCCAGCACAATTTTATAAATATGCTTTCGAGGTCGTAAGGTATACCTTTGCGCTCTAGATTCTACAGCGCATTTTTGATTTCACTGATAGCATTTAATCGATAACGGGCAATTGTCGATAATTCATTCCATAGTGTCTGGAATGATCAGTTAGGCAGAAGCGAAAATAGGGCCTGTTAAGTGGATGCCAAAAAGAGAGATGGATTCTTACAGGTTACACGCACTTGCCTTCAACTATCTTGATATCCTCTTCTGTCAGCCCGTAAAGCTCGTAGACCAAGGCGTCTATCTGTCCATCTGTGGCCTCTATTTGGCGCTGGAGAGAGGTCTGCTCATGGGGTGTGCGGGCCTCATGGAGCTGCTTGTGGAGGGATAACATCTGATCTACCAGGGAGACCATGCGATCATGGCGGGTCGCGTCTTGTGGGTCAGAGAAGTTGATGGTGCGTATCGGGAATGTTTCAATATAAACGCTACCAAGCGTGTAATATCCTCCTCTGAGTTCTGGGATAATTCCCTTGATAACGAAATATATAACAGAACTGTTTAATATTCCCAGAAGATATTTATCAGGTAGCGTCATCATGAAACAGGTTTTATTCAGATACGAACCAAGTTCATCTAAAGTAAACTCGGGCTGCATGCACACATCTGGATATACCAACTTCGGTTTTTCGAACTCCATGTAATAATCGCAGGCTCGCAGTTCCCACCAGTATTCTCCTTTGTCATATCGTTTTTGGGCTGCTTCTGCAAAGGGCATCAAATGATTGGCGATTGCAGGATATTCTGACCTTAGCCAGCCAAATGCATCCTTAGCGCCATTTGACTTTTCTTTGGTCCAGCCTCTTGGCATCAGAATTAGGTACTTATTGCTGACAGGCTGCTTGTATCTCTTTATATTTCGCCCAGCAGGGAACGACTTGATCAGTTCTGCACTCGTTGGGTCTTCAGCAATCAGCTTCTCTCGGGTTTGAGCATTTATGACAAATGCTTCATTAAGTCCGGTTAATATCCCTCTATAGATCTTTCCGCCTACGTATTCTCCAAGCTTCGTGCCTTGTGTGCTTATTTTAGCTAACAAGGCCATAGTTTTCTCATTTCGCAGCGACCAGCCAGTGTCGTCAAGAGTTGATTGGTTCACGTTGTAATGGTTCTCTTTGGTATAATCGCTTAGGTTCTGGAAGTCCAATGACTTAACCAAAGTCATCTCGAAATTATCACAGGGCTGGCTCTTGGTTATGCGTATTATACATGGGTAGGTGGTGACTCCTTCAAACACAGGTAGATCTCCAAAATCTATTATCTCCTCTATGCACTGCTCTTTCAACCAGGCTCGTCGTGGCAGGCCATAGTTGGCCCTCATCCATTTGTTAGCCACAATGTAGGAGAAAATGCCTCCTTCTCGGAGGAGAGATACACCACGTTCTATGAAGTAAGCATATAGGTCCGCAGTCCCTTGGTAGACCTTGTAATGCTTCTGGAAATAGCTCTTGAACTCTCCCAAACCTTCTTGCCTTACATAAGGCGGATTGCCTATTACCACACTAAAACCGCCTCTCTGGAAGATCTCCGGGAACTCTTTCTCCCAATCAAAGGGAT
>CAZFFD010000134.1:0-4336 GCA_964518035.1 uncultured Methanotrichaceae archaeon | reverse complement strand
GCGGGAATACGCATGTAGGTAGCCTGAGTGGAATCTCAGGCTCCTAACTCTTTTCTAATTTTAAAAATTTTTATATTGAGTTCATAATGCAGAGCGGGGCAAGTTCTGAATGCCTCTGTATGGCTTGAAGGCTCTCGATAACTGCCTTTTCCGTCTTCTGCTCGAGCGTTGCGGTCAAATCTCTCTCTTCAATCACTTTTAAAATCGGCAAAAGATCTATTCTGCCTTGTCCTAGTGCCAGATGTTCATCTCCTTGCCCAGAATTGTCATGCAAGTGAATGTGTGTCAATGCAGGATGATTTAAGAACTCCTGGAGGGTTCCGCAGGTGTTTGCGTGTCCTATGTCTAGCACCAGGCCCAGATCGTGTAGATCTAGGTCTGGCTTGTTGAAGAACAGCCAGTCGCTCTTGGGCATATTCTCTACAGCAAGCCGCATTCCCAGCTCTTCCTGCAAAGGCGCTATCTCAGATAATGATTGGTCGAGACAGAGCATTGCATCCCGCCAGCAGAAGCTCCAGGGGGTGTAGCCAGGATGGATAATATAGAGCTCGGCTCCAGCAGCTGCACTGGCGGCAATGGCCCGCTTGTGTAGGTTCACCGAAGCCTCACGAAATTCCGGGTAGATGCTGGCGATATTGATGTCTGCTATCAGTCCGTGTACAGTGTACTTAAGTGGAAATGATGATGTTATATCCAGGTTCTCTGGTCGAAAGAGACTGTGTCTGCCCTCACAGAGGATCTCGGCTCGAGAGGAGAGTCTGGATATCCTCTCCAAAGCCTGGTCCAGTGGGAGGTTCAGATAGGCCCAGGTAGATACAGCAAGCTTCATATCAATCGATCTGAGAAGATGAATAGCTTGTATATTAGGCCTATTATTCCGTTCCAGCTCTCCGGATGAGTTCTGCAGCATCCTGCATTGATTCTTCAGCTCTAAGATCCGCAAGCTTCTGCGTCGATTCCTGGAACAGTTCGAGGGCGTTGAAGAATCTGTCCAGAACATCTCCACTGCAGGTTGGAACCAAGAATATGTGGGTATGAGGTATTCTTCTGCCGCGGGCGTACATGCAGACGAAGTCCGGGTGAAGGGAATGCATCATCTTCCGGGCCACGATGCCAGCTACCATAAAGAGGCTGGCGTTCTCTTCATCGGTGAGTTCATGCCACCAGGGAACATGCCTCTTGGGAATTACAAGGCAATGCCCTTTGCTCAGTGGATTGATGTCCAGGATACAGATCGTCAGATTGTCTTCGTGGATCTTGTAGGCTTCTCTTCTCCCTGCCACAATATCGCAAAATATGCAGGTTTTCTGGGATTCTTCTGGCATAATTATGATAGGGTAGCCCGGCTAGAAAATTCTGGCGATTACTTTAATAAAGAAGCATTCCAAGCATCTGCTGTGGTATAACTATGTCATTTCAGATCGAGAAGATCCATGCGCGTGAGATCCTTGACTCACGGGGAAACCCAACTATTGAGGTAGACGTTTACACTTGCTGCGGCTTTGGCCGGGCGGCGGTGCCTTCAGGCGCGTCCACAGGCACACATGAGGCCCTGGAACTGCGCGATGGTGGCGAAAGATATGGCGGAAAGGGCGTTCTCAAGGCCGTCAGGAATGTCAATGAGGTCATAGCTCCTGAGCTTTTGGGAATGAATGCTTCGGCTCAAAGGGAGATAGATGATTTCATGATCGAGATGGATGGCACTGCCAACAAGTCCAATCTGGGTGCCAATGCCATTCTGGGTGTATCCATAGCCGTGGCCAAGGCGGCGGCAGCTTCTGCAGAAATGCCTCTCTACAAATACCTGGGCGGGGTTAACACCTGTCGGCTGCCTATTCCTTCATTCAATGTTCTCAATGGCGGCCAGCATGCTGGAAACGATCTGTCAATTCAGGAGTTCATGATTCTGCCCACAGGTTCCAAGACATTTTCCGAGGGCCTGCGCATGGCTGTTGAGACATATCACGCCCTTGGAAAGATCCTGAAGGGCAAGTATGGGGTAGGCGCAACAAACGTAGGCTACGAGGGTGGCTATGCACCGCCGCTGGTCAAGACCCGCGATGCGCTTGATGCCATCATGAGCGCACTTGATCTCAGTGGCTATGGCGAGGAGATCAAGATAGGTCTCGATTCGGCTGCATCGAGTTTCTATATGGAAGGCGGCTACTCAGTTGATGGAAACCGGCTCACGCCAGGGGAGTTAATCGATTACTACGTGGATCTGGTCAAGACATACCCAATAGTCTCTCTTGAGGATCCCTTCGAGGAGGAGGCTTATGACGACTTTGCGCGCCTGACAACGAAGCTTCCGGGCACTATTATAATCGGAGACGATCTCTACGTTACCAATATCAAGCGGCTTGAAAAGGGCATCAAGATGAAGTCCGGAAATGCTCTGCTTCTCAAGCTCAACCAGATCGGATCCGTGTCCGAGGCCTTCGATGCTGCCAGGATGTCCTTCCGAGCGGGCTGGAAGGTCATGGCTTCCCATCGTTCTGCAGAGACCGAGGATTCAGCTCTGGCTGATGTGGCTGTAGCTTTGGGCTGCGAGCTACTCAAGACAGGAGCGCCTGCTAGGTCTGAGAGGACTGCAAAGTACAACCAGCTCTTGCGCATACAGGAGCAGCTGGACGAGGCTGCGGATTACGCCACGATTTAGGAAAGAAAAGGAGCTTCCGTCCCGCGAATTCGGGACGAGCTAATTATTTTAATTTGTAGGATTGGAAAGGACGAAGCGGGAAGTCCCCATCCTTCAGGGTGGGGATGAAAGTGGAGTCCTTCCCTTAGTTTCGCTATCCAATAATCGGTTAATGATCGCATCATAGCTTTCTCCTTTCCGGCCTATTGATTTCAGGCGATCTCTGGTTTCCTTCCTAACTTGTAGTGTGGTCAGCATAACTCTTATATAGCAACTATGTATTATATATAACTATGACATGACGCCTCGGAGGCTCAAAGTGCTACCTGGCTGATCTGCGCCCTGATAAGGCCCGTTGCATGGTGATATACGTGCAACTCTAGGGAGGGAACACCCCGCAAAATGTCCGATGAGATCCGAACCTCTGCATTGCTAATCTGATGTAAGTTTGGGCCGATGAAACGGAAACCGAAAATTCCCGCAAAACGTGCCCCGATGCCAGAGGGCTATGACGGCACAAAAACGAAGAAGCAGCAGGGAAGCCCCGGCCTTCAGGCCGTGGGAGGAGTTCACATCCTTTTCACTCTGCTCTCCGTCAATGGTTGGTTACTGGAAAGCAAAGTGTTTCGCCCTACATTTTATTCCTGCCAAAACCTCTGTCATTTTATCCCTTCTTCCCTCCAGCTTGATTAGCAGCACCGGGAAGACCGTGAAGGTCATAAGCAGAGCTACGATCATGGACAGGACAGTCACTTCTCCAAAGTTGTTTGTTATCATGAAGGGTGAGAAGACCAGAGCGGAGAAGCCGAAGACCACCGTCAGGCCGGATGAAGCTATGGCTGATCCAATGCGGTAGAAGGTCTTCTGCAAGACATCCATCATATCTCCTCCTTTTTCCAGCTCCTCGTAAAACCGCTCCATGATAAGCACGGCATACTCTGAACCCACTCCTAAAACCAAAGCTCCAAGGGTTGCAGTCATCGGTGTGTAGCTGATATTCATGAAATGCATGGCTACTCCCATCCAGCCGATGACCACGACCATGGGGACAACCGGCAGCATTGACTTGATGAGATCCCGATAGATGATAAGCAGCAAGATGTAAATGAGCAGCAATCCGAGGATGGTCATCTCTATCCTGCCGGTGGTCAGGCCCACAATTACTGTTGAGAGAAGATATCCTTTGCCTGTCTGGGTGGCTGAGTATCCGGGAGGAATCTCTAGCCAGATTATGTCTTTATCGATCTCCTCTTTCAGGTTCATGATTCCATTTTCGCCGATGTTGTCCTGAGCATTGCCTAGATCCAGTTCAATCAGGGCAGTGTCGCGGTCGTTCAGGTATTGATCGGTGGTGGTGGCAGGAAGCTGATCGATGATTTTTTCTATGGCGGTTTTGTCATCAGGTATCTGGCCCGCTCCAGCAGCTTTAACGTAGGTAGCAATGCTAGTAGCAGCCCGAACCTCTTTTCGGTTGGACAGCTCATAAGAGGCGAACTCGTCCATCCACTTCAGAATTTTTGGATCGGTAAGGTCGCCGCCTTGAACTATGACCTCCATGACATCGGTTCCGCCAAAGAAGTTGGTCAGGTGGCGGTAGTTGACAAGCTCCGGGAGATTTTGAGGAATGTACTTTTTGTAGTCGGGTACGTGTTTAGCTGGCCAGCATCTCGGTTAGCATATGGAGACTATTCAATCCTT
>CAZFFD010000133.1:0-4353 GCA_964518035.1 uncultured Methanotrichaceae archaeon | reverse complement strand
AACCTGAGAGTAGCCAACCTCGAAGAAGCCAACCTGAGAGTAGCCAACCTCGAAGGAGCCAACCTCGAAGGAGCCAACCTCAAAGGAGCCAACCTCGAAGGAGCCATACTTGAAGGAACCGTTCTCGAGGGTACCAAAGAAAAAGCAATCATAAATCGAGGAACAAAATGAGGTTCTCTTCGGAATCGAGACTAGGACCTCCTCGCCTGCACCTTCCTTAGATCCTTACCCCTCCCGTCTCCTTCTCCAAACCTTTTTATACCTCCTCTCTCTTCTGAGAAGGGAAACCTGATGACCGGACAGCGCGAGAGAGTCATCCTTATCCCGTCCTCTCTCACCATGGAGAGTAGGGATTCGCGTGTCAACACGCTAAAGGTTGGCCAAATCGCCCGGGCAGCAGCGGTCTTCCAATATAACCGCATCGTGATCTACAGAGATCCCGAATACAATGACTCGCGGTTCATATCAATGGTGCTGCGCTACATGGATACACCGCAGTACCTGCGACGGATGCTGGTCCCTCGAAGGGAAGAGCTTCGTCACGTGGGAGTGCTGCCGCCGCTGAGAACGGCTCATCATCCCATAAACTCAAGATCAGAATCGCTCAAGATTGGCGAGTTTCGCGTCGGAGCAGTCGTTGAAAGCGTCGGATCTGATGGCGGCGTTTGGGTGGAAATCGGAATCGATCGCCCAATTCCCCTCCGCACCGGAGGCAGGTACTCGGTGGGGCAGCGCCTTAACGTCAGAATCTTTTCGCAGGAACCGCTCGCCGCTGAGCCTGTGGACCAGTTGGACATCCCCATTTACTGGGGGTACGAGACCGAGGTAGTGGAAAACCTGGAGGCCTACTTGGACTCCAGGAAGGACGCCCTTGTAATTCTCACCTCCAGAAAAGGAAAGACAGCAGACCCGGAGATCCTCCAAAACTTGGCCCAAACGGGCAGAAAGCGCGACCTTGCGGTAGTATTCGGCTCACCCGCACGAGGGCTTGATGCGTTCTTGAGTGCGAAAGCTATTGGCAGGTATGAAATGATCAACACCATTCCGCATCAAGGAACTGAGACGGTTCGCGTGGAGGAGGCAGTCTTCTCCACCCTAGCCCTGCTCAACCTGGTGCGCTTGGAGGACTAAATGGCAACAATACACCGACCTAGAAGAGGTTCGCTGTCCTACAGCCCCAGAAAGAGGGCCAAGAGCGAGGTCCCCAGAATCCGGAGCTGGCCTAGTGAGGACAAGGCTAGGATGGCAGGATTTGCCGGTTACAAGGCCGGCATGACCCATGTCATGATGATAGACGACCGACCTAAGAGCCTCACCGAGGGCATGGAGATCTCCATGCCTGTGACAGTTCTGGAGGTCCCACCAATGAACGTGGTGGCTGTGCGTGCCTATGAGAACTTCAACGGCGGGCTTAGGCCTGCTGGAGAGGCCTGGGCCGAGAACACAAGCCCCGAGCTCTCCCGCGCAATGACTGTGCCCAAGAAGACTCGCGGAACCTCTTTCGGCGACCTCGAAGCCCTCGGAAACGACATCGTCGATGTCAGAGTTCTCGTGCACACCAATCCCACTCTCGTTACTGGAGTTCCCAAGAAGGTCCCGGAGATCATGGAGATGCCCATCAACGGCGGGTCCATGATTGACAGGCTCAAGCTTGCCCAGTCAATGCTCGGCCAGCAGGTTCCGGTCTCCAGTGTCTTTGACCTGGGCGACCTTCTGGACGCCTCTGCAGTCACCAAAGGTAAAGGCCTGCAGGGTCCAGTCCGCCGCTGGGGAATCGCAATCGCCAAGAGAAAGCATGCCAGAACCGGCAAGCTAAGACATGTGGGCAACCTCGGCCCCTGGCATCCATCTCACATCAGCTGGCGCGTTCCGCAGCTCGGCCAGATGGGATACCACCAGAGAACCGAGTACAACAAAAGGCTCATGTTCATAGGGACTGATGGCTCAAAGATCACTCCCGATGGAGGCTTCCCAGGCTATGGCGTGGTCAGAAATCAGTACATCCTGATCAAAGGAAGCGTCCCCGGCCCCATCAAGAGGCTTGTGCGCGTAAGACATGCCATCAGACCGGGCAAGAACTTCGAGAAGGCTCCCGAGTTCCTCTATGTGAGCCAGCAATCCAAACAGGGGGTCTAGACCATGAAGGCAAATGTCATTGATCTATCAGGAAACGCAAGCGGCCAGGTTGAACTGCCTCCTGTCTTCGAGGAGGAATACAGGCCGGACATCATCAAGCGGGCGGTTCTGTCCGCACAGGCTAACAGGCTGCAGGCTTACGGCCCTCATTTCTATGCCGGCATGAACACCTCAGCCCAGTCCTGGGGCCCAGGACACGGCGTCTCCAGAGTCCTCAGACTCAAGAACGGTCGGAAGGCAGCAGGCGTCCCAATGGCAGTCGGAGGCCGCAGGTCTCATGCTCCTCAACCCAATGCCGACTATTCCGAGAAGGTCAACAAGAAGGAGAGAAGGAAAGCCATCCGCTCAGCCATTGCCGCGACAGCCTCAACCGGTCTCGTCGAGGCCCGTGGACACAAATTCACTAGAGAGCTTCCTGTTGTCGCCAAGAACGATCTGGAGTCCCTCACCAAGACCTCCGAGGTCATAAAATTCCTCCAGGCCGCAGGTCTCTGGGATGATGTGCTCAGGGCAAAACTTGGCAGAAACATCCGCGCCGGAAAGGGCAAGCTGCGGGGCAGAAAATATAAGGGCAGAAAGAGCCTGCTCATCGTCGCCGGAACCGATGCCGGCCTCGGCAAAGCTGCACGAAACCTCCCAGGCGTTGACTTCGTCACAGTGGAGAAGCTGAACGCTGAGCTGCTCGCTCCGGGAACAAGGGCCGGAAGGCTCACCATCTGGACCGAGTCGTCTCTCGAGAAACTGGCCGGGAAGGCAAGCACGGAGGCAGCGCAATGATCATCAAGAGCCCCTACGTCACAGAAAAGGTCACCGCCATGATCGACTCCAATGACACTCTGGAGTTCCTGGTGAACATGAAGGCCACCAAGCCTGAGATCCGAAAAGCCCTGGAAGAGCTATATGATATCGATATCCTGACAGTCAGGACCATGATAACCTCCCGGGGAGAGAAGAAGGCCATCGTCAAGCTGGCAAAAGAGGGCAGTGCCAATGAGCTGGCTACGAGGCTAGGACTGCTGTAGGTGGGTAAATTATGGGACATCGAATCATATCTCAAAACAGAGGAAAAGGATCTCCAAACTACAGGGCTCCCTCTCACAGGTACAGAGCTGATATAACAAACCTCAAGCCCGATCACGATGCTACCGTCAGGGGCACCGTTGTAGAGATAATGCGCGATCCAGCCCGAAGCGCTCCAGTAGCGCTGGTGGCCCTGGAGAGCGGAGACATGAGATACATCCTGGTGCCTGAAGGAATGTTCGTGGGCCAGGAAGTATCATGCGGCATCTCCGCGCCAATTGAGCCGGGAAACACCCTGCCTCTTGCGGAGATCCCCGAGGGCATACCGATCTGTAACGTCGAATCCCAGCCGGGTCACGGCGGCCAGTTCGCTCGATCTTCAGGTGTCTGCGCCATCCTCGTGGCTCACGATGTGGGTCAGACCGTAGTTCAGTTGCCCAGCGGTGAGATGAAATGGCTCTCTCCGAAGTGCATGGCTACCATCGGAGTCGTGGCAGGCGGAGGTCGTCTGGATAAGCCTCTGGTCAAGGCAGGCAAGAGCTTCTTTAAGTTCCAGTCCAAGGCCAAGAAGTGGCCCATCGTCAGAGGCGTGGCCATGAATGCCGTGGACCACCCATTCGGTGGCGGCGGTCGCCAACATCCTGGGCGGCCAAAGACTGTGAGCAGGAATACTCCACCTGGACGAAAGGTGGGTTCGATTGCCGCAAGGAAGACCGGTAAGCGCTAGGTGATGGTTTTGGCTAAGAAAGCAGGATCCAAGCTTCCGAAGAGGAAGGAAGAATTCTTGTATAGAGGCCGGAAGGTTTCCGACCTCGCCAAGTTAAGCATAGAGGAGCTTGTCGTGCTGCTTCCAGCGCGGCAACGCAGGTCGATCAAAAGAGGTCTGTTCAGGGAGAACAAGAAGCTCCTGGCAGGCCTGAAGAACAAGGACTCAGTTCGAACTCACATCAGGAATATGGTAATCATGCCTGAATTCGTGGGCAAGAATCTCGAGATCTACAACGGCAAGAGCTTTGAGAAGGTAGAGGTCATGCCTGAGATGATCGGGCACTACTTCGGCGAGTTCGCACTGACGCGCGGTCGCGTTCAGCACGGCGCAGCCGGTGTGGGCGCTACCAGATCAAGCAAATATGTGCCGCTGAAGTGAGGTGTGAGATTGGGCAGATTGAATTATTCGCTTACGCCTGCAGGACGCTC
>CAZFFD010000132.1:0-4364 GCA_964518035.1 uncultured Methanotrichaceae archaeon | reverse complement strand
ACTATCTGCGGCGTGATGATGAGGGGAATGAACTGCACCACCTGATACTCGCTTCTGGCAAAGTTAGAAAAGAAGCAGCCGAGGACGAGCGCCCCTGCTCCCAGTATGAGTACTATGAGCAGAGCCGTGATGGGACTTCCGACCATCGGAACCCCGAAGCCGAATGTGACCACGGCGAGGGTTGTGGCCGACTGCAGGACTGTGAAGAGCGAGAAGCCGAAAACGTAGCCTGAGATGATCTCAGTGCGGCTTAAGGGCGAGACCATGAACTTCTCGAGGGTTCCCTGCGACCTCTCCCGGATGAAGGCGATGGCCGCGTTGATGAATGTGAAGAAGAAGACCACGAGGCCCAGGATCGCCGGGCCCACAGTGTCCATCATCTCCAGATCGTAGCCGAAGATGTAGCGGGTGGTTATTGCATCAGCTTTTGCCTGCTGGCCGCTCGCCTTTCCGCGGGCAGCAAGCTCAGCATTCGCCCCGGCCTGCACTGCTGCGGCCACGGCGGCAGCGATCTGCAGGCTGCTCGCGTCCAATAGTACCCGCACGTCGTCCTGACCGAGCACCACTGCTCCATCCAGCCGACCGTCGGCTATCAGCCGCTCGGCGTCCGACTCAGAGCCCAGACGGAGAATGTCGAAGTCAGAGATCGACTCCAGATGGCCCCGCATGGCCTCGTGCCCGCCCCCGTCCACGAGTCCGAGAGCGATTCCGCTCATGTCTCCTGAGAGGGCATAGCCGAAGAGTATCATGAGGACAATGGGCGCAAAGACTATCAGGCCGATGGTGCGCCGGTCTCTCTTGAGCTGGCGGACGACCCGCAGGGCCACCACGCCCGCACGCGCGGGGCTGGCAGTCATGCTCCCTCCGATAGCCGCAGGAAAGCATCTTCAAGCCGCGGCTCAGCGAGGCGAGTGTCCTGAGGCGAGACTGCAGACAGCACATCCTTGATCTGGGCGTGGCTCTCCAGTCTGACCGAGACAACGCTGCCTTCAACCGCAGTCTCATATCCGGCGGCCCGAAGAATGGCGGCGTCCCTCTCCGGCTCGGCCAGCCATAGCCTGAGACTTGGTCGAAGCCCTGCCAGGCGCAGGATCTCCTCAGGGCTGCCCTGGGCCGCCATCCTTCCGGCCTTCATGTACCCCACAATCTGGCACTTCTCAGCCTCATCCATGAGGTGGGTTGTGATGAGCACAGTCTTTCCCTCCTCGGTCAGCCGCTCGAAGTACTTCCAGAAGGTCTGGCGCAGACGGGGATCGACGCCAACAGTGGGCTCGTCGAGCAGGAGAAGCTTCGGCTCGTGGATGAGCGTGCAGGCCAGAGAGAGCCTCTGGTACATGCCGCCAGAGAGCGTTCCGGCCAGGCGACTCCTGTGAGCAGAGAGGGCCACCATCTCAAGGAGTTCGGCTATTCTCTCATCCCTTTTCCTCCTCGCAATGCCATACAGCCCTGCATAAAACTCGAGGTTCTCCTGGAGGGTCAGGTCCGGATAGAGGGCTTTGTGCTGAGTCATGTAGCCTATCTGAGAGTAGATGCTATCAACCTCCGAGACCGGCGTGCCGAGAACCGTCAGCTCTCCACCGTCAAGCTTCAGCAGCCGGACGATGGCCCGGATGAATGTCGTCTTGCCGGAGCCGTTCGGCCCCAGCAGGCAGTATGTGACCCCTGAGGGGATGTCTACAGTCAGGTCGTCGAGAACCCGCAGCGGCCCAAAGCTCTTGACTATGCTTCGAGCCGAGATCGCGGGGCGTAATACATTGCCTGCCATTCTCTCCTCAGCTCTTGCCCCTTCTCTTGACTATTATCAGAATGGCGGCAGCGAGCACTATGATGATGACGATGGCCTCCAGCGGTCGAGATGTGCTCTTCGGCTCAATCTCAATGTATGCGTTCTCCCAGTCAGTGAGATCGTCCCTGAAGCTATCTGAGAAGTCAAAGATGACGCGGAGCTGATATCTCTTGCCGGGCACTGCATCCTGAGATACATCCAGCTTGTAGAGAAGCTCTGCCTCGTCTCCAGGCCGTAAGGCGGCTATGGGCGACTCGTCCACGCTCACATAGATGCCGCTCTCCGGACGCAGCCGGGCCACAAGATCTCTGGCTGTGTCGTAGCCGATGTTTTTTATGATGATCTTGACGACGTTGTCCTCAGACCCCACCTCCAGAGTGTGCGGGCTCGTCTCTACAATCTCAAACTCCGCACCGCTCTTTCTCTCCACCTTGAGTGTCAGGGGTATGGTCTGGCTGAGGCTCTCGTACCAGTAATAGACGTCCGGGTTTTCCGGTCGGTCCTCGTCGCCTTCTACTGACACGTCTTTTTGATATGTGTAATTGACAATGGCATTGAGCCTGTATACGCCAGGCCTCGCATTCTTGTAGGCCTCAATTGGAAACTCCAGACGCGGGGAATTTTCACCCTCCCGGATGCTGCCAGGAAAGGCTACTGCACGCTTGATGTCAATTGCGCTCTCGTTGTCAGCCAGAAGGAGAACTGATACATCCTGGGCCACGGTCCTCAGCTTTTCCAGCTCCTGTTCGCGCTGTGCAGCCAATATCTCCTCTCTTTTGTTGGCCGCAGGCTCCTCGTTCACCTCAAAGGCGGTAACCCTTCCTCGGTTGGTCAGCGTGATAAAAATGGATGTCGCCTCCCCCTGGTCGATCTTGGTGCGATCAAGGGAGAGTGTCAGGTTAGGCGTTCCATATACCTTGTAGTAGTCGTCTCCAAACTCCTCCGGTGGTATCGGCGCTCCTGCATCAATTGCAAGGGTGCTCGGCAGCAATGCAGCGAGAACGAGCAGAGCGATGAAGCTCGACAATTGGAGGTGGTGCGCATATCGTAGGATATTGCCTGAGAGTTTACGCGTCATTGAAATCCGCCATCTGGATGCAAATCAAATCCTCATCATTTTATGCAGTAGTGATGCAGCAGCAATCTATTTAACTTTGTTGTCACTGGATGAGTTACATGCGAGCTGAATTGGTTGATGGATTGCGGAAGCTTGGTCTTACGGAGTACGAGGCCAAAGCCTATGCGGCATTGGCAGGAATGGGAGAGGCCACAGCCAGAGAGGTGAACGAGCTTTCCGGCGTTCCCAGAACCAGGATTTATGACATTCTTCGGGATCTATCTGGCAAGGGTTTCGTAGAGCATGTCCAGGGCTCGCCATCCTATTACAGGGCTGTTGAGCCCGACCATGTCATAGAACGGCTGAGAGATGATCTGGTGGCGTCCATTGACAGGTCGACGAGCGAACTGTTGAACCTCAATTTGGAAGCGCACGGCAGCTCACCGATCTGGTGCGTGAGAAGCGAGTGGGGCATAAAAAACCGGGTTCGCGTTTTCCTCAGCAAGGTAGATCGGGAGCTGATAGTCTTCTGCAGAAACCCAGCAGTCTTGAGCGAGCACAAACGAGAGCTGAAAGCGGTGCCTGGACTCCGGATCAAAGTGGACAAAAAAGAGCTTTTCGATGGCCTGGATTTTGAGGTCCAGCAGATGAAGGCCGGATCTGAGAGGTTTTTTAAAGATCATGTCGTCGATGGCAAAAAGAGCAGCATAGACTGCTTGATGATTGCGGATGATCGCTCGTCGATAGTCGTCGGCACCACAGGCGGGGAGCGACTGGCTGTAATCATTGAGCTGCCTGTTGTGGCAATGCTTCAAAAGGCAGTCTGGGAGTCTTTGGTCTAGCTTTTGCATTGGGACAGAGATATGAGGACTTTCTTCCTGTGGCTCTCGTGGATTCGCATCAAGATTGGCCTTCAGATAGGGGCAGATAGAATATCACGTCCTCATCGGGAACACATGCTACTGCAAGCCCACGCATCTGGATCTGAAGGCAGACCGCCACCATAAGCTTCTCCAGGCACTCGTTATGGTGCTCTACGGCCAGGCCCTTGAATTTTTCGAAGCCTCCTGTGATCATGTTCTCCTCAAACTCGGCTTCAGGCAGCATCACCTCGATCTCAGCCTCCTCATCCAAGCACAGGCCAAACTCTCCTGCAGCCCTTTCCAGAATTTGGCAGTATTCGTCGTAATCCAGTGTGCAAAGAATAGCTTCTGCCCGGCTGCTCCTGTCCTTGGGATCTTTTCTGGCCAGATAGAGGCGATAGCCTAGGTCGTCGATCTCCTCCGCAGCCTTGCCTGATGAGATCTGGTCTCTCGCCTTTTGCATAGCCAGCAGATGCCCTTCCAGATACTGCATCACTCTTGCAGCAATCTTCTGCAAATCCTCTTGTCTTTTCGCAGACACAATAACTGCTCCCGGATGTTGGTTATTGATATCTCCGTCCTTTTTCAGAGAATTTATCCCCTGGGGTCGTGAATTTGCAATAGGCTGTTATTTATATAACCTATTCATATATGCTAC
>CAZFFD010000131.1:0-4533 GCA_964518035.1 uncultured Methanotrichaceae archaeon | reverse complement strand
GGCAAAAAAGATCTCGATGATGAAAAAGATCCTTTCTCACCCGGAATTGGAATTACATGGCAATTTCATCGTAGTAACAGAGACCGGGATCAGAATATCGGGTGCTGCCAAATATTAGGCAATTCCATCGCCCATTGAAATGACAACCGTGCGAGATCAATTGACTCAAGGCCGGGAGCATCATCCGGGCCGCGGCTAAGGCCTTGGGTGGCGGCGGAGGCAAGCCTGAGCTGGCTCAGGGCGGCGGGCCGAATGTGCAGAAGCTGGATGAGGCCCTGGCGGCAGGAAGAGCGGCGATGAGGGCCGGAGCGCGATTCCCTCTGCCTTCGCATCTTTTTTTCCACTCAATCCAATTGCATCCGCCTCAAGTTTTGGTTACTATGGAGTCACGCTAAGGCTTCTGGATAGCTCCTTGAGCTTCTCTATGCTCTCAAGAGTCTTGGCAGATTCCCGGCGCTTCTCATCCTCGAAGTGCTTTATGATCTCGTCCAAAGATATTGTGAGCCTGTAAACCTTCATGGGCCGACCTTTTCCGTCTTTTTTGATCTCTCGTTCCTCAACCCAGTTGTTGTTCCTCAGAGTGCGCATTGCAATGCTTACCTCAGGCTGCCGGAGGTTGGAGCCGATCTCTATCTCTCGAGAGGTGGCCTCCTCGACATTGGCCAGATAGGTGATCATGCTGGCAACATTTCTGGGGATGTTGAGCTCTCTTAAGACCTCAACAAACTCTCTATCGGCGTCATCCAGAACTTTTACAGAGAATTGTCTCATAATTACCTCATTCTATTTTAGATATAAGTAATAACCTATGATATAAATAGTTTTTTTCTGAATCAAGCATTATTGTTTGGCTTAAGATTCATAGGCAAATATGCAACTGCGCAAAGATATTGCATCAAATCTGAAATAATATATGAAATGATTCATAGATTATTAAATATGCTAATTCTCTAGCCGGTGAGATGAGGGTATTAATTGCATAAATTCTTAAATTATGAAATATGTAAAAATATCAAAAACATTGTAATTAAAATAGTACAGTTTTGGATACAGACAGGCATCGTTCCTGATCGTAATTATCATTATTATGCATGATGTTTATATTGGAAGAGCAGTGCGATTCGGCTCCAAAAATAGCAATGAGAAGATAGATATATCATTGTTTCACTTCCGTCCCTCATGGAGTTGAAGCTTGATCCCTGGGGTGCAGTTCACGTAGATGATTATAATAAGCTCTTTTCGGAGTTTGGCATATCGAGCTTTGAGCAAATCTTGCCCCAGCTTCAAAACCCGCACCCTTACATGAGGAGAAAGATCATCTTCGGCCACAGGAACTACGATTCCATCCTTGCCGCCATGAAAAGGCACGAGCCCTTTGGCGTTATGAGCGGCTTTATGCCCTCCGGGCGGGCCCACTTCGGCCACATGATGGTCATGAATGAGATCATCTGGCATCAACAGCAGGGAGGGGATGCCTATGCAGCCATCGCCAATATGGAGGCTCATGCCGTACGGGGAATAAGCTGGGAGAAGTGCAGAAGCCTCGGCATCAACGAGTACCTCTTGAGCCTCATCGCCCTGGGATTCGAGCCGAAGGAGAATAGCCACATCTACTTCCAGTCTGAGAACTACAAGATGAGAAACCTGGCATTTGAACTTGGTCGTGAGGCCAACTTCTCCGAGGTCAGCGCCATCTATGGTTTCTCAGGGGAGACCCACATATCTCACATGGAGAGCGTCATGGCCCAGAGCGCCGACATTCTTCACCCCCAGTTGAAGGAATTCGGCGGCCCAAAGCCCGTGGTCATTCCGGTAGGTGCCGACCAGGATCCACACATCAAGCTCACTCGCGACCTGGCCTACCGCATGAGAAAGTTCCTGGTGGAGCTGCGCGGGGACTACATCAGCATCCGGGGCAAAGCCGCGAGCCAGGAGATGATGCAGGCGGCAGAGTCTGCTCTTTTAGAGGCAGAGATTGGCAAGGTGAAGCGGTACGAGGAGCATATCGATGTCACAGAGATTCGGGATCGGGATCGCCTGGCTACAGGAGCCCTCCTGGAGGCCGTCGACCGGCTGGTGATAGGCCTGGAAATCGAGCAAGGCCAGTATGGCTTCATTCCTCCCGCATCCATCTATCATCGCTTCATGACCGGCCTTACCGGCGGCAAGATGTCCTCGTCCAAGCCCGAGAGCCACATCGCCCTCACCGAGGAGCCCAAAGAGGCAGGCAAGAAGATCATGCGTGCGATCACCGGAGGCCGTCAGAGCCTGGCCGAGCAGAAGAAGCTCGGAGGCGAGCCTGAGAAGTGCTCCATCTACGAGTTTCTGGTCTTCCACCTCTCAGATGACGACCGAGAACTCTTGGAGCTTGACGCAGAATGCCGAAGCGGCAGGCGCATGTGCGGAACGTGCAAGAAGGATGTGGCTGAGAGGATCGAGAGATTCCTTCGCGAGCATCAGCAGGCACGCGAGGCTGCACGGGAGAGGCTTCCGGAGTTCGGAATAAAAATCTGAGTCGCGGGTCTCGCACTAGTCGCGACCTGATTCTCCCTTTCTCTTTTCCACAACCCGGATCACCTCAATCACGGTCTCTGGATAGTTTCCTGTTTTGTCCTTCTCCAGGTACTTGACCATGTCCCAGACGTTGAGCAGAGCCGCCGAGACGCCAGTCAAAGCCTCCATCTCAACACCAGTCTTTCCTTCAGATGTGACTGTGACAGACGCATGGACCCGATTCTCAGCGATCTCGAAGTTCACATCCAGACCAGTTATGAGAATTGGGTGGCACATGGGAATCAGTTTTGGTGTGTCCTTGACAGCTAGTATGGCCGCCAGACGAGCGGTGGCGAGAGCATCTCCCTTTTTAACCATTCCTGATTTTATAGCATCAATTGTAGCAGCCTTTAGCCGGATGGCTCCGCAGGCCGTAGCTTTTCGGAATACCGGCAGCTTGTCAGTGATGTCCACCATTCCTGCTAGCTTTTCGCCTCTATCATCAGCCAAGCATCTCACTCTCGAATCTTCATGGCCAGGGGGATCTTCTCAATCACATCTGTTGCCACCATCCCGAAGTCCTTCTCAGGGTAGACCAGATCTCCTGCTCTCCCATTTACGTAGGCTGCAGCAGTCGCCGCTCTGATGGCGGAGCTGCGGGAGTAAAAGGCAGCTGTCACTCCAGCCAGGACGTCGCCCGTTCCGCCTACGGTCATGCCCGGATTTCCGGTGGTGTTCGCCCGCACCACATCTCCGTCCGAGATCAGGTCTACTTTACCCTTGAGAAGCACTACGAGCCCCCTCTCGCTGGCAAAGCTTCGGAGCGGCTCGACCCTCTTTCTGTAGTCCAGATCTACGAGAGATATGCCGCTGATTCTCTTGAACTCCCCTGCATGAGGTGTGACTATGCCCTTGAGTGGAAGATCCGGCTGCAGGGCATCAGCATCAATGACCGTCTTCTTGCACAGCGGCATGATCTCGGCCAGCGCCTCAGCGGTCTCCGGGTGACGGCCCAGGCCCATGCCCATAACGACCACGTCGTGCCTGGCGATCTGCTTCTCCAATACTGCCAGGTCTTCTATGCAGAGATGATCTTTAGACAGCTCCTGGACTATCAGATTAGGCGAGTAGCTGGAGATGGCCCGCGCTGCAGTTTTTGGCGCCGCGACAGTGACTATGTCCGCCCCAGCTCGCAAGGCGGCCATGGCCGAGAGAGCCGGCGCTCCGGTGTACGGCCCTCCACCAATCACCAATATCCTGCCTGAGTCTCCTTTGTGGCTCTCCAGGGCCCTTCTTCCCATGAGCCACAGGTCGCCTTCTCCCACAAAGAACTCTGCTTCCGGGGGGATGCCTATGTCGGCCACGACCACGTTCTCAGGCATGTCCGGCTTTTTCCTGTGGAAGGTGACTGTGTCGTCAGCTCTCACGACCTTGTTGGCTCCAAGACCACTTGGAACGTCCACAGAGATCACGGGCTTACCTGAGGCGTTGATGGCATCTATTGCCATTGCCTCAATGCCTGATACCTGGCCGCGTATGCCTGTGCCAAAGATTGCGTCGACTATCAGGTCGAAGTCGCCAAGCATCAATTGTGAGCAGTCCTTGACCTCTCGCAGGTCGTAGCCTAGCCGCTCAAGTATCTGCCAGTTCCTCTTTGCCTCTTCGGTGGCAATCTCTCTGGCCCTGCCGAGCAAGTGGACAGTCACATCAAATCCTGTCAGATGTCGGGCTGCGACGAAGGCGTCCCCGCCGTTGTTGCCGCGTCCGGCGACCACGGCAATCTTGCGTCCTGTGGCTCTTGCACGAACTTCCCTCGCCAGAGCACAACCAGCATTTTCCATGAGCTGGAGCGGCAGAAGGCCAAAATATCGACAGTTGGCATCAAGTGCAGTCATCTCTTCTGCAGAAATGATCTTCATGAAAATAAGATAGCAGGTGATGACATAAGCCGTTTGCGGCAAGAAGCAGTTTTTATCTCGATGGGGGTGGAGAGGGGCGAAAGACCCCGGACTTCAGGCCGGGGATGTAGAGCCCCTCCCC
>CAZFFD010000130.1:0-4589 GCA_964518035.1 uncultured Methanotrichaceae archaeon | reverse complement strand
CTGCAAGCTCTCTTCTCGCGAATGCCGCCAGGCAGAGAAAGAGACGTCCATCAGAAGATCATATCTCCAAACCAGATAAGTATTTTATGGAAAGAACCAGGATCCTGGCAAGATGGCTCATTCCTGGCGAAATGAGAAAAAAGGGCATCAAGCCATCGAATAGATCTCATATCAACCTCGTATGACAGGTATCTTTAAATCTCCTAGGCAGATCAATAGAGATCTGATGAAGCATTTGGAATTGGTGCACATTATTCTGCTCCTTGGGATGGGGGTACTGTTATCAGGGACGGCAGGCGGAGAGCTAACTGCCTACCAGAATCTGATACCCTCGGCAGAGGTTGGTCAGATGGTAACCGTAACCGTATCGCTGACCTACAATGGCTTTAATTCCACGCAAGTAGTGGTTACGCCGAGCATTCCATCCGGAGTTGTCGCGAACGGTGGAGGGCAAAACATAGAGCTGTATCCGGGAGTCACACAGGTGATCAGCTATCCCTTAATGGCGCAACAGAGCGGCAGTTACTGGATCGTTTCAGACATATCCTATGCAGAAGGCGGCGCATGGCGTAGCCTCAGATTGGAGGCGCCGTTTACTGCAACCGCGTCTTCTGCATCCCAGCAACAGCAGCCCTATCCTGTGGGGGAGTCATCTTCAGGGGGACCAGTTGTCTATCCCTGGCAGAGTGGCAGCACCTATCCGACTGATCCCTTAGGTACGCCTTCAGAGATTATGCCTGAAGGAGCACTGCTGATGGAAACAGGAGGATACAACGCGACGCCAGAGGGCTCATGGCCAACTGAGGGAATGCCGCAAGAGGGCTCATGGCCAAATGAAGGAATGCCGCAAGAGGGCATGGATCCTGCAACAGGCATGGATGAAGGGTCCCACATGGAGCAATAGGATATTTCTAATCTAAATTTTTAAAAAAAAGTTTATTTTGTGTTCACACCCAGGTCCTCGCGATTGAAGAGTGCTTGCAGGTCGAATCCTCTCTCTTTGATAGCTTGCCGTCCCCCTTCCTGGCGGTCCAGTATGGCCAAAGCCTGAACTGGCCGGTAGCCTGCCGCTTCAATGCGATCCATTGCCCGGATAAGTGATGCACCAGATGTGACAACATCCTCCACCACCGCGACCTTCGCGTCCTTGGGCAGTGCCGGGCCCTCGACATAGCTCATGGTGCCATGCTTTTTAGGCTCCTTTCGCACGATCAGTCCCGCGAGACCGCGATTATCCAAATGACTCAGGATGGATACGGAAGATACTATGGGGTCTGCGCCAAGCGTGAGTCCGGCCACCGCATTGACCTCGGGTCTGATCATCTCCAGCATCAGCTTGCCTGTGAGATAAGCTCCTTCCGGGCTTAATGTCACCCGCTTGCAGTCCATGTAATAGTCGCTCTTCCTGCCCGATGACAGGACCACGGGCCTTATTTCCAGAGATTTGTCCTTGAGCAATTGCAAAAGCCTCTCTTTATCGTTCAATTCTTTATCCCCTCACTAGGTATCAGTAACATCTGGCGGAATAGTAATAACTCTTATTGCCCTGGCCGCATGCTCAATGCAGCCTTGATCTCTGCCATCGATCCTATGTCTGTGCCATCGAGCAGATAGAGGCGCGCGCGATCCCAGTCAGCCATAGCCATGAGCGGACCATGCGGGTCCTCCACAGGCTCATTCAGAGGCAGCCCGCCACATAGATGATTGAACGCAGGAGTGATGATGATCTCACGATTCAGAGGACAATCTCTGGAAGAGCCATAATGCATTGCTATCACGCTCGCAAGCAATTGCGCCTTTGCCCAGACAGGACGCACAGTGGCGTGTCCCAGAGGGTCCGCGAGCCTGACAGCCGGATGAAGGTGCCCTGCCACCAGATGGTCCGCGGCAACTACTCTCTCATCCGGCCAGGTGTGGCCATGAAAGTATCCGACGCAGTCCAGCACAAAACCGGTGGAGGGATGCATCCGGACGCCGAGGGGAGCCATGTCCGTCAGATCGCTGTCATGGTTTCCAGGCACAACGTCCACCTTAACCACAGAGGAGAGGCGGCTCAGGAATTGTGGGACCTCTCGTTTCTCCTGCCAGCTCGTCCTTGGAACATTGTGCTTGACGTCGCCCAGGAGCACAAGTCGGTCCGGCTTGATCTCTTCCAGATAACCCAGCATCCTGGACAGGATCTTCTCCGTCTGGCTCGGAATGGAGATGCCGCCGAGCATTAGTTCGTGCTCAAGGCCCAGGTGAATGTCTGCTGCCACAAGCACGCGCATCTTTCCCTCAATCAACAGGAGAGGCGCGTCAAAGACCGGCGAGATCAATCCAAGATCCTCTGCAATTCGCGCACAAGCTCATCCAGGTCGCCGACCAGGGCCAGGCAAGAGCACTCGATCATGAGGTTGACGCGCGATGTTTCAGTCTCTCCGGCGCGACGAAAGTCGGTCCTGATCCCGAGGATCTTCTTTTTCTGAGAAAAGAAATAGCCCACCTCCCAGGCAGTTCCATCATCGACCTGGGGGCCGTCCAGCAGGGCCACCATGATATCAGCTTCGTTTAAGGCTGCAATATTGGTCTCGAAGATCTCCTTCTTCCCTGACGAACATGGGACGATCTCATGAGGCCAGATGACCATAACTCCATCAAGCCGGTCCTCCAAAAAAGCCTTGACCCGTCCGGCCCATGCAATATCGCCACGCGAGAAGAGCGGGCCGGAGAGGTAGATCTTGTGCAAGCTCTTGTCTCGCGGGCTATGAACTCGCAGCTTCTCGAAGTCTGGTTCTCACGAAATCCCTATCAAGGCTAGCCAGGAACCACCCCACCTTAGGACCCTGACGGTCGCCGAGAAACGCCAGATAGATGGCCTGGAAGAACTTCTTTGAGTCAAGTCCTAGCTCAGTGGCCACGGCATAGACCAGGTCATGAATCTCTGCGGCAGTCTTCTCCTCTACCCTTTCGGCAAGGATGCCTAAGCCACGCCTCTCATCGGCTGTGAGGTTCTTGACGGCTGCGGGAAGAGACTCCTGCACCTGGAACTTGACGTATGCCGGCGCGTACTTGTCGAGCCACGTCTGCACATTTCTTGCCCGGCCTATGATCTCCTCCTTTCGGGACAGGACGTCGTAGCCGGATCTCTTGAGAGCCACGAAGAGGTTGTCCTCATCGCCCCGTGCGATCTGCACGGCAGTCACCATGTGGCGGAAGGGAATCTCAAAGGGACCGCTCTTGTTGATGTTGGAGAGCTCTATGGCTCTCTCATCCCCTTTCCTCTGGTCGTACTCGTCCACCAGGGAAAGAAGCGGCAGGGCCGGGTCAAACTCGATATGCTTTTCAGGCTTGTTTCTGATGATCAGGTAGCGCAGGACCTCCGGAGGTACCACGTCCAGCATCTCCTGGATGGTGACCACAATTCCTGTAGAGCTGTGCATTGCACCCACTCCCTTGAGGTGAATCCACTCGTAGACCATCGGGAATGGAGCCGGATAATTGTAGATCTCCTGGCTGATGCGTTTGCCTGTGTCATAGGACCCGCCGGATGTGGCATGATCCTTGCCAAAGGGCTCGACTGTGACATGGAAGATGGGCCAGCGAGCCGGCCAGTCCACACGCCAGACCAGCTTTCCTCCACCACTCATGGAGACCGTGCCACTGTTTCCGCATTTGCAGACGTAGTCCACAGTTTCCGCGTCCGCATCAAAACCCATGACGCGCGTGGTGTTCGTCCGGCCACAGGCCGAGCAGATGGCATCAAATGGGCTCCAGCCCTCCGGGACATCGCGGCCAGAGACTTCCTTGAGGATACGGGCGATCTCGTCTTTTCGGGCCAGTGCCGTCTTGATGGCCTCGTTGTACTTTCCTTCTTTGTAGAGCACATCTGCCCGGAAGACCTCGGGCTTTATTCCGAGGCGCTCCATGCTCTTCAGGAAAGGATTCAGGAAATGATCGGCGTAGCTGTCGCAGCATCCCTTGGGACAGGGTATCTCGGAAAGGGGTTTTCCGATGTGCTCATTGAAGCTCTCCGGCAGGAAGGGGTAGAGCCTTCTCAGGCGGTCGTAGGTGTCTGCTATGTAGATGAGCCGGGCCTCTACACCCCGGTCCAGCAGGGCACGGTAGACGGCCTCAGCCGTCATGACCTCGCGCATGTTTCCGATGTGCACAGGTCCGGATGGTGTGATGCCCGTGGCAATGGTGTGAGGGCCGCAGCTCTCCAGCTTTTCAGCGATGACGTCAGCCCAGTGAATAGACATAATGGCAACTCGATGCTAAGAGAAGATATTAATCTTGTTGTTGCCGTTCTTTTCTCTTGTAATGTAAAATCCGCATTATCGACGGATTCTGTTTTTGAGATGGTATGGCACGAATACAGATAAGACCTCCGTTTTAAGAAGGGGGACAAATTGCATGTGCTCGGATCGCAAACGTTTTTCAGCATATCTATAAATCACCAATAGTACGATTCCAGTCAACAATGTCTCCCATAGATCGCCCCTCAATTGATGAGTACTTCATGGAAATTGCCTCAGTAGTAGCTAAGCGCTCGACATGCCTGCGCAATCATGTGGGCGCGCTCTTTGTGAAGAACAAGCGCATTTTAA
>CAZFFD010000129.1:0-4626 GCA_964518035.1 uncultured Methanotrichaceae archaeon | reverse complement strand
GATAATAGCGTTTTGGTCCGGGAAAAGTCCAAGTACTATAACTTTCAAGAGCCTCTGCATGTGTATGTCGTAGCGGATGCTTCGGTATTCATCTGGGGCAAGAGGCCTCCTGGTGATTTGATAACAGTCCCTGCTGTAGAAGCGGAGCTGAAAGATATTCGGACCAAAGCCCTGCTTGCCATCTTCGACACCCGTGTGGAGAGTCCATCTGCCCAGGCACGAAAGGCAGCAGAGTGCGCCGCCGGGCAGACGGGAGACCTCAAAGCTCTCTCGTCGGCTGATTTGGATGTCCTGGCACTGGCCCTGGAGCGCGGAGCTGTTCTCGCTACCGACGACTACGCTGTCCAAAACGTCGCTCTTCACCTCGGCCTGAAGATCGAGCCCATCGGCCAGCCCAGGATAAAACGGGTGCTCAAACATGTCCAGAGGTGCCAGGGCTGCGGCAGCAGGTTCGAGGGGGAAGCTTGTCCTGATTGCGGAACTCCTGCCCGAAAGAAAAAGAGGTGCATAAGATGAAGAACATTGAGAATTTGATGAAGAAAGCAACTGAACTGAAGGCGGAAGGGCTGGTGGAAGGCCAGATCTCAGAGGAGCTGAATGTATCCAGCGAGACAGTTACATGGCTGCTCACCCATGCTGAGAAGGCGAGCACATCTCCCGGTCCTAAGGATATCTCTGTTGACTGGTCGATGATCGGCAAGAGCGCTTTCCGGCTGAACCACGTATCTGAAGCCCTCTCCGATATCATTTATGAGACATTGGACGAGAACGACTGCGGAGTGGATGTAGTGGTTGGCATTGCCCTCTCAGGCCTTCCTCTCGCCAGCATGGTGGCCAATAGCCTGTCGGCTGATCTGGCCGTTTATACGCCGAGCAAGCAAATGCTCACCAAAGAGAGCGGCAAGGCACGCGGCAACCTGAGTGCCAACTTTTCCGATGTCGAGGACAAAGAGTGCATCATCATCGACGATGTGGTTACATCCGGCAGTACGCTTGAGGAGACTGTCGAGTACCTGGATGAGCACGGCGCGAAGATCAATGCCATCGCTGTGCTGATCGACAAGAAGGGCACAGACGAGATTGCCGGAGTGCCTGTGGTGGCTCTGCTGAAGGTCATCAGAGTAAATTAATCTGGATTTTGTCAGAGATAGCTGAGAATGGCCGAATGGACGGCCATTCCCATGCCTTTAGAAAGCCTTTTAGCATTCCTGTTTCATCTTCCGCTCACAAGCTGATAGACTATGTTCTCCGAGGATGAGTATCGATTGGACTTCTTCGTGGATGAGGGATTCCAGCGCAAGAAGTGCGAGAAATGCGGCAAATTCTTCTGGACAAGAAACGTCGAGAGGAAGACCTGCGGGGACCCACCCTGCGATCCCTATACCTTCATAGGCTCTCCCATCTTCAAGCGCATGCATACGTTAGATGAAATGCGTGAGCACTACCTGAGCTTCTTTCAGGCCCGCGGCCATGCCCGCATCAAGAGGTATCCGGTTGTGGCTCGATGGAGAGACGACATTTACCTGACAATCGCCTCTATCGCCGATTTCCAGCCTTTTGTCACCTCCGGGCAGGTGCCGCCGCCTGCCAACCCGCTCACCATCAGCCAGCCATGCATCCGGCTGGACGACCTGGATTCCGTAGGACGGAGCGGAAGGCATCTCACAACCTTCGAGATGATGGCCCACCACGTCTTCAACACGCGCGAGAAGGAGTTCTACTGGAAGGACCGCACTGTGCGGCTGTGCGATGATCTGCTTGTGGGGCTAGGCATGGACCCACTGGCTGTGACATACAAAGAAAATCCCTGGGCGGGCGGGGGCAACGCCGGTCCCAGCGTCGAAGTCATGGTCGGTGGTCTGGAGCTGGCCACTTTGGTCTTTATGGACCTCAAGGCAGTTCCTGGCGGGGCTGTTCAGATCAAAGGCGAGTCATATGAGAAGATGAACAACTACATCGTTGACACCGGCTACGGACTCGAGAGGTTTGTCTGGGCCTCAACTGGTTCGCCGACCATCTACGATGCCATTTTCCCGGATCTGGTGCGAAAGGTTGCCGACCTGGCCGGAGTCGAGCACAACCTGCAAGATCCTGAGTACGCCGAGATCTTCGCCCAGAATGCAAGGCTTGCGGGAATGGTGGACCTGGATGAGTACAGCATGTCGGATCTGCGAAAGAAGATTGCCGGCAGCATAGGTATCTCTGCCGAGAAGCTGGAGAAGACCATCGAGCCGATGGAGCGGATCTATGCTGTGGTGGACCACACCCGATGTCTGGCTTACATGCTTGGTGACGGCATCATCCCCTCAAATGTCAAGGCCGGCTATCTGGCAAGGCTAGTCATCCGTCGCACCCTGCGCCTGATGAAGGAGCTGGGACTCACCCTGCCATTGGCGGAATTGGTCGAGATGCACATCCAACGCCTGGACTACCCCAACTGGCAGGAGCGGTTCGCCACAGTCAAAGAAATCCTCGACCAGGAAGAAGGCAAGTACGCTGAGACCCTGGAGAAGGGCAAGCGTCTGGTCAAAAAGACTGCCGAGCACTTCCGAAAGCTGGGACAGCCTGTTCCGTTAGCTGAGATGATTTCTCTCTACGACACGCACGGCATTCCTCCTGAGATTGCCCGCGAGTCGGCTGAGGAGATTGGGGCCTCGGTGGAGCTGCCGGACAACTTCTACAACCTGGTCGCCAAGAAGCGCATCAAGGCTGATCGGGAAGAGGCCAAGGCAGTCCTTCCAGGCAAGACTCAGCTCTTGTTCTACGAGCATCCCAATGAGTGGATCTTCGAGGCCGTCGTCCTGGATGTGACCGATGGGGGCGAGGTCATTTTGGACCGGACGCTCCTCTATCCGGAGGGCGGAGGCCAGCCGGCCGATCACGGCACGCTTGAGCGGGCCGGGCAGTCCTTTACGGTAGTGGATGTCCAGAAGTCCGGCGAGGTTGTCCTGCATAAGCTCGCTGAGTCGGGCCTGGCCAGGGGCGACAAGGTCACCGGAAAGGTGGACATGAGGAGGCGTCTGGCGCATGCCCGGCATCACACAGCCACTCATCTGGTGCATGACTCGGCTAAACGCGTTTTAGGCAAGCACGTCTGGCAGGCCGGAGCCCAGAAGAGCGAGGACCGGGCGCGTCTGGATATCTCTCACTACAAGCGCATCACTGATGCCGAGCTGAAGGCCATAGAGTTGGAGGCAAATCGCCGAGTTATGGAGGTTGCGCCGGTAGACACGCAGTTCCTGCCTCGAACTGAGGCTGAGAAGCTCTTCGGCTTTGAGCTGTATCAGGGCGGTGTGCCTCCAGGAACTCAGATTCGCGTTGTCCGCGTCGGCACGGACATCGAGGCCTGCGCCGGAACGCATGTCACAAATACCGGCATGATCGGGGCCATCAAGATCCTGCGAACCGAGCGCATCCAAGACGGAGTGGAGAGGATCGAGTTTGCCGCAGGCGAGGCTGCCGTGCGGGCCGTCCAGGAGAAGGACGACCTTCTCTCTGAGGCGTCAGGCGTCCTGCGGGTGCCTGCCGATCAACTGCCAAAGACCGCCGAACGCTTCTTTGAGGAGTGGAAGGGTCAGCAGAAGGAGATTGAGAGGCTCAAGGATGACCTGGCTAGGGCCCGGCTCAAGACCCTTGTCGCTGAGGCTGAAACCGCAGAAGGCCTGAAGATCGTGGTTCAGAAGATGGGCAGCGCAGACATCGATGAGCTTCTCAAGGCTGCCTCACTCATCGCCGAGCAGGATTGCATCGTGCTGCTGGGAAGCGAGACCGGCAAGCTGGTGGCGGCTGTTGGCAAGTCGGGCCTTACAAAGGGAATCAAGGCCGGGAGCATCATTCGGGCTGCGGCCAAGGCCTTGGGTGGCGGCGGCGGAGGCAAGCCTGAGCTGGCTCAGGGCGGCGGGCCGAATGTGCAGAAGCTGGATGAGGCCCTGGCGGCAGGACGGGAGGCTATGAGGGCCGGGACGTAAGGCCCTATGCCTTCAAATTCACTTTTTTTTTGGTCTGCAATTTTATTATTTAGATCCTGTCCTATCATGGTATCCTCAAGTTTAAATTAAAAGAACAACTAACAATACCCTTGTGACTAACGAAGAGCTGTTAGAGAGGATCGCCATGAATCCAAGGATCATGGTTGGCAAACCAGTCATTCGTGGCACAAGGCTTACGGTAGAGTATATCTTGGGGCTCCTGGCGCATGGCACCACCATAGAAGAAATTCTCGAAGAATATCCCGGCCTGGAGAAGAACGATATCTATGCTTGTCTTCTATTCGCATCCAAGACCCTTCAAGACGCCTCCTTCGTTCCGATCAAGGCCGAGGCCATTTAGATGCGTTTCCTGGTCGATGAGTGTGTAGGTCCATCGGTTGTGCGCTGGCTGCGTGACAACAATTATGATGCAACGTCAGCTTATGAGGATTGCCGCGGGTGGGATGACGAAAGCATCCTCGAAAAAGCCTTCTCGGAAGAACGTATAGTAGTAACCTTGGATAAGGATTTTGGGGACATGGTCTTTCGAATGAAATTGTCACACTGTGGCATTATCCTGCTTCGTTGTGGATACTGCAGCCCGGCAAAAAAGATCTCGATGATGAAAAAGATCCTTTCTCACCCGGAATTGGAATTA
>CAZFFD010000128.1:0-4642 GCA_964518035.1 uncultured Methanotrichaceae archaeon | reverse complement strand
TGGAGCCCAATTTTCATGCTCATGGGTGCCTAAGCGGGCATGACGGTTTCAATCGAGGAAGTCTGGGCTATTCGTGACGCTGTATTCGCATCCTTACGACTCATATCATCCGGTTCGTTTCAGATAATTGACTTAGGTTCAAGCTTTAATTATATTGCACAGGGAGAATTTAAAAGTCAAAATATATTACGTTTATCGAAAGGAAGGTGCGAGAGATCTTTCAGCCTTGATGCCGAAATGATAACAAAGCTTCAGGAATACTGGCCGTCCATGCGTAAAATCATGGAATCGGATTCACATTATCTAAAGTTGCCAGCTCAACGATTATTTGACGGTGGAGAAAGAAAAATGGAAGAGAATGCGATACTCGACTATGCAATAGGCCTCGAGAGATTATTGACGTCTGGAATTAAAAATGAGCTAAGTTATAGATTCGCTCTTAGAGGTGCAACAATTCTCGGTCTTGATGGAGGCAACAAGCGTCTATTCTTTAAAGATCTAAAAAATTTTTATGATTTAAGGAGTTCTATCATTCATGGGTCTACCGAATTGAAAGCATCCGAGCTTAGTACTGCTTGTTCAATTGGTGAGAACTGTCTCCGAAAAATTTGGTGGTGGTTCTTCACAAATGGCTTTACAGAGGCTAAAAAAGGCTTGAAAATGGGAACAGATAAGATCGATGATATCATTTTGAGTAATTTAGTCCCTGCTGAGGAAGAAATAATGAAAGAAGGATTTTAACCTCATAACAGAGAGATTAGGAAAACTGGTTTAGACCATGATCTGCTTGAGATCCAGGAATTGCGGTCAACTGGGATGCATTGTGATAGGAGATTTGCTCACTGGCATCCCTGATCAACCGGAATGCATGCGACGCAGAGGCGACCCAGCGCCCTCCGGCAAGCTCGCCTGTCGTTCGGGCTTCCGGATCTTGCTGAGAGGCTTCTCGCTATCCTGTGCATGTGGGTAAGTGGATCCGCAAGAACCACTGGAGGCAGTGCATCCCAATAGCGAAAGCTATTTTGCTTATTCAGTAAGTGACCATAAAAATGAATGCCTTCGAAGTAAACGCAAGTCAAGAGGAAATAGAATACAGCAGGGCAGTCCATGTAGAAGAATACAAATATCAGCTTAAAGACAAAGATCAAGACATTGCATTCAAAGAGCATTGCAGTAGACGCAGAATGAAGCACTAAGCTACCATCATATTTTCTATAGCTTGTTCCAGATAATTAAGCTCATTCCCTCGCGGGGGACAAATGCTATCGCTCCGCACTCACGAAATTGGTGAGACCATCTTAAAGATGACTCTCGATTCTCCAGCCACTTCTCTGACGTCCAGCGTCCCTGCCCCCCCCCCGCCCGTATGCCCGACCCCAAGCGCCCGCGCCTGCGAGCAGAGCCTCTGCCAATCCCTCCATTGTCGAGAGCCTCATCGAATGCGGGCTGACCGTGGAGGCTCATGCCTAAGCTGGCTGGGCTCCGGAAATCGTATGCTAATTAGTGCTCAGCTTAACGCTTTCAAAGAATACCGGCCAGAAAGGATCCTGCTCGGGTATTTGCAGGGGCACGACCTCGCCATTGAGCCGTTTCATAATCCGTATCTTGGAATCGGATGTTACATTTCCTATTACTGATGCCTCTATGCCTGCGGCCTTGAGCCTGCTCAATATGCCTGCAGAGCTCTCAGGGCGAGCTGTGATCAAGAGAGAGCCTTCCGCTATTGCTGCCATGGGATCAATTTGGAATGCGTCACAGACCATTTTTATCTCGGCAGGATAGATAAACAGAGATTCATCTATTTCCATGCCCACACCGCTGGCATTGGCGATCTCGAATAACCCACCGATGACGCCGCCTTCGGTAGCATCATGCATGGCGGAAACGCCTCCACATTCCATTGCCAATGATGCGTCCTTGACCACAGTCATCTTCCGGCAGAGCGCCTTGGCCTTATCCACCATCGATGCAGGGTACTTCTTAAGCAACTCCTTTTCTCGAAGCACTGCCAGCAGCCCGGCGGTCTCAATGGCCGGACCTTTGGTGAGGAGCACATCATCTCCCGGCCTGGCTCCTCCCGGAGTTATGTAATCTCCTCTTTTTGCCACCGCAAAGACTGTCACTCCTCCGATCGTCGGCGCGGCGAACCCCGGATAGTATCCGGTATGCCCTCCAACGATGGCAATGTCAAGCTCTAAAGCTGCCCGGTGAATAGAGTCCACTATGGTCTTGAAGTCCTCATCTTTTGTCTCTTGAGGCATCAAAAGGGAGTACGTCATATATCTCGGCTTGACGCCCATCACCGCCACATCGCTGGCTCCAATATGCACAGTGTACCAGCCGAACATCTCCCAAGGTTGTCCCGGTATGGCGAGAATCGGGTCTTCCGCAATCACTAACACCTGATCGTGCCCCAGATCGATCACACCAGCATCCACGCCTGTCAGGGGTGGCACCAAAACCGTCGGGTCCTTCTTTCCCAGACGCTGCAAAAGAAAAGACTGGAATGTGTTCAGGTCAATCTTTCCGATCTTTCCCTCAGCCATGATAAATCCTCGCTATCTCGCAGATCTGTTCAGCTACCTCAATGGGATCTCTGCCCACTAAAACGGACACCGGCTCCTTGCCGACTGCTCCATTCTCGTAGAAG
The DNA here is from genome assembly GCA_964518035.1 of uncultured Methanotrichaceae archaeon. Taxonomy (GTDB): domain Archaea; phylum Halobacteriota; class Methanosarcinia; order Methanotrichales; family Methanotrichaceae; genus Methanothrix. Next base: position 1,992 of record CAZFFD010000128.1, on the reverse strand, counting down.
ATCTTCGGCACGCAGCCATTCGCAGTCCTTATCGCTTCTGCCACCTTCCAGGGCATGCTCGAGCCTTCAGCATCCTTAATCTCTTCTGGCTCGTTGCTCCTATCGATCATGCTGAAGATCCAACCTTTGGCCTTGCAGTAATTCTCCAGCCAGAGGGCCATTCTGGGATCATTGGCAAAGTCCACTCCCGCCCGAATGGCAGGATCGACCTTTCTGATCTCCAGTATCAAGCGCGCCATGTGGCTGGAGGCTCCGAATCTGGACTTGCCCGCAGCATATGGATAGCCGTTTACAATGGTTATGCGACCATCTATGGCCAAAACCTCGTTTCGAGTCTTGGCATTGAGTCGGGCATAAGCCAGATTAGTCCTAACCTCTGGGATGATTGCTGCAAACTCCCGACAGCCTTCCAGCACATTCAGGGCCACTGCCATTCTTCCATACATCTCGATTTCTTCGTCCAGTTCCATCATCGGCCTACAACTCCATTGAAATAGATGCACTCACCCATTCAGGCACTTCTCATATATCTGACGGCATTTTATCTGGAGCTATCCGATCTATCTGCCAGCCCCGGAGAATGGACAGCACTATGAATATGCCGCCGTAAGCAGCATAAACCCGACCGAAGCCGGCGGGCTGAAATGTTGGTATAATCCCGTAGATCATCAGAATTGTCGCAGCAAGCAGTGCATGAATAGGTACTGATTGCGAAGGTGCAACTGCTGAGGTAATTCGAGATCACATTGAATGACTGAGAACCTTGCAAGGACAAAAATGCTATAGGCAAATGAATCTAATGGATTTCAGCTAACCTAGCGGCGGCGCTTTTTATGACCCGCGGCTCTGCTGCGGGGTACGCCGCCGCAATTTGGCCAAAATCACAGATCAGCCCTCCAGCCGGTTTTGCAGCGCAACCTGATCTGAGCAGAAATTTAAAGGCTTTAAGGATTGAGCAAAAATTGCCGCAAAGCCGAAAAAAAGAGGGAACGAGGCATCAGCCCAGTTGCAGCGATATAACGCTAAAGATACGATACACGAGCAGAGCAAGCACATTTTTGCTGTACATGCAAACAGCCTGGGCAAACTCATTCAATCCGATAGGAATCCTCTTCAGCAAGTATTTATACTTAATAGATGAATTATTAAGCATGCGAAGTGGAGGGTACTCTGAAGTGGAGTTCACACCTCATATTAAAAAGATATTTCTGATTATTTCAATAATGCTAATTAGTTCCATCGCATGTTCTCATGGGGCCACTTTAATTGTGGGGAATAGCCCAGAAGATTACGAAAGCATCCAAGAGGCGATAAATTCGGCTAGCATAGGGGATGAAATATTGGTTTATCCCGGAATTTACTACGAAAATATCGTTGTAGATAAGCGCTTGTATCTTATTGGGTTGAAAAATCCAGTTATTGATGCAGGAGGCGATTATTTCAAAGGTCCGGGAGTAACTATACTAGCTGATGGTGTATTGATGGAAGGGTTTACCATTAGGAATTCCACAAATACCGCAGGAGATCCGCAATCAGGTGCTGGGGTATTTATTAGATCAAATAACAATACTATTAAAGGAAATATATTAGAGAATAACTATCGCAGTGGAATCAAAGTTCTGGGGGGATATAATAACTCGATTACCAATAATAGTGTTGATAGTAATTTTGAAGGGATATTAGTGTCAGATTCGGTCAGCAATAAGATAACAAGTAACCATATAAATAATAACAAAAATGCGGGAATTTTCATTACAGGTTCTTCGGAACTGAATTTGGTAAAATATAACATTGTAGATAATAACTCCCGAGGAATATTATTGATGGATGCAGGCGTTAATGATATTACAAAAAATGATGTTTTTGATAATAAAATTAAAAATTTCGAGACATCCTATTCTAATTGATATCTGTGGCCATTCTTTCAAGCGTTTGTAGGCTCCTCGCTGTTTTATGTGGGTAGGTTGAAGTTCAGCTTTCCGAGCCTAAGAT
>CAZFFD010000127.1:0-4685 GCA_964518035.1 uncultured Methanotrichaceae archaeon | reverse complement strand
GGCCCGATCATGGTCTTGAACATGAGGTTGAACTCATAAACCTCCGAGAGCTCTCCACCGCACTCCGGGCAGCCGATCTCATTGTCCATGATGCATTTGTAAATCTCCTCGTTGCTGAGTGCGTCGGGCACCTCAATGATGTGCTTGATGAGGTGATCTGCCCTGTAGACCTCCTTGCACTCCTTGCAGCTCGTGAGCGGATCGGAAAAGCCGCTCAAGTGCCCTGATGCCTGGTAAATCCCTTCCACACCGATGGTAGGAGCCTCGATCTCTGCAAAGCCTTCCGAGATGACAAAATACTGTCTCCAGATGTCCTCAATGCGCCTCTTCATCGGCGCGCCCAGTGGACCGTAATCATAAAAACCGGCTGCTCCGCCGTAAAGCTCAAAGGCGGGCCAGAGAAAGCCCCGCCTCCTGGCAAGCTCATTAACCTTTTCGTTCTTGTCCATGCCAATCCTCGTTATGAATTTAGAGCACCGTGGGTGATTTAATCTTTGTTATCTGAATCCACCTGTCCCGAAAACACTTTATAAATTAAAGAGCAAAGAGGATTGCAGGAGGCATTTGATGCATAAGCGATTGGCCCTTGTTTTTCTCCTGCTGGTCCTGCAGGTCTCATTAGCATTTGCTCAGAACATAATAGCACCGGAGAAGATCTCCTTAATTGGTCCCAAATTACAGGAAATGAGAACGAATTTGCCCAGTTCCGCATCGCCCAATTCCGCAGATCAACTGAACGATCAGGGTATCGTGCTCATGAACGAGGGACGATATGAAGAGGCGCTAGAATATTTTAATAATTCGCTAAAACTGAGTCCAAACGAATCGGTAACATGGTGCAACAAAGGCTCATCGCTTGCCATTCTTGGCAGGTACGATGCGGCGTTAGAATGCTTTGAAGAGGCCATCAAGCTCAACGCATCATACTCCATGGCCTGGTTCAACAAAGGCCTTACCCTCTTTAATCAGGGCAGATATAACGAGTCGGTCAAGGCCTATAACCAGGCGATAGAGCTTGACCCTAAATTCTCCAATGCATGGAATAATATTGCCTCCCCACTCATCGCTCTGAAGAGATATCAAGACGCCCTCAATTGCACTGAAAATGCCATCGATCTGGATCCCACATTGGCCGAAGCCTGGAGCAACAAAGGACTGGTGTACAACTACCTCGGACGGCCTGAAGAGGCGCTCAACTTCTTTGACAGGGCCATAGCAATGGACCCCCAATATGCTCCGGCCTTGAGCGACAAAGGAAATGCCCTGGCCACTCTAGAAAGATGGCAAGAAGCACTGGATGCCTACAACCAGTCTTTAGAGATAGATCCAGAACTCTCCGATGCCCTGGAAGGAAAGAGCCTCGTTCTCCAGGCCATGGGCCGCGGAGGAGAGATCGAGGAACGTCTGAATGAAACTATCATTGAGACTGCAATCAATGAGACGATCAACGAAACGATAAATGATACCATAATTCCGGACTCAGCTTTCGCCTTGAACCTCAGGGGACTGATGCTGGCCCATTCAGGCGATTACGAAGGCTCTTTGCAGGCACTGGACAAAGCCATTGAAATAGAGCCTCAATCTCCTGAGCCAGTCTGCAGCAAATGCGTGGTCTTAGGGATGCTTCAAAGATACGACGAAGCCCTCATGTATTGCGATCAGGCCCTGCAGCTCGATCCCAGTAACGCAACAGCATGGCTGCAAAAAGGAATGATTCTGGGCAACATGAGCAACGACGAAGCTGCCATATTCTGCTTTGATAGAGTGCTTCAAGTGATTGACGATAGCGCCACTCGGGCATCAGCCTGGAATGGCAGGGGATTCTCACTCATCAGGCTCAACAAAATGGAAAACGCCCTGCAAAGCTTCGATAATGCCCTCATGCTGAACCCTGAGGACTCCGTTGCCTGGAGCGGCAAAGGACTGGTCTATGATGCCACCGGACGATTTGAGGATTCGCTGCAGGCTTGCGGCAGAACCCTGGAGCTGGACCCTGAAAACGTCATGGCCTGGAACAACAATGGATTTGCTCTCTACAGCCTGGGCCGGTTTGACGAATCGATAGCTTGCTTTGACCATGCCCTTGATAGGTCACCAAACTCTACGGCGATCTGGCTGAATAAAGGCCGGGTCTTTGAAAAGATGGGCAAACACGATGAGGCAATCCAGTGCTACGAGAAAGCACTGGAGACCGATCCCAGCTATTCTCTGGCCTTAATGAACAGAGGCGGATCAATGAATGTCCTTGAAAGATCCGAAAAGGCACTTGAGAATCCGGTTAGAGCTGAGAGCCTGCTGGCCCGTCGGCCCGTGTCCCAGTGTGATCAAGATAAAACTCAACTCTATTGCTTTGACAAGGCCAAAGGAGCAATGCATCAAGACTCATGGACAATATTCTTTTTCTGAAAAGAGAAAAAGCCACTGCTCTCGGCGCTTTCAGCCAGCAGCCGAGAGCACCAAGAGCATCCCAAAGGCTAGAGTTACGCTGCAGAGGAGGATGACGTCTCCGTACTTGCTGCGCATCAACCCCTTCAGGCGAGATAGCATGCAGTTGGCCCCTTCATCACCATCCACCATATCTTGCCCTGAAACACCACTCACCCTTTGCATGTAACCTACTTGAGACGTATGCATTTAAGTAGCTATTTTTCACATTGGCGTTTTATAGGATATTAATACCATAATTTAGATCACCTGAATGATGTGTAGCCTTTATGTAGGAAATATTTGATAGAATTTTTCAGATTTATTAACAGCATGATGACAGAACAAAGCATGAGAATGAAAAATCAAAACGAAGCGTTCATAGATCTCGAAAAATCAAAAATCGCCGCCAAACAGGAAAAGCGTTGAGAAGGAGTCAGAAAAAGGCCCCTGACCCCAGCTCGCGTTCATCACATACAAGCTCACTCGATCTTGACCTCTTTGCCCTTTCTTTTCTCCTTCTTGTCCAGCTCTAAAGTCAAGACGCCGTTCTTGTAGGAGGCCTTGGCGCTATCCGGGTCGATGGCAGAATCAAGGTAGATCATCTTGTAGAACTTGCGGTCGTCTTCGGTCTTGATCTCCACGCTGTCCTCAGCCACATCCAGCTTTACCTTGTCCTTGTCCACTCCAGGCAGCTCAACGAAGACCCTGAACCGATCCTTCTCGCTCATTACATCAACCAGCGGCTCACGGCCCTGGCTCGGCTCGATGCCCCGGTAAGAGGGTTTGATATTGCCGAATTCCTGAAAGACGGGTTCCTTTCCTGGCTCTGCGGTATAGCTGAAGCCGTAGACAAAGGGACCATACCTGCGAGATACTCCTCCAGGCGTCGTCTCCTCGCGCACGAAGGTCTGGAACTCCGCGGGCATGGATTCCTCAAACCTCTTAATCATGTCTTCGAAGGGCTCCTTAAACCAGTCCTCCTCGAACTTTTCCTTCTTCTCAAATGGGAACCCCTTTGTGAAGCTCTCGAATATGTCGAATATAGATGGATATCTCTTGTCCCACATTTCATCTCACCTTACAGTCACTTTTCATTACTAACCATAGGATAGTGATAGGATATAAATTTTTTGTCTGGACCGGAGGAGGACGCAGGAAACTTGCGCCAGGGGGTCCGATCTTCAGGAAGACGACATGGACCATTCGCGAGGGAGAATTCGTGGACGGACTGAGAAGGAATTTTAGGCAAAGAAGAATGCGAGATGAACGCTGCTACACAGCGCCCTCTCTGGAGGGACAGAGCCGCCGAATCGCGGCAGTCTCATCTCGCTTGCGGATGATGCGCGAATCCTCGACTAGACAGCACCGGACTTCAGCACAGCGCCCGTTTTAAGAGGACCCAATCACCAGAAGATGAGGGGCCTGTTCTAATCGATTCCTGCACGCACCTTTAGCTTGCGCGTCTCTTCGCCCAACACGGGTTTAAGGCGATCTGGGCAATCGCGCCGGGAAAGGCGCTTTATCGTCAACGCCGAAGACCTGCTCCTATTTTGCGAGGGCGCCCTTTCGATCCCAATGAACAATTCCGGGCAGAGATGAAGAACGTAATCAATCACTCTGAAGCCGGAATGACGGACCGAATAGACTTAATCGGCTTTAAACCACTCTATCTGGGCTATCGCGCAACAAACTACTCTTATATTCGTTATGTATATATTTAGTTTTCGGGCCGCAGGACGAAATATGCATTGACCAGATCCAGGAGAATCGGCTGACGGAAATAGACCCATAGCAACCTTGAAGAGTTAGGAGGAATGACCACTGCACATAACATATTTGGATGTGAATTTATGAGAGATGGCCTAGTTCAGTTTGAGGCGGTGATCAGCAGCCTCAAAGATATCAGGTCTCGGGTGATCTGGCCTGACTCGGAGGGGCCCTGGATCGATGGCGGAATGGAGGACCTGATGGTTCACTTCACCTATGCCAGTTGGACGGCCTATAACTTGGGCTGCGCCCTGTCCATTGCCCTGTCCAGCAAGGACGACAACTTGGGGCGTTCTATCTCCGATATGATGACCAGGATGATCTCATCAATGGGGGCCATTCAATTGGCGGAGATACACCTCACGCCTGATGCTGCAGACGAGTTGAAGAAAAACCGCCTCGAACCATAAGAGAAGCAAAAGAAAGTAGCCCGGCCAGGATTCGAACCTAGGTAGGGAGGTCCAGAGCCTCCTGTGATTGACCGCTACACT
>CAZFFD010000126.1:0-4728 GCA_964518035.1 uncultured Methanotrichaceae archaeon | reverse complement strand
CGCGGGCAGAAGAGTTCAGTACAAAAAATGGTTACTGCAAAGGCCGGAGTTTAGGTTTGCCACACCCCTTAGGGAGAAGAATTAGATCACAGCACCTATATATAACTAAAATTGGATTAAAATTGTGCTAAGTACAACGGGGATGATATTGCGTACTAAATGTCCTAAATGGCCCTAACCGATGACCAGTGAGGGCGCCTGCAGGAAATCGAATGATGTAATATAAAATGATAAGCCTTAAACCTGCTCAGTCGTGAGCAGGCCCAAAGCTTGATTTTTATCTTTTCCAATTTTACACGCAGGGCAGCCAATCAACGCTGATTGAGCCGCATGTGGAGTTGCCCCAGAGCTGAATGAACTTCTCGATGGAGAAGACACCAGTCAGGTCCTCGACGGATCTGCCGTACTCAGCATGGCGGCCTTTAAGCTGATTGTCAGCTGTGGGGTCCCTGGAAATCCATCCGATGTGAGCGACGCCGATGACATTGCTGTTCAGGTTGGCTTCGAGAACGCCTGTGCAGCATGGCATTTGAGTTGCGTTATTATATCCCCTGGTCTTGATCTCGGTGGTCTTCTGCAGGTGCTCGGCATGAGTGTACATTTCAGTTAAAACTGCACCGATCTTGTAGTTCTGCACGCAGAGTTTGTCTACCCACTTCTGGTCATAAGTGCCGGTCTGGTAAGAGACGGGCATATACTCCAGCTCCTGCTCGGAGGTGAAGTTGATGTAATCCATGGGATAATCCGCACCGGTTGGCCAGTCGCAATCCAGATTCGAAGGCTGCCTCTCAGCTTCCAGCTCAATTCTTGAAGTGATCACATTTCCTGAGCCGGACTGCTTCTCAACCAGCTTCTGCCCGTGAAAGCCACTTTCTGTGGATATGACGATCTCAAGGCTCCTGTAGCCCACACCTTTTACAGACGATTTCTCGTACATGTAATTGGCAGCGCCAGCCATTCCCACAAGTGTCATGGCAATTACTGCTAAAACCAATAGCTCTCTCTTCAATCCACACTACCTCCTATAGCCTGGGCACTCCGCACGTTGGCAATCCAGTTACGTCATCCTCTTTAATTATATCAGAGGTGACAGATCCAAAACAATTCCAGGCCGTCACTCTCATAATACCCTAGCACCCGTTTAGACGTTCTCAGGAGCCTATTTTAATGTTTTGGCCGGCATTATCAAAATGACGAAATCCTTCGAAAAAGAGATGAAACAGACTTACTTTCCAAACGAGTTCAGTCTGTTCACGAAATTGTTGCAGGAGATGCTATTGCATGGGCTGACAACCTTGGGCTTGACCGATACCGGCGCAGAAGCGCTAGCTACACCCTGACAGTCTCCCTCCTGGCAAGCGGCAGTCGATTTGGTATCATCTCTGAAGAGTATCCTTCTGCTGATCTCAAATGATCCGAAATACTCCTCGAACTCTTTGAGATTTTTCTGTCCGGGAATTACCTGCTTGGCATCAATCAGATAATATCCTGTGAAATTGTCTGCTGTCTTGAATTCAGCTGTCTTCTTCAATGATCCAGTCTGATGCAATGTGAAATCCTGGTTCTTGAACTCCATCTGCTGCACATCGTAGCTCTCGCGTACTTTGGCCCCGACTCCGCCAAAGATTGCAGAGCTCTTGAAGCTCTCAGTTCCAGTTAGCGCGTCTCCTGCCGAGACCGCATTGTAATTGTCAACGGCATCTTTTTCCTGGAAATTGGCGTTTTTGCCCTTGGCCGCATCTACAAGATATTCATTCTTCACCAGAGCATCAACGCTGCCAGAAAAGATGACATCCTTAGTGGACTTGATCCCGGAGTCCATGCTCCGCAGGTTTTTAGTCATCTGGAATTGTCCGGAGCCGCTCACAGTGGTCTCAGAGGCGTAGTCAAATGCCTGTACCTTGAATTTTGCAGATCTCTGTCCTGATGTGCGGCATTTTCCACTAGCCTCCACGGCAAAGCTGTACTCTCCGGCAACAGCCTCGCTGTCCGGCTGAACCTGCAAGGACACTGAGCGAGAAACTCCTGCAGGAATTGTCAATGTAGTGCTCGTCCAGCTAAACCAATCGAATGAACAGCCATCCGGCTTGACGCAGACCTCCGCATCCACATCTGTAACGCCATCGTTCTCTACAGTGACCATGAAGTCCAGCGGCTTGCCCTGTGTGGTATATCCTTTATCTGGCTCAGACTCCGGCCCAGTAAGGCCGATCTTGACATCCAGCATTCCCGAATCGCCAGAGCAGGGACTGGGCAGATACGTAGGCAAGGATGGAGACGTGGTTTGGGTCCAGGGGCTGCTCGAATCATCACCTGTGGCAGTGCCTGTGTCCTCCACAGTGGCCTGTGCAAGCCCTGCCGCCAGGATGAATGTTATTGTTAACCAAATCATCAGTCTTTTCATGCTAACCCCCATTAAAACTAAAAAAAAGAAAAACTGCGGGCCACAATTGGCCTAGCAGTCTATGCCCTCGCAGGGAACTGGGATCCTTTCGGGCACCGGGTTCTCATGGAACTTGATGGTCTTCTCGGCTTCGAACACTCCAGTGAACATCTCGTGGGCTTTGATGTCCTTGTAGAAGATCTTGTGCCAAGTTGCATCTGTTCCCCAGGTACCATTGAAGGAGTTCTTGGTCTCAAGGCCAATCAGGTGCGCAGGATTGTATATGCCATTCTTGTCGGTCATGAGAGCCTCAACTGCCTCGGTATCCCTGCCTGCATTCTTGAGCAGGTTAGACAGATCCTCAGGCTTCACGTTATTGGCCGGCTCGTATGGTGTAGTTGACGAGAAGAATGCGGTCTGATCCTGTTCCATCTCATTTACTGAGAACAGCTCCTGCACATTGGCGCCAATTCCACCGTAGAATGCCTTGGAATGGAGGAGCTTTCCGCCTGTCAAAGGCGTCTCGCCTGCGTAAGTCATCTTCTTGGTCTGATAAAGATTAAATGCAGCGAGGTTGCTTCCATTGACGGATGAGACATTTCTCTTGAGCTTATCGGCATCCTGAGAATATGCGGTCTCCTGGTCAAGCTCGATATCACCGTCACCATTCATTGTATCGTAATATTCAAGAGCTATTTTTTTGTCGATTACAGATGTGCTGACATCGACTACACCAGTTCCTGAAACCTTATGACTTTCACAAAACTGCTCATACTGTACGGGCGGAACTATGGGCGGATTGGCCATCACAGTGCCGCATAGCCCTAAAAGGGCAATTGCAAGTACTACTATTCCTACTACTCCCTTCATGCTACATTCACCCCCGATGTTGATGTAACAGCTATATCCCATTGATTGCAGGCCATCTATCGCATGAAGAAGCGATCTATGGACTACTGACATACTGTGGCGTTTTTATTTGATATAAATCTATCTGTTATTCTCCCGGAAAAGATGATTATCTGATCAAAGGCGGCGCGAATATAATATGCTCTTCGATTTATGAAAAGCAAGACAGATAAAATATAGAAAGAACTCCAGGCATAATGCCCGGAGCCGGATTCTAATGTTGTAGTGTTAGGCTATTTACACGCAGGGCAGCCAGTCAACGCTGATTGCGCCGCATGTGGAGTTGCCCCAGAGCTGGATGAACTTCTCGATGGAGAAGACACCAGTCAGGTCCTCGACGGATCTGCCGTACTCAGCATGGCGTCCCTTCAGCTGGTTGTCAGCGAGTGGATCGCGGGAGAGCCATCCGATGTGGGCAACGCCGATGACGTTGCTGTTCAGGTTAGCCTCGAGAACACCGGTGCAGCAGGCTGGGCAGCCGTTTCCGACTCCATATCCTCTGGTCTTGACCTCGGTGGTCTTCTGCAGGTGCTCAGCGTGGGTGTACATCTCAGTCAGTACAGCGCCGATCCTGTAGTTCTGAACGCACAGCTTCTCTACCCACTTCTGGTCGTAGGTGCCGGTCTGGTAAGAGACGGGCATGTACTCGAACTCAGCTTCCTTGGTAAAGTTGATGTAGTCCATTGGGCAAGCTTCGCCGGTTGGCCACGGGCAATCGCCTGCGAGCTCAACGTAGTTTCTATCGAGCTGCCTCTCGGCCTCGAGCTCAGTCCTCTCGGTGATGACGTTACCGGATCCGGACTCCTTCTCTACCAGCTTCTGGCCCTCAAAGCCAGTCTGGGTGGAAATGATCATCTCTACGTTCTTGTATCCTACGCCCTTGACCGATGCCTTTTCGTACATATAGTTGGCTGCACCGGCCATGCCTACTACGGCCATGGCGATAATAACCAAAACAGCTATTAATTTTCTCATTTCTTTCCCACCTCCTTTACATGAGGATCGAAGGCTGCTCGATAACAGCAACGAATGATCCTTCAGTACATCACCCCGGCTGGATCGCAAGATCCTGGACCGAATACACGAGTCCGTTCCACCAGAAAAGATGAAACCGCTCGGTTCAGCATTGCTGCATGGCATCTGCCTAAAGCATCAAATGCCACTCCATCCGACGTGTGGCGCCTGATCTTATGATTCCAATTAGATCCTTGAATGTGTTTTTCAGGCACAACCTTCCTGATTAGGTTAATGGCATATAAACTTATCGAGCAATAAAACAGCATTTTTTGTCTATTGATTGAGGAAACATCTGATATGCATTACGAAAATCGAACTGCTGCAAATCAAAGACCAAAAAGAGAATTTGAACTCCAGGCTTAAAGCCCGGAGCCGGATTCTAATGTTGTAGTGTTAGGCTATTTACACGCAGGGCAGCC
>CAZFFD010000125.1:0-4732 GCA_964518035.1 uncultured Methanotrichaceae archaeon | reverse complement strand
CGTCAGATCTTAGAAGTAGGAAGCCCCGGTCTTTAGGCCGGGGAGGAAGTCACTTCGTTTATTCTATGATTCTTCTAAAGCTGATCGATGCAATCACAAAGATCACGATGTCAAATATGATCACAGCCAGGAAATCCTCACCGATGCTCGCAACCTCTCCGCTGATCATCAGGCCTCTGACAGCGTCCACTGCATATGTCAGAGGATTGACGAAGGCTATTGACTGCAAAAATGGAGGCATGAGCTTGATTGGGTAGAGGGCATTGCTGGCGAAGAAGAGCGGCATGATCATGGCCTGGCCGATTCCCATGAACCGCTCACGGGTCTTCATGAGGGAGGCTACCAGAATTGACAACGCGGCAAAGCCTCCTGAGATCATAAAGAGCATCATAAAGGCAGCGATTATGTAGAATGGATTTGCGATGAACTTCACGCCAAGTAGTATCGCTACCGGAAAGATGATCAGTGCCTGGACCACTGCTCTAACTCCTGAGGCTATGGCCCGACCTATGACTGTGGCATACCTGGATGCTGGAGCTACAAGCAGGCGTTTTAGGATTCCAGTCTCCCTCTCCCAGACTATTGTCAGACCGTAAAAGACCGATACGAAGATGGTGGATTGGAGAAGCACACCGGGAGTGATATAATCGATATAAGGGATGCCGTTAGTTGGGATGTCACGAACGTGGCTCATAACTGTGCCGTAGACCGCCAGCCAGAGAATAGGCTGAACGGCACGAGTGTAGATCTCTGTTCTGTCGTGCTTGAGCCTCCTCATCTCAAGCTCGATCATGGCAAGCATCTCTCTAATGGAATCATTTAGTGCCATAGTAGTAACCTGATAATATCCATCTCAATTTATCCATCTCAATTGGTTTTAATCGGTCTTTTCGACCCTTTGTCTCTGTTCATCTCTTTTTGCGGGCGCATTCCCGCATATTTCAAGAATACATCGTCCAGCGTCGGCTTCTTCATTTCAACCCTTTTCACAGCTACGCCTTCTTCGCTCAATGCATCCATGATTGCCGGCAGGGCTACCTCGCCATCCTCAACCGACAGCTCTAAACGGCTGTCATGAAGAGAAGCGTCCAGCACCCAACGCAGGGCTTTGATCTTCCCTAAAATCTCAAATTGCCTCCCTAGAATGGCATCATCAGCATTCGATGGCGTGGAAGCACAGCCGGCTTTGCATCCGGCCAGGCTGAGAGATATGATCTCGCTGTGCAAGGAGTGCTTTAGTTCGCTTGCTGTGCCGGACTTTACGATCTTGCCTTTGTTGATGATGGCCACTTCATCGGAGTACTGGTCCGCCTCATCCATGTAGTGAGTGTTAAAGAAGACCGTTGTGCCGTACTCTCTCTTGAATGACATCAGGTTCTCCCAGACGGCTTTTCTGGCTGAGGGGTCGAGGCCCAGGGTAGGCTCATCCAAGAAGAGGATCCTGGGCTTGACCAGAAGCGCGCAGGCTATCTCCAGTCGTCGAATCATGCCGCCGGAGTATTTCTTGACTGTCTTTTCCGCAACGTCATCAAGGCCCATGCTCTGCAGCGCATCTGCTATGTTCTTCTTTCGAATCTGAGAAGGCACCCCGTAGATTTTGGAATAAATCAGGAGATTCTCAAAGCCTGTGATGTCCGTCCAAACGCTCATCTCCTGGGGCACATAGCCGATGATCCTTCTCACATTGGCATCGTCTGATACCACATCATAGCCAAAGGCACGAGCTATGCCTGAAGTGGGACGGAACTGGGTGGTGAGAACCCGCATGAGCGTGGTCTTGCCCGAACCGTTGGGGCCGAGGAGAGCGAAGATGCCGGCGGCCTTGACCGAAAGATCGACTCCGTCCAGGGCGTTTACTTTGCCTTCGTAGACCTTGGTAAGCTGTTTGATCTCAATAGCAAATTCCATATTTACCTACCGGATTGCAGCTTTCTGTCTTATGAGTATGTATATAAGATTTGTGACAAATTGAATAAAAATTTAAAATCATTATAGTATTTTGACATAATTATTAATATCTGTTGTAATGTAATTATGTTTTAATGTTACGTAAATCTTATATATTATGATGATATGTGACTACTGTTTCTTATATTGATCAATTACGGTGATGAAATGAATAAAAAGATTAATTCAATGATGATTGGCTGTCTCTTGATAGCCAGTTGTATCTTGCTGGCGGCAGTACTGCCGGCCTTTGCAGAAGATGTTGCCAAAGACCAGATACTGAATAGCACAGCGGATTCCATCACACTCCTCGACTCAGCAGGTCGAACAGTCACAATTCCCATGCCAGTAGAGAGGATCATTCCCACAGACTACCGAACTACGGAAGCTCTTCTGGCCCTCGGAGCCCGAGAGATGATTGTGGGCGTGGATACTGCTTTTCACCAGCGCATGGCCGAATTTGGCCTCGCTGATGTGCCTGAAGCATCGGTTCATTCCGGTGAGGTCAACTATGAAGAGATATTGCTGCTCAGGCCGAATCTGATCATTCTGCCCGCCTCCGGCGCCAGCTATGCGGATGAGGTCGCCGGAAAACTGCCAGGCATTCCCGTGGTCGTCATGAGCGCCACAACAAGACAGGATGGCATTCCTGAATTGAGGATTCTCGGCCAGATCCTTGGAAAGCAGGAGCAGGCAGAGAAGCTGATAGGCTGGACTGAGAAATACTCAGGTGTCGTCGAGGAGCGTACCAAGGACCTCTCTCCTGAGCAGATGCCGACCTTCTACTACGAGTACATGTCAGAATCCAGCAAGTGGCAGGCTATACCATCCAGCAATGCTGCCGGAATGGTAGTGGAAGGATCTGGAGGACGGAATGCTGCAGAAGATGTCAAGCTCAACGGATCAGTCGCCCAGGTGGATGCTGAATGGGTGCTCTCCAAAGATCCGGACTTCATATTCATGGACCTCATGAAGGGATTTGACAGCGGACCTGGAAAGACTGAGGATGATCTCATGGCTCTCCTGGATAAGTACATCGATGATCGTTCTGCAGAGGGCTTCAGTAATCTGACTGCAGTTCAAAACAACCATGTCTATCTCATCGACAGGGATATGGTCACAGGGCCCAGATGGATTATTGGGCATGTATTCTTTGCCAAGTGGCTGCATCCGGATCTGTTCGAGGATCTCAACCCGGTCGAGATGAACAGGGAGTATCTTCAGGAGTTCCACGGAATCGAGGTGGATGGAGCCTGGGCCTATCCGCTCCCTGAGTAGCTGAACGGAAGCGTTGGGACAATAGAATTGCTAGGGAGGACTGATTATGCAGCAATTGGAGCTTAAGGATAAGATCAGAGAATGGTGGGATGACCCAAGTCAGGATTACGACGGGTTTCATGGTCACGGCGTGAATTCCGATATCGAAAAGGAGCTTTGGGGGGATGAGATCATGAGACTGCTCGACTTGAAAAAAGATCTGAAGGTTCTTGATATCGGTACCGGCACAGGATTTCTGGCGTTGCTCCTCTCTTCAAAAGGCTATGATGTCACTGCCGTAGACTGGTCCAAAAACATGATGCAAAAGGCCATTGATAAAGCGAAAGCGGCATCTTTGCCAATCAAGTTTGACGTGCAAGATGCTGAGAGCCTCACATTTGCCGATGCCTCTTTTGATGCAGTTGTGAGCAGGCATGTCCTCTGGACTCTGGCCGATCCGGCCAAAGCAGCAAAGGAATGGGCGAGGGTCATCAAGCCTGCAGGGATGATAATCACCGATATTCCCCGCCAGGGATCGCAATCCGGAAAGCATCATTATGGTGAGGAGGTTGGTCTGCAGTTGCCTCTAGGCAATGGTGCCGATCCTGCGGAGATCGTGGGCCTGTTCAAGCAGGCTGGGCTCGAAAACATCAGTCTGAAGCTTCTGGAAAAGCAGGACGAAGTGAATAACGAGCACAAAGAGCATAACGAGCACAAAGGGCACAGAAAGACCATGCTCATCTGCGGTGAGAAGAGATGAGCGACCATATGCTCTGGGCTGAGGCCCGTGACCTCGTGTCGGTGGGTGAAATCGGCAAAGGCTATGCATTCTTCGGGCACCCGTCGATGTCCACAAGCATCTTTGCCCCTCGAATTGACTCCGCCTTTCTCCTTACACCCAGCAAAGAGAGGGTCAGTCTCAATCTTCAGAGAGGAGGCTGGCTGCCTGGGTTCGGGCACATGGAATTTTTGCAGGCGGAAATAATGCACTACTGGCCGGGAGATTACGTCTTTGGATTGGTTCGGACCCCTGGGGTTTATGACCTATCCTGGCACGGTGGAAAGAGCGGTCTGTTTCTTTCGAGAAGCTATGCCAAGGTGATAGTTCACGCAG
The DNA here is from genome assembly GCA_964518035.1 of uncultured Methanotrichaceae archaeon. Classification (GTDB taxonomy): domain Archaea; phylum Halobacteriota; class Methanosarcinia; order Methanotrichales; family Methanotrichaceae; genus Methanothrix. The sequence goes on along the minus strand of CAZFFD010000125.1, from coordinate 414 downwards.
GAGCTGAAGGCTCGGATGATGCCGCCGCCGGGCCGTCATCAGATGCCTGGTCGGCGGGCTTTCCGCTGGAGATTCTTCCAGTCAGAGCGCCCTACAAAGCGAAGGCCGGCCAGAGCCTGGACTTCGATGTGAAATATTTAGGACAGCCGGTCAAGGCCGGGTACTATGCTTCCTACTGGGCCTGGGACGAGCAGGGAGACAGTCGGGTGCAGAGAGGGACTGCCGACGAGGAGGGCAGGTTCTCTGTCAATTTGAGCAGGGGAGGAATGTGGATCATTGATGCCAGCCTGACACTCAATGAGCCGGGGATCTATGTTGCAGAGGAGTCCAAGTCCAAGTTTTACAAGGCAGGTGACCGGCTGGAGTACAATACCATCCAGGTCAAGAGCGAGATGACAATCTGGGCGAGGTGAT
>CAZFFD010000124.1:0-4923 GCA_964518035.1 uncultured Methanotrichaceae archaeon | reverse complement strand
GAAGCGAGTATCAGGTGGTGCAGTTCATTCCCCTCATCATCACGCCGCAGATAGTTCTGTGCGGCATCTGGTGGCCGTTGCAGTCTGTACCGGAGGTCATCAGGCCGCTGTCCTACATTCTGCCGCTGACCTACGCTGCCGACGCCCTGCGAGAGGTGATGCTCAAGGGCGCGGGAATCGGCGATATCCTCTATCCCGACCTGCTGGCGCTGGCGGCGTTCTTCGCGATATTCTTCGCAGCGGCGGTCCTGATGCTGAGAAGGGAGGTGAATTAGATAGAGACGGAATTATTTAAATTATAGACAGAAAAAATTAAATAAAAAAAGGGTTCCTCGCTGTTCCGATGAAAAACTTGTTTGTGGTATTGGTTTTTCATCCTTCGTGCATGTTATGCGGTATCATGGGTGTTTTGTGTGGGTAACCTCTGTGAGTCCTCTGTGACTCTGTGGTGGCAGTCAGTAACCATTTGGCCTATAACCATTGGATAACGACATTCCACCACAGAGACACAAAGCTCACAGAGTACGCACAGAGCCACTAACCAAGAACTCAGAAGCTACAGTAACCTCATGTTAGCCATACGAAATAGCGAAGAGCCATTGCTATGCTGCTCTGATTGAAAAGATAATTAGCTATCTCACACCAAGAGAGAGAAAACTTAATGTCAAATAAATTAAAAAAAATTATTTAATTAAAATATTTTCATTAAATAGCAAAAATCGATGGCCTCAAAGATACTATGCAGATGACTCAAAGTGCGGAATGTGGGTAGATAGGATCCACGCCGCAATAATCCTTGTTAGGGGGGCGATATCTTTTTGCCAGGACTAAACATTTTTGCCGACATATGATCACGCCAATCTTTGATATTTTCAAGGAGATTTGCTTGCGTCTCTCTCAAAATATCGGCGTGTTCGATTAATTTCACCATGCCATCGAGTTCATCTCCATCGACGGGCATCTCTATTTCGATATCAATCAATTGTCTTTGGCTTAATCTATTGCGGCTAGTTTTCGTTGCACCCGTAGAAAGAGCATCGATTTTTTGAAGATAATAAGGACTGTTTAGGCAATAAACTATATACTTGCTAAGGGATTCTGGGTAGTTTAATCCCACTTTTATTTTAAATGTAGGAAATTCATTCGAAACATAACTTCCGTCGTGCTCCGGTCTTAATACCGCGAACGAGCCTTTGAATGCAAACAGCCTGTTATATATAATCCACCCAGATGAGACTTTGTACAAAGTCTTCCCTTTGATATCGTTTCCTAGTTTTTCTTCTCGGATGAATGCACCCGCACCCCACCAACGCACCCCTAATAGTTGGTATGATTTGTCAGGTATAACCCTCTCCGGTAATTTTACCTCTTCAATCAACTCATTTAGCGTTACAGATCGCATGTTTCGTGGCTTAAAAAGCTCATTCTTAGAAGAAGTTAATAATAAATATTCTTCATTTATTTTATCCAACGTTTTTGATACTTCTTCTTGAAGATGGACCACTTTGTTACCATCGATATCTAGGGATTGCTTACAATAAAATTCTACATCTAATCGATCTTCTATATTCGATATCCATGAATTCGAATTTAATATGTCTTTCGTTTTGTGATTTTCAAATGACTTATAGTCTAATAAGATATCTGGAAGTTCGTTGCCCGGAATCTGTGATCCATTCGGCGCATACCCAGTATTTTTTGCTATCGCCATAAAAACAGGACTTTGCTCACCATTATCTAGATTGCTTTTCTTTTGTAATAACAGGATGCTTGTTTTAGCTCTCGCACCATATCCTTCGAACGTTTCTTTCGCTAAACTAATCACTGCTTTAATACAAGCATTTTCTTTTATATAATCACGAACATATTTTTTGGAATCAGTATTTAAGATACTCTCGATTACAATAATTCCAATTAACCCCTTCGAGTCAACAAGTCTGATAGCCCGCTCGATAGCTAATATTGCCCTATCTTGTGATTTTCGACCTGCACCCAAATCATAATTTTTTAAGATTTCTGGGTCGTTCTCAAACGAACCGAATGGTGGGTTAGTAAGACATATACGGAATTTTTTCTCTTCAATTTGATTTTCAACATTTACTAACCCATGATGCATAAATATACCCGCGTTACCATCACCATGTACCATCATATTCATTTTACATGCCTGCGAAGTCCTCTCTTTCCAGTCTGTGCCGAATAACGACTCATTGGATAATTTATATCGCCATTTTGCTTTTTCCTCTTCGGAGAAATCTTGAATGTGTATCTTTTCGCTGACCACATCAAAAGCATAAATTAGAAATCCACCCGTACCACAAAACGGATCAATTATTTTATCTCCTATTTTTGGGTTGATGGCATCAACCATGAATTCGACTATATTTCTTGGTGTGAAATACTCACCCAATCCACCCGTGAACGTATCACCCAAAAAATATTCAAAAGCTTCCCCTTTAACATCAAATGCCGTCAAAGATAAATCATAATTTTCAAATAGACTTACTATCTTGCGTATTGTTCTATCCTGCAATTTTATAGCATCATCTTTATCAAATAGTCCCGAATATCTGAGATCTGTTTTCGTTTCATCGAATACTTGTTTCACAACATTTATTTTTAAACTATTTAATATATTATCAAAAATATCTAATCTAAATCTGTTATTTCCTTTATGTTTCTCTTCGTACAATTTACAGAAAAGCACTTTGGACATTTCATCGAAAGCTGCAGCGGGATCGTATCCTTCATTGTTTCTAATTTCGTTATGACATGCTTTGAGAATATTCTTGAAGGTTTGAACATCGTCTATAATAAATAATTCATGTTTTGCTTCATCCCGTAAAGCGGTTTGAACCTCATTACTAATTATTAAATTTACTAGATCGCTTTGAAGCTCCCCAAAACTAGGCAATTGAGGAATTCTATTTTTATTTAAAGTTTGGAATACTTGTACTTGTTGTCCATTCGTGATTAGAGCAATAGGCGCTATTTTTGGTAATAGGCGTGCATAGGATATAGCCTGTTCTTTAACAGATTTGCTTAGTATCTCATATGGTGGCTTTGTTTCACAAAGAATAAGAGGGGCTTGTTTTTTAGCGGAAGTGTATACTACGATATCCGCAAATATATTTTTATGTTTTCGGCCTTCTTGAACTTCAATTGCTTTTTCAAATTCACATTGTGATGGCTTATAACCGTGCTCCTCTAAATATGGCAAAAGAAACTTAACTTTGACATCTTCTTCCGTTTTCAAGTCTAATGCGTCTATACTAATCCCCCACCCATTTCGATGGATTCTCCCCTAATAGGCTCCATTCTAATAAGTATGCCACCCCTCTTATTTGATTCAAACCACCATTTGAGCTTATCTCCTTCCTTCAAGTCAAACTGCTTGATAACGCTTGATGGCACGGTTGTGCGCAAGGATTCGCTGTTCTTATTTGCTCTGGTCAAACTGGTCATCTGGCCACGTGGCATACTCTATTTGTTTCATATAATAGTAGATATAGTTACCGAAATATCAGCCGAAACCTCTACTACACAAACAGGAATATTTGCGCGTCCCACACTACATAGTTGGATAGTTTAGTCACTGAATAGGTAACTAAAAAAGGTAACAAATATGGTACAGAGTGAGCTTTTAAAAGACATTTTAATTCTTCGTGAATAACGCAGCAAGACTATCGCGAAGGATAATTCAAACATATACTTGTGACACGCTAATACCCTAAAATTGAGAAGGACACGCTAACCGGCACAATTACTGAGAATGTCCACTTGGCCTATGCTCTGCATTGGAACGCAATAATGATGCTCAGAAAGCTGAGGCCAAGCTATTCGACGAATTGCTGAAGGACTTGGTTAATGCCATTCCATAACAGGAGCAATCAATGAGAAGACCCGCGCAGATCACTCCCTGAAATGCTCCTTTGCGGGATTCAGAAGGTCTACACCCAGCTATCGAGCTGCCGGGCGCATGGGTAGTCTACATTCAAGGAGTCTATTGATCCATTGCAGCCGGGACTGCTGCAAAAGGAAGAGTTATTTGAACACGATTTGCCCGCTATTATTGCCATTTATGCATTAAAAATCTTATGATATGGTTTTCATGCCCAACAGATTATTATTAATAGACTGCTATGTTTTAGGCAAAGAGAATGAAGCAATATCATTTAATGAGATAAATGATGCAAGATAAGAAAGATATATACGTAATTGAAATACACCTAACGATTAAGATGGGCATAAAAAGATATAAAGATCAAATACTATCAAAGATCCTGCAAACATGTATTGGAGAAGGCGTTAGCAAAACCAAGGTTGTATATGCATCTGGGCTCAATTTTAAGACTATCAAACCATATCTTGCAACGTTAAATAGAAACGGATTAGTTGAAATCATTTCAGGACCGCACCCAGTGTATAGAACAACTCAAAAAGGCGAAGATGCCCTTACACATCTCCGAGCACTTGAAGAGTTAATCCTAGAAGATTTTGCTGCAACTAGCGAGACGGAATTACATTAGGTAAGGCCGCTTACCAATTTCAATCAACACCGATAATAATTCGTATGCTATATTGAAGAAGAAAGCGCACCGGCTCTGGCGGCATCAACGACTACCTGCGCGAGGCCACTGCCCGCGCCACCTCCATGAGCCTCGCGATCAAAAAGGCCGCCGACCCCAACCCGGCGGTCGTGGGTGAAGCTCTTGCCTACACCATCACCTACGAGAATCTCGGCGGCGGCGTGGCCCACAATGTCACCATCACCGACGAGCTGGACCCCGGCACGAGCTTTATTTCTGCCGATCCGGCCCCATCAGGAAACGACCACAATAACATCAGATGGACGCTGCCAAAACTCGATTCAGACGGCCCGCATTCCATAGACCTGCAGGTATTGGTGAAGGGAGATCTGCC
>CAZFFD010000123.1:0-4999 GCA_964518035.1 uncultured Methanotrichaceae archaeon | reverse complement strand
CGGTGCCGGAACCCTTGCCGGTCATTGCAGTGACTGCGATCTTCTTGAGAAACTCTGCGTCCTTAGCTGAGACATCCAGGGCGATGGTCTTGAGGATCTCGAGGGACTTGTCTGCAGCGGCTCTGTAGCCGGCAGCGATAACTGTTGGGTGGATCTCCTGATCCAGCAGGCCCTCGGCCTGTTTGAGCAGCTCTCCAGCTAAGACCACTGCAGTGGTGGTGCCGTCTCCAACCTCCGCGTCCTGGGTCTTGGCGATCTCCACCATCATCTTGGCTGCGGGATGCTCGATGTCCATCTCTTTGAGAATTGTGACACCGTCGTTGGTTATTACTACGTCTCCCAGGGTATCGACCATCATCTTGTCCATGCCCTTGGGGCCGAGTGTGGTTCTGACGGCTCCGGCAACGGCCTTAGCTGCCATGATGTTCGACCTCTGTGCTTCTTTGCCAGCCGTTCTCTGGCTGCCTTCCTTGAGAATAAGTACGGGCGTTCCACCAAATTGTCCTGCTGCCATTTATGTACCTCCAATGCGATTATCTCAAATTGAGATACGGGGTGTTTGAACTTCTATATAAACACATCGAGTGAAACGATAGTGACCCATGCCAGATACAGAACAGCGCAATAATATGCAGACACTCGATCTCGCCCTTTTCGACCTTTTTTTAAGGCAAGATTGCAAAAGCCCTTGCAGGGAACCCCGATCCACCCTCAGGTTTTGGAAAGGCAACCACTATCAAAGCTCCATATTCCGGCACCCTGTCCAGATCGGCGAGCAATTCTATCTGGAAATGGTCTCGTCCAAGGATATAGGACTCCAGCGTGTAATTGTCTTTTGTCGTCTGGAGTCCAGGATCTGTATCGGTAGTCTCATGACCGGATGCAGTGATATTCCTATCCTCATAGAGGTAGCGCAGCACCTCCATGCTCCAGCCCGGATAATGGAATACCCCATTTTGGTCTCTATTCAGCATGGCTGTCTGGTTGGGCCAGCGTTTGGACCAGTCCGTCCGAAGGGCCACGAAGCATCCTTCTGGTATCTTTCCATATCTGGATTCCCATGCTATCACGTCATCCATATTGACTGCATAATCCGGATTTTCCGACACCTTCTGATGTATGTCCAGTACCACTATGGGCAGAACCATTTCCTGAACGCCTATCTGGTCAACTGTGCGTTTTCCTTGATGGAAATGTGCTGGCGCATCGACATGGGTGCCCCATTGTCCTACAAGGATGAACTTCTGGGTTAAAAAGCCTGATGTGCTGAAGTTATAGACAGTCTCGACAGTCTCATTTGGAAAGCCATCCCAATGAGGTATTCCTGGTTTGAAGCTGTGTGTCAAGTCCACTTTCTCTTTTGATTTCAATATATCAAAAACTTGCCATAGATAGGGATTTTCGATAGATGAATTGTCATTTAGATCGCCTGCCTTTTGGTCAGTGTTAAGGTCGGACGGTGCATTCAAAGCCGCCGACGTGGAGGGGAGCAAAAACGATACTGCAATAGTGGCAATGCATGCAATTAAAATGCAGCTAAACGATCTCTTGTAACCTTGTGACCCACCCTTAAAACTCATCGATATTGCCCTTTGCTTTTAGCTTATATGGATTATGAGTGTCACCCCGTCCCTGAGCCATTATTGGCAGAAGCCTCCTGCCTGATCATATAAAATAGCACCAGAAGAACGCAGATATTGCCTGCCAGCCCCAGTATCGCGAGCATTTGCGCCCGGTAGAAGAGGAACACCTGCACAAGCAGTATTTGCACCAGCACAGCTGCTTTGAATAGCTCATAAGCCTCAAGACGGCTGCTTTTCATCTTCACTGCAGCAGCGATCACCAGGGCTGCTGCTAGAATGGCCGAGGCGAGGCCTGCCAGATCGAAGAACGTGAGCGTGGGAAAGACTGCATGCAGATCCTCCTTCCATTCAAGCCTTACGTAGAGCAAGAAAAAGCCAAGGATCAGAGCGAAGAGCGATTGCAGAACGAAAAAGACGATCATTGCCCGCACGAACCAGGGTTTTTGCACAAGCCTTCTGTAAATCCGTCGCAACTGATACTTGGCTGCAGTGTAGATATCGGGTTTTGGAACCGGCACGGACTCGGTTGAGTAGAGAAGAGACCGAAGAGCCCGCGTTACCGGGTCGGAGGGCGAGCAGCTCTTGAGCAGCTCCAGCGCTCTCTTTCGCTCCCGATGGTCAAGATCCTCGAGGACGACCTCCTTGGCGATCTCCAGAACATTGATCAGCCTCTCCTCCTCGGATAGCTGGGGCTTATTGACAAAGTTCTCTATGGCCAGGTAGAGCAGGATGAATACTATGTAAATCAGGGCTACAGTTGGCCGAAAGAAGTAGTTGTTGTCTCCTGTGATGAACTTGCCCAACTCATCTATGAAGGCCCCAAAGCCAAAGCCGCCCAGGACTGCCACCAGATAGTAGGCGGATTTATTGATGTAGGCCAGGGCAATGACCAGGGCGACCATCATCAGCACTCCACCCAAAAGCACATGGGCGATGTGCAGGTTGCCGGGGCTGAAGGATGGATAGCCTGTCAGGGCCAAGAAGAAGCGAATGCCGAGCACCGAGAAGGCGGCGGTGACCAGGAACAGCTCCAGAAGGCTGGCGGCCTCTAGGTTTCTCATGAGATGCCTGTTGAATAGCTTCATCAGATCTCTCCAGGATTGGCAGATGCCTCATTCATATCACAAGTAAGGAATACGGGCAGGCCGGTTGGCCCTTTTTTTTAGCTCTCCTCCACCGGATAGTAGTACTCTCCCTGCTCCTTTTGAGTCCTGTCAAGCCTAGACTCCGGCTTGTTGACCCTTGGTCGGCGTGTCTCTTCGTCTCGCCGGAAGGTGATGTTGATGGACTTCAAGAAGGCGTTCATGCCCTCTCGCATCTCCAGAGGCGTATGAGCTATGCCCAACCGGCCTGGCTCGCCCTCAAAGACCATCAGCCTCTCAGCCAGAAGATCGATCAGGTAGATGTCATGGTCCACGACCAGCACCGTCTTCTCCGAGGCCTCGGCAAAGCGCCTCATGACCTTGGCAGTCAGCATTCTCTGCTCGACATCCAGGTGCGCCGAGGGCTCGTCCAGCAGATAAAGATCCGCCTGGCGACTCAGGCAGGCCGTGATGGCTACCCTCTGCAGCTCGCCTCCGGATAGCTCCGTCAGGGTCTGATCCATGAGCATCTCCAGGCCCATTGGCCTCAGGATCTCTGTCTGGTAGAAGCTGCTGTCAAAGTCATGGGTCACGCTTCGAAGCAGCCCCTGCACAGTCACATCGGTATCGGCTTTCAGGTACTGGGGCTTGTAGGAGACTTTTAGCTGGCTGTCGAAGCCGCCTGTCGTAGGCTTCTCGACTCCAGCCAGGACTTTGATGTAGGTACTCTTGCCTATGCCGTTTGGACCCAGGATGCCCACCACTTCGCCGCGGCGAATGATTCCCGGCTCGGCCTGCAACGAAAATGATGAGTACTGAACTGAAAAAGCATCATAAGCGATCAAGGAGGGGATATCCTTCTCGATTCTCGGAGCATGGATCTCAAAGTTGATGGATGTGTCGCGGAAGCGCACGTTCTCCTCAGGAAGGTTGCCGCGCAGGTACTGGTTGATGCCTACTCTCACCCCCTTAGTCCGGGTGATGACGCCGTAGGCCCCAGGCACGCCGTAGATGAGGTGCACGTTTTCCGCAAGAAGGTCGAGCAGAGCCAGGTCATGCTCGACCACCATGACCGCCCGGTCCTTTGCAAGGCTCTGCAGGATGCGGGCCACGTTGATTCTCTGGTAGATATCAAGATACGGGCTGATCTCATCAAAGAAATAGAAATTCGCGTCGCGAGCAGCTGTCGCCGCAATGGCCACCCTCTGCAGCTCTCCACCTGAGAGACTTGCGATCTCTCGGTCCATGAGCTTGTCTATGGAGAGCCGCTGTACCAGGTCCCGGAGAGCGCCGCGTTCGTCAGTCTTCTCCAACAGGCCGCGAACAGGTCCCTTGTAGCTCTTGGGGATGCGATCGACATATTGGGGCTTGTAGGAGGTCTTGACGCCCTTTTCAGCCACCGTTTTCAGGTAGTCGCCGAGAGCACTGCCGGAAAACCTCTGATAAACATCATCCCATGTGGCATTCTTTCCAAGGTTCGGCTGAAGGATTCCTGACAGGATGGACACTGCCGTGCTCTTGCCGATACCATTGGGGCCCAAGAGGCCGGTGACCCTTCCGTCTACAGGCACCGGCAGGCCGTAAAGGGCAAATCCGTTCTGGCCGTACCTGTGAACCGGGTCCTCCATCTCCTCAGGAAGGTTTGTGATGGTGATGGCTCCAAATGGGCATTTCCTCACACAGATTCCGCAGCCCACGCAGAGGTTCTCGGTGATGAGGGGCTTGCTATCCACAAATACTATGGTCTCGTCGCCGGTTCTCACCGGCGGGCAGAAGTACTCGCACTCTTTGGAGCACTTGCGGGGCTGGCAACGGTCGCGATTGATGATGGCAATCCTCATTTTCCCATCCTCAGTTGAGAAGCAGCGTCCAGGTAACTATCCAGAGATCGACTGCCATGAACTCTACATAAAGCCAATCCTTGGTCTTGAAGCTGTTTGCATCTATGTTCATAAAGGAATATGTATTTTTTTGAATAAGGAATGTAACCAGTATCAAAGACAGCATCACGAAGTGCCAAGGATAGGGTGCCAGCGCATCGCCTGCGTGATAGCAGACAAAGCCCCCGATTGCACCGAGGAACGAAGGATACACGGTCTTGATTATTCCATCAATTCGGTTCTTTCTGCGTTCAGCCGCGCTCATGGGCTTAACCTTGGGCGGCAGCTTGGCAGCCTGTCCAACCGATTTGCCATTTTCTGCGGGCGCGAGCATCGAGTCTTGCTTATTGCCAGACTTTTTCTCTTTCTTGGCCATCCCTCCATTGGATTTCATTATACGATAATAGCGTTTTGGTCCGGGAAAAGTCCAAGTACTATAACTTTCAAGAGCCTC
>CAZFFD010000122.1:0-5117 GCA_964518035.1 uncultured Methanotrichaceae archaeon | reverse complement strand
ACGGCACTGCAGCGCCGCATCGAGGCCACCGACGGGCAGATCGACGCCCTGGTCTTCGAGCTTTACGGGCTCACGCGGGAGGAGATCGAGATCGTGGAGGCGGCTGGCAGGTAAACGAACCGGCGAAAACTATATCATTTAAAAAGCCAAATCTGATTGAGGAAAAAATGGCAGAATGTGTGGTCGGGCAGATCTACGATTCCGAGAAGAATCAATTGCCTTACGGTGGTGCAGTGGATATCAATGGCAAGATCGTCTGGGCAGTTACTGAGGAAGAAGATAAGGCGACAAAGGAAAGAATAAAGAAGGCTTTTAGCAAGAAATGAATCAAGTTGCTATCGACGCTGACATCTTCTTTTATTCTGTGAGCACTGATAAAAAAGATAGAAAATCGCAGCTTGCAACTGGCCTGCTGGATCACATCGATAATCACCCCGGCCTAGAGCTTTGTGTCTCATTCTCAGTACTTGCAGAGACTGTTTTCAAAAGTCTGACTCGCGAAAAAGAGGGAAGCGATCCTCATAAAATGGAGATGATCGCCTCATTGATCGAGTTATGGAGGAAACTTGATATCAGATTCCTTCCGCCCTCAAATAGAGTTGCTGAGATATGCTGGCATCTGGCAGACGAATGCAAAGATCGACTTCAACCAACTGATAGGACACATCTTGGATATGCTCTGGCGTACAATATGAATTACCTCATAACCACTGACAAAATTCTTTTGCATTATCAGGTTCCAGATGGCTTTAGGCTTAAAATTGTCTCGCTTAGAGATGCTCGGGAAACGATAGGCCTTTGATGAGATTATCTTCATTATCTGAATAAATATAAACAGCATCCGTGGCCCGCCCCGCCCCACGAGAAGACGATACTGCAGCGCCGCATCGAGACCACGGACAGGCAGATGGACGCCCTGGTCTACGAGCTTTACGGGCTCACGGATCAAGAAATATAAATACTAAAACAACAAGTAAAGAGAAAATATGGCATGCTCAGATAGCCTCAATGACGGAAATGAAATTATGCATGCGAAAGGAGAGAATTTGCTGGATGAAGATCGGGCAATTACAAGGGGCCTCATGAGGCTTTCCGAAAGAAGCCTGGCACGAATTCTCGAAAACGAGCCCGACATTTACACGCTGGAAGATCTTAAAGTTATATTTTAGGTGGAATGTCTGGCCATAGTGTCCCAAAAGGAAAGACTGTTCTTGTTTACTTTCCGTTTACTGACTTGAGTTCCACAAAATTGAGGCCTGCTCTGGTTATTTATGAAGGCGATCTCGATGTGACCATTGCCCCCATGACAACTCAACGTCCTCATCCTCCGTTGCTATCTGATTTGCTGATACGTAAAGGCACATCCTCTTTTAGGGCAGCAGGATTAAAGGAGGAGTCGTGGCTATTGATCGATAAAATATCAACGCTAGAGAAGACGTTTATTGTGGGCATACTCGGAGAAGCAGACGATAATCTCAAAAGAGAAGTGAACGAAAAAATTGTTCAGTGCTTGATGTTCAACGATGCATCAATCATTTAATCCACGAGTGCAAATTCGTTCAACCCGATCCCGCCGACATCACCCGCCACGATCGCATGGTCTCCCTTGTGGAGCAGATGCTCTCGCTGCATAAACAAGCATCCTTGGTCCGGCCCGCCCCACGAGAAGACAACACTGCAGCGCACGATCGAGGCCGCGGGCAGGCAAACGAGCCGGCGAAAATTGAGTCCATTCTCAAGCCCGTCTTTTGCCCTCAACAATTCCCGTCCAGGGATCGCTATCCTGCGAGAAAGCCCTGTACTCACCAAGAGTCATGGTATCGTTCACAGCCATTTCGAGCCTGTAGAGGCTGACCGGCCCGGAGGTTGTCACATCCAGACTCAGATTGCCTGAGGCCATTGATCCTGAAGCCGAGGCCTTCAGTGTGTCTCCGCCGTCGTTTATGGTTCCAGTTCCAAATACGGAATTCTCTGAGGCGAAGAGCTTTAGAGCCAGTATTCTATTCTTGCTGTCCCTGAGCCTGAAAGACCAGTCTCCCACCATGCTTTCAGCTGAAATGCGGGGCGTTGTGCCTGCCAGAGAAAGCGATGTCGCCGCAGTCTCTGCCGAATTGGATGCAGAGCTCGATGCGGAGCTGGAAAGCTCAGCGGAATTGGCAGCTTCTGTGATCTCGCTCTCCCCTGGGCTCATATTGCTTTCTGTCTGATATGCCAGCCCTGAGCCGGTCTCTACTGAGTCTACTGAGCTTCGAGCTTCCTGTGCAGTCGTGTTGCCTCCGGATAAATTGCCAATCTTGGAGAAGTCAATGCCGCTCTCCTCGCTCCACTGGTTTCTTGAAACCTGAGGATTCACCGGAAATCCGGCATAAAGAATATTCGAGTTTTTAATGCTCTGTTCTATGAGCTGATCGGCATTCAGCCCCAAACCCCCGTCCAGGACGGCGAAAGATTGAAAGGCATACAGCACCAGGATTGCAAGTGACATTACAATCAATGTAACAGGTCTCATAGTTGCTCAACCACATCTTCTATTTGGCAGTCTTACATCTTAAGACTTGTCTAGCCGTCTGCCCCCAAAAAAAATGTCGTGAAAAGGTTGAAAAGGGATTAGAGCAATCTCTCCCGCGCGAAAAAAAACAGATTTCATGCCCATGAAGATCATTCAGATATCCCCCTATTTTCCGCCCCACACGGGTGGAGTGGAGTATCATGTAAAGGAGCTTGCCGACGGATTGACCAAAAGAGGCCACCAGGTAATGGTTGCCTCCTCATGCGGCAGATGGACGGGCGAACTTATCCGCATTCCGAGCATTGACCTGTTTTATACACCAATGCCTATCAGAATCCCCAGTCTTTTGGCTGACGTCCACCACAGCCATATTCCCAGCCCCCTCTTTGCCTTCATGCTCCGACATGAGTCTCCTCAGGTCGTCACATATCACAATGATGTGGTCGTCCCGGAGATGGTCAATGGTCATGCCATGCCACGTTCATTTGCCGCCACTTTGGAGAAGATCAATGAGAAGATGGTCCGACCTGTCCTGGATGAGGCAGAACTGGTGGTGGCCACAACCAAAAGCTATGCAGAGACCTCTCCGATTCTGCAAGACTACCCCGATAAGCTGAGGATAGTTCCCAATGCGGTAAACGTCTCCCTTTACCCGAAGGATAGAGAGAAGAAGAACTATGTGCTCTATGCAGGCAGAATGGTCAGCTACAAAGGCATCGAGTCCCTGCTCTATGCCATGAAGGAAGTGCAAAAGAGGACTGATCTCGATCTGGTGCTGGTGGGTGACGGCGCTGATCGCAGTCGCCTGGAGCTGATGGCCGCACAGCTTCACCTGCGTGCAAAGTTTACAGGAAGATTGGAGCGAAGCATGTTTATAGACACAATCTCCCGTGCAGAGATGCTGGTCCTGCCCACTCAAAGCCGCCTGGAGGCATTCGGAATCGTTCTCCTGGAAGCCATGGCCTGCGAGACACCGGTCCTCGCATTTGACACTCCCGGCGTAAATGAGGTGGCCATCAACGGCGGATGCGTCTATTCCAGCATTGATGAGCTGGCAGAACTCATCCAGGAGCTTCATGAGGACGAGCCAAAGAGGCGAATGATGGGACAGAGAGGCAGAAGGGCGGTGGAGGAGATCTACTCCTGGAAGAGCGCACTTGACCGCATGGAGTCTGTCTATCGTGAGGTCGCTTGAGGCAGAAGCATAATCATTGAAAATCAAAGAGAGGGTAATGAATTTTGCAGCAATCGAGGGTCTTGCTCTGGGCATGGCCGCGGAGACGGGAATTTGAACTTAAAATTTAAAAATGAAAACGCAAAGGCCGCGTTGCTTGCAACATTCATGAGCCTCGCATCAATCATAGTCATCCTGAAATTCACAGATACCAATGTAAGCTGGAAGATGATCTCAGAAGTCCAGGGCAAGTTCCTCGTCTTGGGCCTGGTCTTGCATATGCTCTCCTGGATCTTTTATGCAGTAAGGCTCAAGTTTCTCGCGTCTCTCGCCGGCCATGAGATTACCTTCCGCCTATCTCTCATATCCACCCTGGCATCCAATTTTCTCGCAGCTCTCACACCGTCCTCTGCAGGTGGAGAGCCCTTGAGGATCAAGATGCTGGCGGATGATGGCATGAGCTACGGCAGCGCTACGGCGGTCGCAGTAGGCGAGCGCCTCCTGGATAGCATCTTCTTTGTGGCTGCTTTAGCCATCTTCCTTATATTCTCCAACTTCTTGACTGGCTTCGGCCTGAAGATCGGCGCCTTTTTCGTGATCCTGCTCTTCTTGCTCCTGACGTTTCTCTGGCAGCTTGTCAGCCGCCCTGAAAGAATCTCCGGGTTCATTGCGTGGCTGAAGAAGAAGACCGGCAACAGGCCCATCGTCTACTCCATAGAAAAGGAGATCTGGCTCTTTCGCGATGCAGGGATTCAGCTTGCAAGAGAGGCCCTGCGCCGCACGCCGGCTATGGCCTTTCTAACTGCCCTGATCTGGATGTGCGACTTTTTGGTTCCCTCCGCCCTGCTGGTGGGCATGGGCGCGGACCCCAAATTCCTTTTATCCATAACGTCTCAGATCATCCTTGCGATAATTGCCATCTTGCCTCTGACGCCTGGGGGCAGCGGAGTGGCAGAGCTGTCCATGAGCTATCTCTACTCAATGTTTGTGCCTCCTTTGCTTTTGGGGCCTCTGGTCATCCTCTGGAGGGTCTCCACTTACTTCTCAAATATCGTGGTCGGAGCGGCCTTCGCCGGGGCATCGATAAACGTCATGATGAAAAAATGATGAAAAATAGAGGTTCCTCGCTATTTCCTATGGGTGAACGCAATGATTAATGAGGCCTTTGTGACTTTGTGCCTTTGTGGTGATCGGTGTGCTACGGGTTACCACAAAGACACAAAGGCACAAAGGAAATTTTTGTCTGATATCTCCATGCAGTCCAACCCACACAATTCAGCGAAGAGCCAAAAAAGATTGGTATTTCTGATTGGGCATCATCCTGGGGCTTCTAACCAGTAGCCACAAGCAAAATCAGGAGCACCGATACCCTGACGAGTACGCTGATGCTTGTGGATATTATCACGAGGGTCAGGCCAGTCTTCATGCCAAAGA
>CAZFFD010000121.1:0-5192 GCA_964518035.1 uncultured Methanotrichaceae archaeon | reverse complement strand
TAAAAATCTAGAGAAATTATGAAGTGTTCAAATCGTTAATGCGAAATGTGGGCTCTATTTCTAGGGAAAAGCTAAAAGGCGAGGAGATTATATATTTTCATGGATCCGCTTCTCGTTTTCCTGGGAACAATCGTGTTCGTGAGCTTCATTATTCCCAGGCTTGGGCCTTTCTTGAGCCTTTTGATAACTGCCATTCTCTACGGCCTTTTCACCGGCATGGGTGCGGAGCTGATGGGCTATGTGGTTGCGGGATTGGGTAGAATCTTTTCCTCCCTAGTTATAGTAGTATTAGCTGGTGCGGTGATCGCCGAGTACCTGCGAAAGACAGGGGCTATCGATCGGATTGTGGCGGATCTGCTGTTTATGACTCGCAAGGGTCTTCTTGTATCAGGCCTGGCTGGATATCTGATCTCATTGCCTGTGATGTGCAGCATTACGGCTTACATGATTCTGGAGCCCGTTGTGAGCGGCCTTGGGATGCAGACTGCTGGATCGAGCAGGAGGTTTCTCTTCATGACTGCTGCCTGCTCCGTCATCTCCTTCAACCTCATCTACCCGTCGCCAGTAATGGTATCTTTGACAGGCTCTCTGAATGTTAAGCCCTATGATCTCTTGACTCTAAGCATTCCGATTTCTTTACTTCTGTTTGCTCTGGCTTACGTGTACATGCTGCATTTGCCGTCTGAGAGAGCAAGATCCATCGAGTGTCCTGTCATCAATATCAGCAGAGCTAAAGCCTGGTTCCCACTGATTCTGCCAATGGGATTGATCCTCTTAGGCAGCCTGTGGGCAAAGGCAGAGTTCATAGGAAATACGAGCATCAGCTTGCTAATGGGCGCTTTGCTCTGTCTGGTTTTAGCGCGAGAAAAGATGCAGGAGATAATTCGCACAGCTTCACGCCGGTCGGGAGTGATCATGCTCGACCTTTGCGGAGCTGGAGCTTTCGGTTATGTCATAGCTCAGAGCGGCCTCGGTAAGGAGATCTATGGTTTGGGGCAAGTGCTGCCCGTTCTCGCCCTGCCGTTCATAGTGTCGGCAGTGCTCCAGCTTGCCCAGGGATCGAGAGTAGTAACAGCAATAGTTGCTTCTCAGATATTGAGCAACTATCCTCTGGACGGCATGATTCTGGCATTGCTGATTAGCTCAGGAGCGTTCATGTTCTCCTACTTTTCCGATCCTTACTTTTGGCTGATTAAAGAATCGACAGGAGCTAGCATGAAAGACATGGTGAAAGGATACACACTTCCTCTGAGCATATTGGGTCTGGCTGCATTAGGCGCGACTGTTGCTTATTCACTGATCTGGAGTTAGTGGTTGTCTTCCTTTCTCCCTCCACTATCCTGATCTCATCTTCTGTCAGCCCTCAAGGCTCGCAGACCAGGAGCATCATATGTCCCAAAAAAGAGGGGATGAAGGACAAATTGCCCCTCTTAGATGTTGGTGTTGCCGGTCACTTGCCTTGCAGATCAATATGGGTAGATCTGAGGATTGCTGTTTCCAGTTATGATCGTTGTAGCATCCATGATGGGACGTTTATTTAGCCATCTGATCCCGCCACCCATTTTGCCGGTGTTGCCTGAGATGACACTGGCCCCTTTAATGTAAAGTCCACCCTGGGTAGCTATTCCACCACCACCGTTACCTTTTGCGACGTTTTCCAATACCTTACCATCTATCAGAGTAGTTATGCTAGAACAACAGCTGTAAACGCCGCCGCCCATATTTATCGCCACATTTTTAGAGATCGTACTTGCTCGCAATGTGGTTGCTCCATAATTATAGAAACCGCCGCCGTAACCTGCAGTGTTCCCGGATATTGTGCTTTTCAACACATTTAGAGTGCCAACGTTATAAATGCCGCCACCCAGGAATTGAGCAGTGTTTCCCTGGATAATGCTATCTGTTACAGTCAACTTCTTTCCGAGGTTAAGTACACCGCCACCGCATATGTCTGTTGTGCCGTACTTTGTTTTGATTAACGAACCGGAGCCGCCCGTGATCGCCATATTTGCGAGGGTTACATCTATGTTAGGATTATTCTTGCCTACCGTGAATACCGACCCAGCCTTATTGCCATCAACTATGGTCTTGGCGGAACCTGCACCTTTTAATACCAGCGATTTATCGATCTGGACGTTCTCCTTGTAAGTGCCAGCAGCGATATTGATGGTGTCACCGGATAAGGCTGCAGCATTCACTGCCCCTTGAATCTTGCTGGCCGTTGTACCGGGCTTGACATAATAACCTAAAATCCCTGTTGGCAAAGATCCTTTGGCAGCCTTCATTTTGATGTCATACTCTGTTCCGTAATTCGAAGTCCTGGTCTTTGCCTGCGCAATGCCTGTTATTGGTGTATATGTGGCTGTGCTGGTGAATGTGCCATGTACGTGCTCAGTTTGCGCTACCTGAGTAGTGGTACCCGCTGAGGAAGTCTCGCTTAATCCTGCTAAGGTAACCTTGCCACCGGAGATGTCCTTGATCGTCGTAGCTACTTTGTAGGTTCCACTGCTATCCTTGGCTGTGCCATAGATCTTGATAGAATTTGCTGCACCGCTGGTCGCAGTCTGGGACGCAAGAACTGAAGTGCCCGTTGTCAAAGCTTTACCATAATATCCTGTGAGTGTGACGTAGTCTCCTGTCAGCACGCCCTTGGCTTCTTCCAGACCCACGCTCGCTGATCGAGTGGTGCCATAAGATGAAGTCGCCGTACACTTGATGGAATCTGCCTTGGGAACAGTTAGCCACTGCTCCGCAGAGACTTGGGTTTGAGTGGTTACGCTTCCTTCCTTAGGCAGGACTTTGGTGGTGTAAGCAAGCCCACTTGGCGCATTGAGAACCTTGACGTACACGCCGGCACTTTTGCCCGAAGCGTCTTTGACCGCATGGGTTTGCTCAAATTTCGCTATCGGGCCACTTATCGCAGTTGAAGGTGTTATATCAGCATTATTGATCGCTATTTGGCTGCTCACGGTCGAGGATGCCAAGGCATCAAAATTCATCGATACTGAGCTACTTTCACCATTACCGCCACCTGAGGCAGTGATCTGGATGCCATAGGCACCTTGGATAAGGGCTATGACCATCAGAAAGATTACAAATTCATTTTTAACAGATATTCCTCCCATCTGCCCATTGGAAGGACTAAAGAAAAAGGTTGCGTATATCACAGTCGTTATGCGCACTTGATTTCGATACTGTTTCTTAACTAACTGCCCACTATCGGGTTTCAGTCGAAATGTGACACCGTTAAAGTGAAGCAAAGCTTTTCCGTTAGAAGTAACAATTATCGTGCCATGAGTTACATCTTGTATGCTCCAATCTTCCGCTCGTCTTGGCCACCCAGCTCACAGGGCAATCTTCAGGAAAACAAGGATTCGGTGAATTCCCATGCTCGAGCCGCTGATTGCAAATAATGTGGTCTGCCACGCTCTGGAGGCCATGATCTTCGCCTCCGTTGCCTGCAGTATTTTAGGCGTCATCATCTCCAGGATGAGCCTTTCGTCGATTGGCTTTACGATGTCACATGCCGCTTTTGCCGGAGCTGCCATCGGCATGTTCCTTGAGAAGAATGCTCTGATTGCAGCAGTGGCCTTCAGCATGGCCGTGGCTGCCCTGATCGGGCCAGTGAGCGACAAGGCCAAGATGGCAGCAGACGCGACCTTGGGCATTCTTTTTGCCATGTCCATGGCTGTGGCCATCTTCCTGATATCCTACATGGAGTACATGGGAAAAGGCATCTCTGCAAGCGGGCTTCTCTTCGGCGATGTGGTATCGCTCTACAGAGAGGAGATCTATGCCCTAGCTGCGGTCTCTCTTTTGACTATCGTCTTCGTTGCCCTGTTTTACAAAGAGATCACTGCTATCATGTTCAACATGAAGATTGCCGAGGCCGCTGGCATCCGGATCCGGCTGGTGTACTATCTTCTCCTGTTCATCATCGCCATATCGGTAGCTTTAAGCCTCAACATCGTGGGCGGCCTTCTCATATTCGTGCTCCTGGTGACACCAGCCTCCATCGCAAGCCAGTTCTGCTTTAACGTGAAGAGCATGTTCATAGTAGCCCCGGCAGCAGCGCTTATGATCTCTGCAGTTGGCGTCTGGGCCGGGTTCGAGTACACACTGCCGGTGTCACCCCTTGTTGCGCTGCTGCTTACTGCTGTCTTTGCGGTATCGGTGATATTTTCCTTCAAGCGAAGGATAAACACTGAGATGGATTGACTCTGTGCCGGAGCCGAATTCGGCAGCCATGAAACAGTCGTGAGCACCCGCGCCCTCGCATGGGTGCCCACACAGGCGAGCGCACGCCCTTGCTTGCGATGGCCGACGCAGATGTGCCTGGCAATTTGATGGGCCTGTGAATGATTTTGCGCCTGGAACATCCGATGGCGATCAAGCAATCTCCTGTTACCATTTGCATTATAGTAGTAACTCTTAAATAATTCGTATTACTAAGTGCAATTTATGAAAGGAATTCGCTCATCAAGCTTAACTGTATCAATTATGGCGATCTTGCTGCTCGCTTCTGCCTGTGCATTGGCAGCCCCGGCAGCTTTCAAGATCGTATGCACCACAAGCGTGATCATGGACCCGGCAACCTACATCGGAGGCGACAGAGTAGAGGCCATATCAATTGCCGACCCAAGTCTCTGTCCGCACCTTCAGTCTGACATCATCCCAAGCAGAATTCAGCTCAACATGGAATTCATCAAGGACGCTGACCTGTTTATGGCCTACAATGACAGCAACGACCAGAAGTACAACATGCCGGCAGTAAACGACTTTATGAAAGCCAACAGCTACGGAGCTGTCTCCTGGAATACCACATCCAACCCATCCCGCGGCTGGAATACTCCGACTAACGCCCGGCTCCTGGCAGAGGAGGTAAAGAGCTGGCTGGTGGAATTTGACCCGGCGAACCAGAGCTACTACGAGGATCGCTATAACGATTACGTGAAGAGCTTTGATGCCATCGAGCCAAACGAAGCCGAAAAGAGACAGCTTAACGAGACCGAGGTCATAGTCATGCTCTGGCAGAAGGAGCCGGTGCAGAATTGGCTCGGCATGGATGTTATCAACTTCTTTGCCCCAGAGTTCGCTATGAATGGATCCAAGACGGCAGCTAAGGTTGTAGATGACATCAACGCCTACCCGGACAAATACGAAAACGTCTCCTTCGTCATAGAGAACATGCA
>CAZFFD010000120.1:0-5287 GCA_964518035.1 uncultured Methanotrichaceae archaeon | reverse complement strand
GCGGTCTTCATGAGCTAGATGTCAATCGGCACTGAAGGTATTTATATCTGAACTGTGCAGGGCGAAAGTGATCGGGGAGGGGCTCTACATCCCCGGCCTGAAGTCCGGGGTCTTTCGCCCCTCTCCACTCCCATCAAGATAAAAAATGCCAAAAAAAGAATGAGAAGAGGATAGAGGATCAAGATCTGAATATCTCTCCATCCACTCAAATTCTATGATCCCAAATCCCCCAAATTCGCCGGGATTCAAGGATGAGGATAGACCCAGGTTCCTTCCAGATTATCCACTCCCAGGAATTCATTTAAGAACTCCTTGTTGATCTCCTCAGGGTCAAGATCTGCAAATAGATCCGGATGCAGCCACTTGGCAAAGCATACGTGGCCCACGATCCATCTCGGCCCTGCAACATAATCATAATCTATGGCATAGACGTGGTTGTCCCGGATTGCCGTGACATTGGCTATGCCGTCGTTTCCCCTCTCGTCAATCATGATCTTAAGAGCTTCTTTGACCTCATCCTCAGTCTTTCCCACGCCACTCTTTCCGCTATGGAAGTCGAGGAAGATGTAGTCCGGGTTTTCGGTTAAGATCCACTCCGGGTCCACAACAATCGAGCTGACAGTGTCGTTGTACTCCAGATCGGCTGCAATATTTTGTCCACCGCATCCTTCGGCCACTACACCTGCGCGGCTGGTGGGAACATTTGCCTTCCATTTGGAGGATGTGGCAGTGGCCTCGTAGAAAAAGGTAGGCATTTCATCAGATTTCAGATCCTTTGTTCGATCATCTACAATGGTATTATATTTCTCTATCCAGTTAATGAGCCTCTCTGCTTCGGTTTGCTTTCCTAAAATCTCACCGAGAATTTGCACTTCAGGAATTATATGATCCCTGTGGCCCAGATCAAAGGCCAGGACCGGAATCCCTTGCAGCTTCTCGCTGATTTCATCTGCGGTTGCTCCTTGGCTTTTAGGGACGATCACCAGATCTGCCTTTTGCACGAGAACCTTTTCGTAATCAATTCCTTTGGCATGCTGGGAGACCTCAGGAGCATCCTTCAATCCCAGGAATGGGTAATGAGTGTGATAGCTGACGTCAACGCCTACAATCATATCCTCGGCACCCATCGCTAGAAGAGTCTCCATCTGTCGGGCATCGGTAGCTATGATGGTCTTGATGGGAAGATCGATGGTGACCGTTCTTCCTGCTTCATCCATCACGGTCACCGAATCCGTCGTCTGGTTCAAGATCTTCTCTTTGACTGTGACCTCTGCACTTGATGGCAGAATGATCAGGCCTAAGCAGAGCATCAGCAATGCTGAGAACTCTATTATTCCCTTCATTTTTGTCGCTTTCATTTGATTTCTACCTCGATTGAACATATTAATTATTGAATTTAGCAACAATTTTCATATTATTTAAAATTTTTGTATTACTAATATCATTAATTACAATTTTATATCTGCCAAAATATTAAAATTACATGCAGCTGAAGAGCAAAGAACTGCAAAAATATTTGGATCTATCTATCAGATTTGAAACATCTCAGGCCATGATCCACACAGGACAGCGCTCTCTTTTTCTTTGATTGCACTCCTATTAAATATCTGAATAGATTGCTCAGGATGGATTTCTGCGCCTGGCTCGCGCTTGTCCTCAATCCTTCTTATGATCATATCATCCACATCGGAAGATCGGGCGGAAAAGACCTCTGCAAGAATCTGTTTTGCCACCTCCAACTCCAGCTTTCTGACCTTATCCCCGCAGTTTTCCGCCGGCTTTACCAGATGCCGCCTTGGCTTTCCCATGAGCGCAGGTACTGTTGCCATAGCAGGGCATTAGTACGTGTAAGATTAAGTAGTTTTCCTGAAAAAGATATCAGAAAACATTAATTACAATATAGAAAGTATGAATAACATAAATTTAGTGATTGATTCAATCCGTGTTTTATAATTTCGAGATCTTTGGCCCTATGCAAAATCGTCTGTTGCCGAGGCCATTTTCGTCTTTGCCGCAACCTTTTCATATCCAAGCTGGGAAACGATATGATGTGAATGCTTTCGACGGGCTTCATGGTCAGATCAGGGCAAGGCTTCGAGAGGAATCCATCTTCGAGCCGACCCAGCCGCAGGAGGAGGCCATCCCTGCCATACTTGCTGGGGAGAATGTGCTTCTCATCGCACCAACCGGCACGGGAAAGACTGAAGCAGCGAGCCTTCCGGTCTTTCATCAGATTCTCAACAGCGAACGCTCCGGCACACAGGCAGTCTACATTACGCCTCTTCGAGCCCTCAATCGTGACATGCTGCGCCGCTTTCACGAGTGGGGAGAGTTGCTGAAGATCTCTGTGGCCGTCCGGCACGGTGACACGAGCCAAGCAGACCGTAGAAGGCAGGCCCTTCACCCCTCGGACCTGCTTATCACAACTCCGGAAACCTTGCAGATCATGTTGACGGGAAAACGACTGCGAAAGAATCTCTCCACTGTCAAGACAGTTGTAGTTGACGAGATTCACGAGATGGCAACCTCCAAACGCGGCTCGCAGCTTTCCGTTCTCCTGGAGAGGCTGGTTGAACTCGCCGGAGACTTTCAGAGAATTGGGCTGTCAGCTACCGTGGGCTCTCCGGATGCCGTGGCCCGGCTGCTCGCCGGAAGCAGCAGGAGCTACAAAATCGTCCAGACGAGGATGGATAGGGTCAGCGATTTTCAGGTTGTAAGCCCAGTTCCTGGACGTGGCGACCAAGCAATGGCCGGGACCCTCGAGTGCGATCCTCGTCTGGCAGCTCAGATCCGGTTCATCAGGGAGACTGTCAAAGACAAGAAGTGCCTTATCTTCGTCAACACAAGGCAAGCAGCAGAGGTCTTAGGCTCTCGATTCCGTCAGCTGCAGGAGCCCATCGGCGTGCATCACGGCAGCCTCTCGGTGGAGGCGCGGGTGGAGGCGGAAGAGGCCTTCAAGGCAGGAGAATTGCAGGGGCTGATCTGCACCTCATCGATGGAGCTGGGAATTGATATCGGGGACGTGGACCACGTCATCCAGTACAGTTCTCCCCGTGAGGTTTCCCGGCTGCTTCAGCGAGTGGGCCGAGCCGGACACAGGATAGGTCTCGTCTCATCAGGGACGATCATCGCCACCTGTGCCGATGATGTGGCTGAGGGATGTGCCATCTCCAGGGCGGCTGCGGCTGGAGAGCTGGAAGACATCCGGATTCACGAGAAGCCAACCGACGTTCTCGCCAATCAGATAGTTGGCCTGGAGATGGATTTCGGAGACATTGCCTTTGAAAAAGCGCTGCAGACCATCGCCAGGGCTTACCCATTCAGGTCTCTCACGGCAGAAGAGATGGACCGAGTGGTCAGCCAGATGGAGGAGAACCGGCTGGTGCGGCTGTCAGAGAACAGAGTCCTTCAGAGGACTAAAAAAGCAAGGGAGTACTACATCGA
This sequence comes from uncultured Methanotrichaceae archaeon, assembly GCA_964518035.1. Lineage (GTDB taxonomy): Archaea > Halobacteriota > Methanosarcinia > Methanotrichales > Methanotrichaceae > Methanothrix. The sequence continues at coordinate 1,843 of CAZFFD010000120.1, read as the reverse complement.
GAACCTTTCAATGATCCCGGACGAGAAGAGGTACAACGTCTATGATATCGTGGGTCGCAGGTCTGTAGGAACGCTCGATGAGGCTTTTGTCATCAGCTTTGCCCAGCCGGGTGCCACGTTCGTCACAAAAGGAGAGATCTGGGAGATCACCGAGATCGAAGAAGATGAGATCAAGGTGGTTCCGATTCACAGAAGCGGCGAGATTCCCAGTTGGACCGGTGAAGAGATTCCGGTTCCCTTTGCCGTAGCCCAGGAGGTAGGAAGAATCCGCCGACAGATCCGGCAGGTGCTTGAGGGCGAAGGAGAGGGAGCAAGCGAGGGCGAATGGACGGGCAAGAGCGGCGGCAAAATGAAGATGGGTCGTGCGGCGGCCGTTGCTTGGCTGCAGGAAAGGTATCCTCTGGACAGCATGGCTGCAGGGGAGCTGGTCGATCTCATTTCCAGCCAGATTGACAAGAACCTGCCAGTTCCGGACGAGACCCATATCGTTGTCGAGAGTGGAGGAGAGGGCGCAGTCATCAATGCATGCTTTGGACACAGGACAAACGACACCATAGGACGGATCATCACATCCATCCTCTCCGCCCGCTTCGGAAGCAGCGTGGAGATGTCGATTGATCCCTACCGGATAGAGCTAACTCTGCCAAAAACCCTCCTGGCTGAGGAGATTGCGAGAGTACTTGCAGACCTGGACCCAACTTACGTCGAGCCGATCCTGGAGATGACTCTCAAGAATACCACTATGCTGCGCTGGAAGATGGTGCACGTGGCCCGCAAGTTCGGCGCCTTCTCGAGAGACATAGATTATCAGAGGGTGAGCATGCAAAAGCTGCTGGCCGTCTTCGAGGGCACACCCATGTACCGGGAGGCCTTGAGAGAGATCTACCATGACCGGCTTGACATCGAGAGGGCCAAATGGGTCCTGGAGAAGATCAGAGATGGCTCGATTGAGATCCTCACCAGTTCTTTGAGCCCCATAGGCACATCGGGCCGTGGCGGGGGAAGAGATGTCACGAGCCCGGAGCACGCCGACGCTGCGGTCATCGATCTCTTGAAGAACCGGATCATGAACGATAGGGTGCTCCTATTCTGCGTCAACTGCAAGAAATGGAAGAGCCTGCGCCCGGTGGAGCGAGTGCCTGAGCAGCCGGAGTGCCCTCTTTGCGGCTCACGGATGGTGGCGGCCTTGAAGCCCTGGGAGGAAGAGGAGATCAAGGTGGTCAAGAAGCCGGAGAAGAAGAAGACTGCCGAGGACCGACGCAGGACAAAAAGGGTCTTTAGAAATGCCAATCTGGTCTTGAGCTATGGCAAGACTGCAGCTATCGCTTTGGCGAGCAGGGGGCTAGGACCTGAGACAGCGGCGCGCGTCGTCGGAAAGCGGCAGAAGGACGAGCTGGAGTTCTACCGGGACATACTGAAAGCGGAGAGGGAGTACGCAAGGACGAAGCGGTTTTGGGGATGAGATGGCGAGGGGTTCGATTTGAAGCGCTCAGGCTTTTGATGACCATTTCAGCTCTGCTTTTATCTCGGCAAGCACATCATCCAAGCACATCTCCTTTGACTCTACCAGATCAAGAGAATGCTTGTGATCGGGAAAGGTCCCAAGATCTTTATGATGAGGTGCATTATCCCATCTAATTCATCTTCAAGCGATTTTAACTTATAGGATTGCGAAGGACGAAGCGGGAAGTCCCCGCCGTTCACGGTGGGGATGAACGCGGAGTCCTTTGCCCTAGTTTCAGTCTACCAATAACTATTTAATTTTAAAAAGCAACTAACTATTTGTGGTTAAATCGTATCGCTATAGGCTGTTTCCGACAAAATCTCAAGTACGTATCCTCGA
>CAZFFD010000119.1:0-5328 GCA_964518035.1 uncultured Methanotrichaceae archaeon | reverse complement strand
TATAAAAGGTTTATGAGAAAAAATTTCGCGTTGCATAAGTTCAATCACAATTTTCATGGACTATCTGAAGAATATTATCATCATTAAGGTGATTAAATGGATGTAGTACACCAACTGCAGATTGAATCGGTAATGAGCGTCGATACTCTTGTAAAAAGGATGAGCCATTGCGGATTTGGAGCAAGAAGGCTCTCGGAGGCTGTGGCCATTTACGAAAAGATGCTCTCTGGAGATTTTACCAAATTCCTGACCATATCCGGCGCGATGGTCCCGGCTGGAATGAGAAATATAGTCTCAGACCTGATCAGGAAGGGGCACGTCGATGTGCTGGTGATCACCGGAGCCAACCTGGTCCATGATATAATCGAATCATTCGGCTGCCACTGTCTGGGCACGCCCGAATCAGACGATGCCGCTCTCCGAGCTGAGGGCGTAAGCCGAATCTATGACGTATTTCTTCGAGACCAGGACTTCGCCGCCTTTGAGGATTTGATGCAAAAGATCATCCCAGAAACCGATAAGATCCTCTCCGGAAGGGAGCTGATGGCTATTCTGGGAAGCCGGATAAAAGATGAGAGATCTATCCTGCGCTCAGCCTTCGACATGAATGTGCCGGTATTCTGTCCGGCTCTGCCAGACTCCATGATTGGGCTGCAAGCCTGGATGTTCAGCCAGACAAAAAAGCTTACTGTAGATGCTTTTGCCGACATAAAGGAGATTGTGGACATCTGCTATGAGAGCCCAAGATCGGGGATTCTGATAGTGGGAGGAGGAGTTCCCAAGAACTTCGCCCTCCAGTCAATGCTTCTCACACCCAACAGTTTCGACCTCGCGATCCAGCTTACAACTGATACTCCTGAGAACGGAGGCCTATCAGGTGCTACCCTTTCCGAGGCCGTCTCCTGGGGAAAGATTTCAGAGAATGCAAGATTCGTCACAGTCTATGGAGATGCTACCATCACACTGCCCATGCTGGTAGCTGCAACCCTGGAGAGGATAAATCCTGAAGACAGCCAAATGATCGATAAATCATCAGGGTGAATGACGATGGTATTCATTGATTTGCAGGAGCCGATGGAGATTGAGGCCAAGGGCATGAGGAACCTGTACGTGAGCTGCGTGGGCTCTCATATGTGGGGCATGAACAACGAAGAGAGCGATATCGACCTTGTGATGATCTACATCGCACCCACCAGGGCTATCCTGCGAGGGGAGAATTTCCCTTCCACCGTCCGCCAGCAAATTGCTCCAAGAAATGGAGAGATCTATGATACGCTGGGCTGGGAGATTGGGCACCTCATAGATCAGCTCATAATGGGAAACATCAACGCCATCTGGTATGCTACAAGTCCTCTGGTCATCAAGCCCTCAAGGATTCAGGAGGAGCTATCGGATCTGGTGCAGTCCAACCTCTGCCGGCAGACATATTACTCCATAAAAGGGATGGCGGAAAGCCAAATCAAGTCTGAAGAGACACCTGAAAAAAAACCTAAAATTCCCGGCAAGGGCTACAGGACGGCCCTGAGAACCATAAATTTCGGAATAAAGCTCCTATCGGAAGGCAGGATCTGCTTTGCTCCTGTCTTGCATGCTCCGTCATCCGAAGAGGTCATGGAGAGAATGGAGCAATTGGAGGAAGCATATCTGAAAAGCCCTCTGCCGGACAGACCTGATGAGGAGGTTTTTCGGGAGCTTCTCTTGAAACTGAGGATGGAGGAGATGACCGAAAAGAAACATGATCAAAAATTAAAAATCAGTTGAGGGGATCTATGTGGAAATCATTGTAGGCATAAGCGGAGCATCAGGTGTGCAGTACGGCATTCGCCTCCTGCAGGTGCTGCGACAGAAGGGCTGCACTACCCATCTGGTGATTACCGACTCGGCTGCTAAAATCATTGAGGTTGAGACTGACCGGCTTAAGAAAGAAGTAGAAGAGCTGGCCGACCACGTCTACCAGCCCCGCGATTTTGCCGCGCCGTTTGCCAGCGGCTCGCATCTCTTCGACGCCATGGTCATCATCCCCTGCAGCATGGGGACGCTCTCCGCTGTGGCCTGCGGCTCATCGGACACGCTCATCGCCCGCGCGGCTGACGTCTGCCTCAAAGAAAAGAGAAGGCTTATAATGGTGACAAGGGAGACGCCCCTGAGCCTTGTGCAGTTAAGAAATATGGTCGCTGCTGCGGAAGCTGGAGCGGTCATCCTGCCGGCCTGCCCGGCATTCTACTCACGGCCCAAGAATCTGGATGACCTGGTGGATGTGTTGGTTGGAAGGGTCCTGGACCTGCTCGGTGTGGACAACGACCTATACCGACGCTGGAACGGAGACGGCTGATGGAAGACTATGGAAGGAAATGCTTATAACCGTTTGAATCAGAGCGATGCCTTGGTGAATTGAATGAAGTGCGCGCTGTGTCTTGTTGAGAAGGAGACGGTCCCAGTTAAGCTCAATTTGGCCACTCTTAAAGGCCCCAAGGACGAAATGTTCAATATCTGCAAGGAGTGCCTGGATCTGGCACATCAGGCATATCTCGATAAGGATTTCCTGGCAGTCAAGGCGGGATCCGATGCTGCGCCCCATGGCGCGCACGGGGATGCGCACGGAGCGCATCACTGATCCTGATTTCAATTTTCTCATGAAATCCATCTTCGACCAGGAAAAGGTAAGGGCTGTTTTTTCCTCCTGTTCAAAGGAGTGCGATGTACTCATCGCTCTATTGGAGATGGCGGTTGCCAACTGGGATGACGTGGAATATGTAATGGATGGCAGGCCGCGCATAGGAAGAGAAGGATGGCATGCTATCTATGATCTATTCTGCAAATTCAATGAGGATCATCCGGGGGAGTGCACATTTCCGGGCGGGCTGTGGCTCTCTATGGGATTTTTAAAGGATGAGAATCTTGAGCCCTGGGAAGTCGATAGCTCGGACATGAAATTTGCTCTAAAAAGAGAGAATGGATAGCAAGCAATTCTCACTCTGTCGCCAGTGGTTTGAAGATTATGCGGCTGGCTTTCACTGCCCGGATGGAGAGGCAGAAAGGAACATCGACCTCAAGCTGCAGCATACATATCGTGTCTGCGAAAACATTAAACGAATAGCAGGGACCATTGGAATTAGGGGCATTGATCTGGCTCTCGCCGAGGTCATAGCTCTCTTTCACGATGTGGGCCGATTCGAGCAGCTGAGGGTCTACGGCACATTCAATGACAGGATTTCTGCAGATCATTCTAAAATCGCCATTCTGGCCATCAATAGCTCCGGTGTGCTCTCATGCCTTCCCATCCGAGAAAGAAACCTAATTCGAAGATGCATCTGGTACCACAACAAGTACCAGCTCCCGGATTCAGATAGCTCCGACTTCTTGCTCTATTCAAGATTGATCAGGGATGCCGATAAGCTGGACATATTAGGCGTTGTCCTGGAGCACTTTGAGAAGAGAAAGAAAGAGCCCAATCAAGCTATGGACTTCGGGATGATTGATGAACCGAGGCCCTCACCAGATGCGATCTCGGACGTGATGCAGGGAATGATGGTGAGGATTCCAGGAATGAGGACGTTCGAAGATATGAGGTTGATGTATTTGAGCTGGATTTTTGATATCAACTTTCCCTTCACCATTGCCTCAATAAAAGATTCCAGCTATCTGGAAAGACTGATGGATAGCCTCTCAGACGATAAGGAGAGCCTTCAGGCGAAGGACTTTTTGCTGAAGTATCTCGAAAGGAGAGGCGAGGTGTACATTTGAGCAATGGTTGCATCTTTATCTTGCAGCACGTACCACCATTATTTTAGCTCAGAAGGAAGGCATGGAATCAGAGGAGATATAAAATGAGAAATATCATAATTTCAGCTTTGGCCTTGATTGCCCTGACATGCTGCTGCTGCTCGCTGGAGCCAATTTCTATCAGCCAGGATAGCGGCATGTCAATTCTGGCCAACGTAACATCCAATCCGGACAACCTGTCGGAGACCAATAGCAGCATCAACCAGAGCCAGTCCAACCAGATGGCAACCGAGAGCAGCGATCAGAGTGGCAGCTCCAAATCAGACCTGTGGAGCTGGGGGACTATTCCCGCAGGCTACGAGCTGAATAAAAACGGCACCCTGACCAAACTGACTGATGAAGAATGGAAGCCATCAATTTGAAGAGGTGGATGAGTAGATGCAGGGGCGCATGAAAAGTGCAGCATTGATGCTTGCGGTCTGCGCCGTCGCTCTGCTCATGGGATGGCACTATTTTTCCGGTACACATTACGACATGGTTTCCGGCACAGCGCCTGCAGTCGTCAGCGGAGAAGAATGGGCAGTATCAGAGGATGGAATTTTGAAGTATCAAATTGCCACACCTCAATACAACATCAGCCCGTCCTGGATTGACGGCAACAGCACTGTATCGCTGGTCCGGTTCGATAGCAGGATGACGCTGATGGCTGCTCTCCTTAGAATTCCATTGAAAGGGACGAATGCTCAAGGAAATGGCAACGGCAATGAAAGCATTCCCGGAATAGTGCTCCTGCCCGGAGCCACTGTCAGCAAAGAAGCGGAACAAGGGCTGGCCAGACGCCTGGCCGATCTGGGATATGCAAGCATTACTTTGGACCAGAGAAATCTGGGGGGCATAGATCCCCAGGGCGATCTGCAGATGTTCTTGAAGGGAGTGGAGCCAACCGAGCACAAGATGGTCTACGATGCTCTGGCTGGAGCTGAGATACTGCGCCGCCAGCCTGAGGTAGATCCGGATCGGATCATCTATGCAGGAGAGAGCAATGGAGGGCGGTTTGCAGTCATTGCCTCTGCTCTGGACGAGGCTTGCAGGGGCGTCCTGGCCATAAGCACCTGCGGTTATGGAACGGATCTAAGAATAGCCTCGGCTGGAGAAGATGTGGACAAGCAGTCAGCTCGCTTCTACCGGTCCATCGACCCGGAGAGCTACCTGAACCTGATACCTCCAAGACCACTGGTAATGATCCACTCCAGAAATGATACCGTTGTATCATACCAATTAGCAGAGCAGACCTATCGTCTTGGACTTCAGCCGAAGAGATTGCACACAGTAGGATGCAGCAGGCACGGATTCTGCTCGGAGATGGATGATGCTTTGAAAGAAGAGCTGGCGAGGATGATATGAAACAGAACACTTTCGCTACACGCGGCAAATATTTATAGAAAAGCAGGCAGAAGACCCGCTACCATCAGGGGGCGGGATGAATGCCGTACCTACTGCTATTGAACTTGAAGCGAAATAGATATCTAGTTAGGGGTCCATAAATATTTTGATGGAGCAGGGATAGGGATGAAGACTGCCTACAAGTTCAGGATGTACCCTAAC
>CAZFFD010000118.1:0-5399 GCA_964518035.1 uncultured Methanotrichaceae archaeon | reverse complement strand
CGAACCCAATTCTCGCGGTCTGCAGCCGCGCACTTAACCGGTCAGTCATCCCGGCTCCTCCAGCCACCCGCTGATGTGCAGGAAGCACAAATACCTGCAGGTTGCGGCAACTTATGCCCGAAGGCTTCTTTGATCTCCCTTGTGCTTCTTGCTGTCCATTCCAATCAGACTGTAGAGGCTTTGCCTGGCATCCCGAAAACAGAAGCGTTCCTCAAGCATCTCTTCTCCCCTGAGCCTGTCCAGAGCGTACCTCACCGTTCTCGGTGGAAGAGCTGTCCTGCTTATTATGTCCTTCTGAGTCAGAGGACCATCAGAGGCAAGCACAGTGAATACATGCTTGGCTGAAGGTGGCAAGAATTCCACTACATCCGGATCCGGAGGTCCCACATTGCAGGAAACGCTATTAGATACGGGTGAAAAGACAGATGAGAATGCACCAACATTGCCGGGACTGGTCAGGCTTCCCGAGACTGACCTTGAAGATGAAGAGGACAACGGCCTGTTCTTGCTGAAATAAGAATATCCCAAATCGCAGTATTCCATCCCTGAATAGGAAGCAATCAGGCCCGGACAGGAGCAGCTTTCGGATAGACAGATATCTGAAGATTTTGCGCAGCAATTCTCTATGGGCTTTTCAGGGCAACTGCCTGGAAGGCATGAGCAGCCGATCAAGGATGGCTTGGAGAAAGCAGGCACCATCAGCAGGCTCAGAACTGCCAATGCACCTATCAGCCTGATGATCTTCACGAATTATCTTTGCTCCCAGGTCATCACAATCGTGAATTCCCTTTAATAAGACGATCGTCGAACTATAAATGGTTTTCCGAAGATCTTCATAGATAAATCCATTGAAGCGATTCGACAGCCTTTAAAAGATGACTGCATATTTGTTCTATAAAATCAATAATGGCAAAATAAATCAAAAAATCTAATAAATATAATTTCAATTAGCACCAGAATAACTCTGAATAATCCCATGCATCTTGCCCAAATCCCAATCGTCATATGCTATAGTGATCATCAGTGCCATGAACGTGCTACGTTCAAATAGATGAGTAGAGTGATGCAAAATGAAGAAACTGGCAATTGCTTCAATAGTCCTGCTGATGGTAGGGTTTGGATTGGCTCTCGGACAGGCTGGATCATGTATTTGTCCCGGCAGTGCACCCTGTGCAGAAACCGGCTGCTCTGAGAACTGCTCAGGATCATGTGCTCTGGGAGATAATAGAGCATCTGCCTGTGATGCAAATTGCCCCAATGGCAACTGCGGATCGATAGGCGGCTGTCAGGTCGGCTCTGCAGCATGCCCGGCGCCCTGCTGTGGAACGGGCAATAGATAGGCGACTTTTTGGGCAGAGAGGTCTGACCCATCACTTTTTTGATGAGACAATAACAGCGCATCCCAAAGCAAGCATAGGAGCTTTTCATAAAATGTAATCATAATATGCTCAGAAATTTCTGGATATAAACAGGTAGCAACAGAGTGTTATGAATGATTATGAAGTTTTCTTAAACAAATTTAAATAGCAATTCAACTGAACACTCAATAAGAATTAAATCTTTATGACGGATTTCGTCTGATTGCATCTCTTAAATGACCTGCCTGCAATGACACTTTAAGGAGAATAAAACTTGTATAATACTGAAAGGAAGAATGATAGGGGAGAAGCTGAGGTAGCTATCTGCCCATTATGCGGGTTGCGCGTAGAGTTTATAGGTGCTCCAATGGTCAGGTGTTATTCAACTGGAGAGACATATGAACCCGTAAAGATCAGATGGATTCAAAAATCGAAGATTTCCAAGGAAACCGGGTACGATGTGGAGAACATAAGGGGAAATGACATAGTGCAGGATTTCTTGCCGAACGGAAATCCTCAAGAAGATGAGATAGAAGCATAATATTTGGCCCGATACAGCTTCTTTTTTAAAAAAAGGGCGATCCATCCGGCGCGATATTGCTCATGGCATTAGGTCTGTTCGGATTTCGAATCATCGAATCCTATCCTGATATGCGATCCGTCGCAAAACGGCTTCTTCTTAGAGCCTCCACACCTACAGAGCGCAAACGGGCCGTTGACTGCGTCCTCCTTTCCATCTCTATCAACCAGGATGCAGTTTCCTTCCACAAGAAGAGGACCATTCTTCATGACCTTGATTCTTATAGAAGGCTGTTCGGGCTTGTCTGCCTTCCTGTACGTTAAGGCCCCCGAAGGACAGCGATCGATAACCTTCATGATCTCTTCAGAGGTGGCAGCCTCAATATTTATCCAGGGATTCTGAGCATTATTAAACACTTTAGGGAGCCCGTTCACGCATTCCCTGGCATGCATGCATTTTTCCGGCTTCCAGCACACCACTATCTCTCCGTTTGAGTACTCCTTCATGAAAGGATAGAAGGCTTCCCAGCTACAAGAACCTTCCTCAGTTATTCAAAACAAATAATATCAAAATACTTAAATAATTTTGTAAAAAAGAATTTATACCAGAAGGACTCAATGACATTATATCAAAATAAATTAAGTTTTAAAACAGAAGTGATAGATATGCCAGCAAAACCTGGGAACACCCCCCCCAATAATTTCTGCGCCCTGCAGGAGAGAGCACTTGATCTCATCGGATCGAATGGAGACGGCCTGTATCAGTCTGAACTGCGTCGCCTCCTGTCCATTGACAGCAGCAAATGTTCCAAGATTGTAGTCAAGCTGCAGGGCTCAGGGCTTATTCGCAGGGAGAAGGTTCCTGCCAGCAGCACTTATCTGATCAAGCTTGTCCACCCAGCTAGAGAGATCTCATGGATGAGTCCACCCAACAGCCACATCGATAGCTACTTAACTGAGTTCTATCTGCTCTATCTCTTGCGCGGCGTCTCAGCCTGAGGGTCGCAGGGGATTTGTCCATTGAGGGCATACTGGGAGATCTTGCGTCCGTTTAACTGCATGATGGCGGCAGCGGCAGCCATTATCGGCCTAGCCGTGGCCGACGGGCTTTCTTTTCAATCTGCTTCTTTGATCTTTCTCACGGTCTTCCTTGTAACCGGGGCCGGAAACGCCATCAACGATTACTATGATCGTGAGATTGACGCCGTCAACAGGCCTTCTCGGCCCATTCCGAGCGGCAGAGTCTCGCCTGGGGCGGCACGCTATTATGCTCTGGCCCTCTTTGCAGTAGGCTGTTTATCTGCAGGCATGGTCAACCAGATCTGTCTTGGCCTGTCCGCCTTCAACTCGATGCTGCTCTTCTTCTACGCCCGTAATCTTAAGGCCACACCGCTTGCCGGAAACATAGTCGTAGCCTTTCTCACTGGATCGACATTCCTCTTCGGAGGGGCAGCGACTGGGCTGCAGGGCCTGGAGGCCAATCAGGTTCCATTTCTGCTCTCATTTCTGGTCAGCATGAGCCGGGAGATAGCGAAGGACATCGAGGATATGGCTGGCGACCTGGCGGGTGGAGCGAGGACACTGCCCATTCTGGCAGGTGAGCGGCCTTCTGCGGCTCTGGCAGGAGCATTTGCCCTCGCGGCTGTGGCGCTGGGGCTCTTCGCGCCCTTCGGCAGGGTTTATCTGGCGATAGTAGTAGTAGCTGATCTGTTCTTTTTGATCGCTGTGCAGAAGATTGCTCGAAGGGATGCAACGGGATGCCAGAAGGCGCTTAAAAAGGGAATGGCAGTGGCACTGGTGGCTTTTTTGGCAGCGGCACTCTTGCGGGCAAATCTCCTCTGTTCGTAAAAGCATTTGCTTTGTAGCAAGATTTGTAGCAGAATGGGCCGCAGCCCGGTTACGAACTGCCACCATAGGGTCACGGAGTGCGTAGAGGACTAATAGAGTACGCAAACAGCGAGGAACCAAGTAATTGACTGAGAAAATCGGTTTCCGCCTCCTGTTGAGGAGGCCTGCAGATCGAGCCCGGATAATCGGGCCCGATCTTATGGCTTTGGAGAATAATTCAGCCCTTGACGGTACATGACACTCTGAGCCTTTTGGCGAACTGCTCAGTCATTTACTCTGCCACCACCTCCAGGGTTTCCGGGTTCAGTCCATAGAGGCTCTGGCGCGCATCCTGGAAATAGAAGCGCTCTTGAAGGACATGTTGTTCCTTCAACCGGTTCAGGGCATACCTTACGGTCCTCGGCGGAAGATAGGTCTTGGCGACGATATCCTTTTGCGTCAGAAGGCTGCCTGATTCCAGCACTTTAAAGACAAGCTTTGCCGATGGTGGCAAGTGCTCTATCTTCGTGCCGGTCGATTCATTTTTGGTTTCAGCAAAGTCGATCCCTCATTTACATTTCACCTGGACTATCCCTACTACCTGATCTATTATCAAGTCTGTTATTGCGGCAATAATGATAGACCTGTCAGAGAACACCTGCCCCAATCGCGAGCAGTGCGCCAGAGGGATTAACGTCTATTACGGCCGGGCTTCAGAGCTGGTCCGGGACGCCAAATGCGGAAAGCTGCAAAACCAGGAGCGAAAATGCTGGCAGGCATTTGGCCACGTCCTCAACTTCCACCTATCTGTTCGAGTCGACACCATCCGGGATGCTGCTGTCACCTGTCATGCTCCATAGAAAGCTTTAACTTTTTTATTCTTATGAGTAAAGGATATCATGCCGCCGTTGAGCAATCGCATAGGTCTATTCACCGAATCGGTCATCAGGAAGATGACCAGAATTGCCAGTGCCTACAACGCTGTCAACCTCTCCCAGGGTTTTCCTGATTTCGACCCGCCGCAGCAGCTTTTGCTGGCTCTCAAAAAGGCTTCCACCTGCGGCCCTCATCAGTATGCAGTAACCTGGGGTGCACCTAATTTCCGTGAGGCTCTGGCCAGGAAGCAATCTCGATTTATGGGGCTTGATATCGACCCCGAGACGCAGATTTGCGTTACCTGCGGAAGCACAGAAGCTATGATGACCGCCATGATGACTGTCTGCAATCCAGGTGATAAAGTCATAGTGTTCTCGCCGTTTTATGAGAATTACGGGGCCGATGCCATACTGTCCGGAGCGCTTCCAATCTACGTGCCGCTCTATCCTCCAGATTTCTCATTCGACGTTGAGGAACTGACCCGCGCATTCCAGCAAAGGCCAAAGGCTCTGATTCTATGCAATCCGTCCAATCCTACTGGGAAGGTCTTCACCGAGAATGAGCTGAAACTCATTGCCGATCTTGCTGACAGATATGATACATTTGTGATCACTGATGAGGTCTATGAGCATATCGTGTATTCTCCGAATAAACACGTCTATTTTGCGTCTCTGCCAGGCATGTTCGAGAGGACCATCTCCTGCAGCTCGCTATCCAAAACCTATTCCATCACAGGCTGGAGACTGGGATATCTGATTGCTCCGGCTAAGAGATTGACGCAAAATAAAATGAACAACTTTATATTGTAGAACGTCGTCC
>CAZFFD010000117.1:0-5426 GCA_964518035.1 uncultured Methanotrichaceae archaeon | reverse complement strand
CGTTGCAGAGATGGCGGTTGCATAGGTATGCGTGAGGACCATTTTCATATCAAACGGTAAAAATTCCCGCTCCCATCTCCAATCCTTGTCACTATCCATGGCTGAAAAGCCGTGGCTCGATTGAAACGCCCATGTGCCTCAGGCTGGGCACACACGGGGCGGATGGAAAACAGAATCCTCTGACAATGCGGATTCAGTTTTACATGAGAAACTACATGGAAAAACTCTGCAATCCCAAATGCAATGCAATTTAAAAAAGAGCTGGCTGTCTCTCAGGTTTCGTAGATCCCTGAGCCCAGCCACCAGGTATCGTCTACCTTTGATACATAGCTCACCTTAGGCTCGCTCTTGTTGGTGATCGGGTTATTCCATCTGTACTCATAATAACCGCTGCCGTTCATGGCAATGGCACGCATCTCTCTATTGATGTAAACCCCCTGGTCATTTTGAATATCCAGACGATTTGTTTCCACTTCTTCAGGCAGGTATGGAAGGCAGAGAGAGGTCCCATTGAAGTCCTGAGCGAAGATATAGACGTCTCCCCTCACCCAACTGACGTTTCTGTCCATGAACTCCTTCAGGACGCTATCCTTGCTTGTCACCAGTGCGTGGCTATGAGCCTCATCCACAAATGCCTTCAGCTCGTCCCTGTTGGCTGGCTTCATGGCAGACAGGTTCTTGGCAGAGGACGGATTGACATATATCCCGGCCCCCAATGTCCAATTATCGTCCACCACGGTCGAATAGCTCAGTTTCAGCATCTGGCTGTTATTTTCTCGCGGGTTAGGGTATAGATAATAAGTCCATCCGGATCCGTTCCTGGCTATCTCGATGTTGTCTCTGGCAATGGTAATTCCATTAGGATCCTTGGCGTCCAGCCGGTTCTGGCCCAATAGATCATGCCGGAAGGGCAGACTCAGAAGGTTTCCTGAGACGTCATGTGCAAATATGTACATCTCTCCCCTGACAAACTCGCCTTCCGGATCATTGAACGCTTTGAGGGCCATCTCCCTGCCGTTCTTCAGGGCATATTCTCTGGCTTCATCCACAAACGCCTTCAAATTTCTCTTGTCTTCGAAGCTGAAGAGAGGAGCTTTTCCAGGCGGGTAAATGCCGGAGCCAAGCCACATATTATCATCAACCTTGATCACATAGAGCAGCTTGAGTCCGGTTTGCTCCTCCTGGTTTGGATTTGGATAGACATTGCAGACAAATCCACTGCCGCGTTTGGCAACCACCATAAGGTTCTCTATCGTCTTCACGCCGTTGGGGTCAACCAGATCGAGGTTATTTCTGCCTACCAGGCTCGGCAGATAAGGATGGGCAAGAAGTGTGCCGTTGAAGTCGTAGGCAAAGATGTACATATCGCCTTTGACAAACTCTCCAGTCGGATTGGAAAAAGCCTTTAATGCCTCCTCTTTTCCATGATCCAGGGTGTAATTTCGGGCGTCTTCTAAAAAGGAGACCAGATCCGCCCTGGCGCTATCATTGGCAACTTGAGCCACGTAGTCGTTTTGGCTCGGCCCCTGCTCTTCTGCTGCGCCAATCGACGAGAGTAGGCACAGAGCGAGCGCCAGGGTCAGCATGATTTTAATAAATTTCATGGCAATTCCTCATAGCTATACATTATGCAATTGGATTTGTAAGTACATAATAATTTCTTAGAAAGCAAAAAGAGGCGTCTCGGACTCTCTTAGCCTGAACGAATGGTCGTCTTGGCCCGCCCGTGAGGCGCTCGCCTGCACACGCGTCCGTGCACACGCACTCGCGGGCGGGCGCGGGTCCGCGGGCGCCCTCGCAGGGGCTGGGGAATGCTAAGGTTTCATCAATTCAAATATGATCCGATTATGCGACCACATTAGCAATAATATCAGGAATAAGACCATCTATCGTAAGCAAAAAAACTCAATTTCACTTGATTTCCAGATAGTGCCCTACAATCCCTAAGTAGATGCAATATCATGAAAAAGGCTTTTATCTTGTCATGACGACTGTTCGTCTCATGTCATCTCTTTCCATTCATGCCGGTGGGCTGGATCTGAAAAATCCTGTCCTGCTGGCGGCAGGGATCCTGGGGACCACAGGAGCCTCTCTCCGCAGGGCAGCGCTCGCCGGTGCGGGTGGTGTGGTCACAAAATCAGTGGGTTCAGTTCCGCGGGAGGGCCACCCAGGCCCCACAATTGTCCATGTCAAATGCGGACTGCTAAACGCCATGGGCCTGCCGAATCCCTCCTACCGCGATTTTCAGCAAGAGATAAAGACTGCTCAATCAGCAGGCGTGCCGGTTATCGCCAGCATCTTCGGATCCTCTGCTGCGGAGTTCGCTCAGATCGCCCGCGTTTTAAAGGCAGACGCCTTCGAATTGAACCTTTCATGCCCACACGCAGAGAAATATGGCAGCGAGCTTGGCCGCTATCCCGATCTGGTCGAATCGGTCACCGGAGCCGTGAAGGCCGCAGCAGACGTGCCTGTCTGGGTCAAGCTGACGCCAAACACTGCCGACATCCTGGAGCTTGGCCTGGCTGCGCAGCGAGGCGGCGCCGATGCAGTGGTCGCCATTAACACACTCAAGGCCATGGCCATTGACATCGAGACCGGATACCCAATGCTAGGCAACCGCTACGGCGGTCTCTCCGGCCAGGCGATTAAACCTGTGGCCGTCCGATGCGTCTATGAGCTGGCAGGACGCCTTGAAATCCCGGTGATAGGTGTTGGCGGGATATCTTCCTGGGAGGATGCGATCGAGATGATCATGGCAGGAGCCCAGGCGGTTCAGGTCGGAACTGCACTTCAGGGCGGATACGGGATCTTCGAGGAGATCACAGGCGGCATCAGCCGTTACCTTGAGAGGAAATCAATGACCCTGGTGGATCTGTGCGGTCTGGCTGGGAGAAGATCTTAATGAGACCAATCAACTGCATCATAGAAGAGGTGCGTTCAGAGGCACCGCTCATCAGGACCTATCGGCTGGACAGAAACCTTAACCCTGCACCGGGACAGTACCTGATGCTCTGGATCAGAGGTGTAGACGAGATTCCAATGAGCTTCTCTGGCCCGGATACCATAACTGTGCAGTCTGTAGGCGTCGCCACTCAGGCCATATTTCGGATGGGTGCTGGAAGCGAGGTCGGGCTTCGCGGGCCTCTTGGAAACGGCTTTGCATTAAAGGGCAACAAAATCCTGCTCATCGGCGGAGGGGTCGGAACTGCTCCGCTTGCGTTTCTCGGAGAAGTGGCTAAAAAAGCAAACATAGGCGTAACCTCTCTCCTTGGATTTCGATCCAGAGATGATATGATCTTCCAGGACAGATTTGAGAGTCTGGGAGAGACTATCATCACCACAGACGACGGCTCATACGGCATTAGAGGTCGTGCTTCTGCAGGACTAAAGGAGCTGAATCTGTTTGATTATGATCAGATCTATCTCTGCGGTCCAGAGATGATGATGAGCGACATTATATCCAGGACCGCTGAGCACGCGGCAAAGACCCAGGCCTGCATCAACCGTTACTTTAAATGCGCAGCCGGCATCTGCGGTTCCTGCTGCCTGGACCCGGATGGTGTGAGGGTCTGCGTGGAGGGGCCTGTGTTGCTGGCTGATCGTCTGCTGGATAGCGAGTTTGGAAGATACAAAAGAGGCCCGTCCGGAGCCAAGGGGCCTTGCCGGGGTTGAAGAAATGATAGTCAGATTCATGCGTGATGGCACAGTTCGAGGTGGATCGTACAGCGTTGAGAACGGCATAATCTCAGGCGGAGAGGTTCTAAAACCTGAGGACGTGACAATACTGCCGCCCTGCAATCCGAGCAAGATCGTCTGCGTGGGGCTCAATTACGTCAAGCATGCTCATGAGCTCGGAATGGCGCTTCCTGATGAGCCAATTCTCTTCATGAAGCCGCCTTCGTCCGTCCTGGCTACTGGAGGCCAGATAGTCTATCCCGCCAGCAGCCATCAGCTGGACTACGAGGGAGAGCTTGCTGTGGTTATTGGAAAACGCTGCAAGAGTGTGTCTGCTGAAGAGGCGGACAAGTACATCTTGGGCTATACCTGTTTTAACGATGTGACTGCTCGCGACCTGCAGAAGAAGGACGGCCAGTGGACCCGAGCCAAGAGCTTCGATACATTTGCGCCCTTCGGCCCGTGGATCGCCAAGATCGATCCATTTGATGTGGATATCAGGACTCGCCTCAACGGAAGGGTTGTGCAGGATTCCAATACATCTGACCTCATTTTCGATGTGCCTAGACTGCTGGAGTTTATCAGCGGCATCATGACTCTTCTGCCCGGAGACGTAATTGCCACCGGCACGCCTCCAGGAGTCGGATCGATGCAAAAAGGAGATGAGGTCGAGGTTGAGATCGAGGGAATTGGATTGCTAAAAAATTCCGTTGTATGATCAGGACTGGCTTTGAAGTGACTTCCTCCCATGCCCCTGAAGGGACAGGGCTTCCTGCGTCATCGACCTAACTTGCTTTGATGATTTGCACAAAGTAGGGGTCGGGTCTTGATAGGCTCTTCCCCTCAGTCCGAGGGTGCGAATGTTCAAGCTGGCATTGATGTCTCGATCCATCTCTAGCCCACAGTTAGGGCAAAGATGGGTTCGGTCTGCCAATGCCTGATTATGGAGATATCTGTAAGTATCAAGAGTCAAATCTAACGAAGCATCTTGTTGCTTGTTAGGGTACATCCTGAACTTGTAGGCAGTCTTCATCTCTATCCCTGCTCCATCAAAATATTTATGGACCCCTAATTGGATATCTATTTCGCTTCAAGTTCAATAGCTTTAGGTACGGCAATCATCCTGCCCCCGGAAGGGAGCGGGTCTTCTGTCTGATTTTCTATAGTGCCCAGATCATTAACTGATCCAGAATCCATGCTATCAGCAAGATGGATAGAGATAATTGACAATACATGCGGAAGATATTTATCCTGAAACTGAAATGAGAAATTCATTGATGTTAATCTCTGGAAATATAGATTCAAGGGGATATTATGAAAGAAAGATTCATTCCTATTTATTTTATAATAATTATCATATCCTTTAATCCTACGGTTTGCCAAACAGAGCCGCCCACAGAAATAATTGTAGATCCAGGCGAGAGCATTCAATCTGCCATTGATAAAGCTAAAAATGGAGATGTGATCTACGTAAAAAGCGGCGTGTACGGGGAGAGCATCAATGTGACCAAACAGGTTAAATTGCTTGGCATGGATCAGCCTGTGATAGATGCTCAGGATGCAGAAAACGCAGTAACCTTGTGCGTGAATGGAACGGTTTTTGATGGATTCAAGACAACAGGTTCTGTAAGCAATGGAATTTATATATTATCGAGTCATAATTATGTGGTGAATAATACCGTTTCAGATGCTATCGATCCTAAACTCCGGCCCTTTTAATAACCAGGCTTGCCTCGACAGGAACTCCAATC
>CAZFFD010000116.1:0-5443 GCA_964518035.1 uncultured Methanotrichaceae archaeon | reverse complement strand
AGGGAAATACTTCAGGCGCTAAACCTATGCGCCTAGTTTTTCCGGGAGGTTAGGCTTCTAGGATCTTAAGGGCAGCTTTAGCGCATTCGATCGCCTGCGTTCTATTTCCGAGTTGGTCCAGAGCTAGGCTCATGTTCCATAGGTATCTCCCTTCGCCACTCTCATCTTCGATCTCGCGAAAAATTGCCAGTGCCTGCTCGTGGTACTCAATGGCCTTTCATGGCTCGCCTAACAAATTTCTCCGATTGGTGCTCATTGATCCTTTTGCGTCTCAACAAATCTTCCTTGTTGCTATGCCTGAAATACAGAGAAATTGATCGACAGACTTTCGCGAGCATTCGGCCTGATTCTGTCGTGAATTGCAAATTAGGATCACTTCACAATCCCTCTTCAATTTTCTGACTACTACCTCATTATTCTCAAATAATTCCTTATAACTCCCAGTCATTGCAGCTTCTTGGAGGTGAGGTGTCTCTGATACAATGAGAACAGAGGAGAATGTTTGCGATAACGTGCTATGCGTCCAGGATCTATCCTCCCAAGCTGGGTTCTTCCCAATATTCAGCATGACCCAGAGCCGGAGATGACAACTCTCCGGCTATTACCACCTTAAAAGGCTTTTCAATCGCAAAGATTTAATAAGTTCAACTAATACGCTTACTCAAGTCGAAATAGCAATCATAAATGTTTGCATAAGGATAAAATGATTGAGGAGAAGGTAACCAATGGCTACTGACAAAAAATCCAATCGAGTTTATTTCACATTTCTTACGGCGTTCACAGTTCTGGCAATTCTCTTATCGGCAGCAAGCACAGTCCTGGCCGAGGAAGAAAAAGAGCTTACTGTCTACTGCGGCGCCGGGCTCACAGGAGCCATAAGCGAGATCGCTGAGATCTATGAGAACGAGAGCAACATGACTGTCAAGTTCAACTTCGACGGGGTGCCGGCTTTGCGTGCCCAGATTGAAGAGGGAGCCTATGCCGATGTCTTGGTTTCGGCAAATGTCAAGCACATGAAGGCTCTTCAGTCTGAGGGATTCATGGACAATCAAACCGTCCAGATCTTTGCTCAAAACAAGGTGGCCATAATCGTGCCCAATGACAACCCGGCAAACATCACGAATTTCACAGACCTGGCCCATCCAGGCGTCAAGATCCTGATGGGAACCAAAGAGCTTCCGGCAGGGGATTACGCACTTCAGGTTCTGGACAAGCTTGCTAATGATAGCGAATACGGCCCGGCCTACAGGGAAGCTGTTCTCGCCAATGTGGTCTCACAGGAGACCACAGTCAACCGGGTAGTCTCGAAGGTAGCCCTGGGTGAAGCTGACGCAGGATTTGCCTTCATCTCAGACGTGAGCCCCCAGATGGTAGGAAAAGTTGCCAGGGTTCTCATTCCAGACAAATTTAATGTGGTAGGGGACTTCCCAGTGGGAGTGCTCTCGCAGTCCAGGTATCCCACGGAATCAAAGGCATTCATTGATGAGATCATGTCTGAAGATGGGCAGACAATCCTTGATAAATACGGATTCATCCCTGTTAAATGAAAACGAGTGAAGCACTATGCAAGAAATCGAATTCCTGAACCCGGTAATTCTTCCGGCGCAGATGCTGGAGGAGAGGGTCTGGCATAATGGTCTCTGCTCCGGATGCCGGGCCTGCATTGCCGTCTGTCTCGCAGATTCACTTGTCTATGACCACGAGGCCAACCACCCCCAGCAGGTCAACCCCTGCGTGGACTGCAGGGCATGCCTAGTGGCCTGTCCCCGTCTGGCGGAGAACATGGAGAGAACATCGTCGGCGGACATCATCGGCTCCTACTTGAAGATCATAAATGCGCGATCCAAGAAGAGCTCTTCTCGCCAGCAGAACGGCGGAGCAGCCAGCGCTCTTCTCGCTGCAGCGCTGGATGAGGAGCTTGTGGACTGCGCTCTCGTTATGGGTTTGGATCGCTGGTCGCAAGAGCCCCATCCTCGGGTGATCCGCGACTCCAGTGATCTCGAAAAGACTGCTGGAAGCAAGTACACGAAAAACGATATACTGGAGTCAGTCAAAGAACTTATCCGAGACCCACAGGTGAAAAACATAGCACTAGTCGGGACGCCCTGCTCAGTTCAGGCCGTTGGCCTCCTGCGGCAGTCCGACAACGAGTACGCGGCGAAGCTAGCCTCCAAGGTGAGGTTCCTCGTGGGGCTGTTCTGCTTTGAGGCGTTTGACCAGCAGGCCATCACAAAGATGGAGCTGGTCATCGGCCAGCCGTCATGGCGGATTGACAAAATGAGCGCAGGCGAAGGAAAAATGACTGTGGTGCTGCGGGACGGAAGCGTTCAGACCATCCCGCTGCAAGTGCTCGCAAAATTCATCAAGCCCGGCTGCGCTGCCTGTAGCGACTTCACGGCAAAGCTATCCGACATATCGCTCGGCGGTATCGGCAGCGCTCCGGGAATGACCAGCGTAGTCGTCCGGACGCAGGAGGGGATGGGCCTCTTCAAGATAGCTGAGGAGATGGGCTATATCGAGTCCTGGGACGGGGTGAAGGTCGAGGAGATCGAGAAGGTGGGAAAGATCAAGGTGAAGAAGCACTTCACCTGATTTATTCTGCGAAGCAGGAAGCCCCATCCTTCAGGGTGGGGAGGAAGTCACTCTGCCCATGAATTAACCGTTTCGTCCATTTTTCATCCCCACCAATAGCCCCGCAGCCGCCAGCCCCGCTGCCACCGCCCCGAAGAGAAACGTCGCCTCGGCCCCCCATAATTCCCAAAGAGCCCCGGCGATTAAGCTGGAGAAAATTGCGGCCACACCCTGGGCCCCGGAGTAGATCCCCAGAGCGCTGCCCCTCAGGTGGCCGGAGCTCATGTCTGAGACAAAAGCCCTCTCGGATCCGTCTACGATTGCATAAACGAGCCCGTAAAGCCCGAAGAGCGCTATCAGTCCTGCGAGGCTTGTGACAAGCGCAAATCCTGCGGCGGTGAGCGCGAAGAGCGCATAGCCCAACACAAGCACTTTTTTTCTGCCCACTCGGTCCGACAGGATTCCGACTGGAAAAGCAAAGATAGCGTAGACCAGATTGAAGAGCGCATAAAGCAACAGAGGCGCTGCCACGGCCTCAGCACCGGAGAAGAGCCCCTGAGCTCGGAGCACGAAGAACATGTAGCTGAAGTTGCCCAGAGCAAAGAGCGAAGCTATCAGAAGAAAGCCCCGCAGCTCTCGCGAGATGTCTGACATCTTCAGTCTGATCTGGCAGCTCGGAGACCTGAAGCTCTCCTGGACGCGATAAAATGGCAGGAGAGCGAGTAGCGCGAGGGCTCCCGCGACCATGAAGATTGCGCTGTAGCTCATCCCGGCCTGCCAGAGCAGATAGGCCAGAATCGAACCGACGACCGCTCCAGTCGAGTCCATGGCCCGGTGCAGCCCAAAGCCCCTTCCTCGCCGCTCTGCCACAACCGACTCGGAGATCATGGCGTCTCTCGGGGCCGAGCGCACTCCTTTGCCGCATCTCTCCAGAGTCTTTAGAAGGAAGACCTGCGGCCAGGTTGCTGCTGCCGGTAAAAGGAGCTTTCCAATTGCCGAGATGGCGTAGCCTCCTACCACCAGCGGCTTTCTGCGGCCCAGCCTGTCAGACCAGCACCCGGCCAGGAGCTTCAAGAGGCTCGGCAGCCCGTCACTGATGCCACCGATCAGGCCGACGGCCAGAGAACTTCCGCCCAAAGAAGCAATAAACAGAGGCAGAACAGGCTGAATGATCTCGCTACTGATGTCGTTAAGAAGGCTCACAAAGCCCAGAAGCAGTACATTCCTGCTCGGTTTGTCGTCGGACACGGAAAAGACCTACCTTCTAAACCAATCCCATCAACAGCATCAGCGACGGGTTTCCTGATTAGCGGGACTTGCCGGGTATTGCAGAAAGGAGGCCCGCCGCTTCATCAGGCGAGAGATCCTCAGGCCTTTTGTCCAGGAGATCAGCATCCAGCTCGGCCAGGGCCACCTTGCTGGCTCCAATTGCTGCCAAGCCCTTCTTGACCTTCTTCCGTCTGTTGTTGAATAGCCCCTCTGCGAGCCTTATGAGATGGGAAGAGTCCCCAGGCGGTCGATCCTCACGGGGCAGGAGACGGACGACTGCCGAGTCAACCTGGGGCACCGGCCTGAAGGCCATCTTGGATACCTTCTCCAGAATTTCGACATTGCAGAAGAAGCCCACAGTCATGGCCAGGCGGCCATAGTCCTTGCTGCCGGCTGCTGCCGCCATCTTTCTCGCAAACTCCCACTGGTACATCAAAACCGCCATCTCAAAGGGCCGGGAGAGCAGCCGGTAGGTGATGGCTGAAGAGATCTGATAGGGCAGATTGGAGACTATCTTATTGCAGACTGGAAGCTCAACTTTGAGGGCGTCCCCGCTGATGACATGAACATTAGAAAACCGTCCGGCCAACTGGTAGGCCAGGTCTGCATCGATCTCGACAGCATAGACCTTGCCGGCGCGAGATGCCAATGCTTCGGTGAGGTTTCCGGGGCCAGGACCAATCTCCAGCACCCGATCCTCAGGCGTTAAATCAGCATAATCTGCAATGCGAGAGATGACTGCTGTGTCCTCAAGAAAATGCTGCCCGAGCTTCATGACCCTCATCTACCTCATGCGAGGGACTGTCGTGAAGACCCGGTACTTGATCCGCTCATCCATAAGCTCGTCCTCTACTCGCTTGGCTATGAGCTTCTCAGGATTGTGCAGACCCTTAATCCTCTCCATGAGATCGGCAAAGCCCTTGAAGGCCCCCTTCTTCCGCTCGTTTAAGATGGCCCACATCAGCTTCTTGCCTATTCCCGGCAAAAGCTCTAGGGCATGCATGCGAGTGGTTATTGGCCCGGCATCGTTGAAGTAGCGGATAAACCTGGCCTCGTTGTCCAGGACGATGCTCTGAATCTGGTAAGGCAGCTCCAGCTTGGCGCTGTTGGACAACTCAGGAAATTCGATCCTGCGGTTGACGTGGTCTATCACATCTCGACTTCCACTGCCAATGTAGACTCGAGTTCCAGCCGCCGGAACAACTCCTGCCTTTGGAGTCATCTCCATGAGAACGAAGTTTGCTTCGCCTACGGCTTGGACTAAAGGTTGTTTCTGATAGCTTCTGGAATCAGGAGTACGTCCATAGGGGAGGTAATCGAGTATCCTAGCTACCTCTTCTCTCCTCGGCGGTCTCCCCTCAGGCATGTGCCTTTACCCCCTGAATACTATCTCTAAAATATTGTTGAGCTCTTCTTCGCTTAGAGTGAACCGTTCTTTGGCATAAATCGCCCTAAGCTCATCCTTGGTGATGGGCCTGATGTCTGCGATCTTTACTGCAATTTCCGGGCTCATCTTTTCCAGCTTCATGAGCTCTGCTACCATTGCCCGGCTCTCCTCAGCAGTGCCCTTGCTAAAGAGCTCAGCATGTCGGATGGCCCGGCG
>CAZFFD010000115.1:0-5452 GCA_964518035.1 uncultured Methanotrichaceae archaeon | reverse complement strand
GGGGTGTTGCCGATCTGGTAGCGGATATGAGCAATATGGGCTTTCAGGGCGGCCAGCTTGGAACGTCGCTAAAAGTCTGGAAGCGCATGCTTGACGAGGATGTCACCATCTTTCTGGGTCTGGCCGGGGCTATGGTCCCAGCGGGTCTGGGCGAGTTCATAGCCTATCTCCTGCGGGAGCGGAAGGTGGACTGCCTGGTCAGCACAGGAGCCAATCTCTTTCACGATTTGTGCGAGGGTCTCGGCATAGTTCACTACCAGGGTAGCGCCTGCACAGATGATGCCTATCTCAACGAATGCAAGATAGATCGGATCTATGATGTTTTTGTGTCAGAGATCGAGCTGCATAAAGCCGACAACCACATATCAAAATTCGTAAAGAGTCTGGACCCATCCCGCCGCTACTCATCGCGCGAGCTGATGCACATGGTGGGAGAAGGCCTGCCCGATACGACTATCCTGGGCGCGGCGCATAAGGCCAATGTTCCGATCTTCGTGCCCGCTATCGGAGACAGCTCCTGGGGAATCGGCATGGTCATGGCACTGCGCGAAGGGTGTAGCATCATGGTTGATGGCATCAAGGATGTGGATGAGATCACCCAAATGGTTGAGAAGTCCTCTCAGACAGGAGTCATTTACATAGGTGGAGGCGTTCCCAAGAACTTCATCCAGCAGACTGAGGTCATAGCCGAACTTATCGGCGACTACTCCGGCGGTCACAGCTATGCCATTCAGTACACCACCGATGCACCTCACTGGGGCGGCCTGTCCGGCTGCACCTTTGAGGAGGCCGTTTCCTGGGGCAAGGTCAAGAAGGAAGCGAGCAAGGTCCAGGTGTTCTCTGATGCCACCATCACCGTGCCGCTGGTTGTGCAGGCCATGCGCGAGTCGGGTGTAGAGAGAAAGAGCGTTCCAGTCTTCGACTGGGGAAAGAACGGGCTGAAGCTGGAGTACGAAAAACGTTAGATACGGCTGACGCACAGGGCAGAGCGAACTGCCCCGATTTTCTTTATTTTTCTCTTCAGATAACTGGGCCGCTCTGCAATCGATCCTTCATCACCAGTCCGAAAGCTTCATGCACGAGGCGGCCCCTGTGGCGGTTGATGGTAGTAGTACTATGCAATGACGGCGAGATCGAGGTGCCGGACGGCGAGATATGTCAGATCTGCGGCCAGGAGCTGGAGGAGTTCGACGAGGTCACGGGCACTGCCATTCACGGGTACTATCACTGGATTTGCGTAAACCACGTGGATGCCTGAGCAGACCGGGATGGGCCATCGGGTGAGCTGCACGCGGGCATGGAGAGCAGCGGATGGCAAGATTCATGAGGATTCCTATTAACCTATATTTTTAATGGAGCACGCTATCACGCATATCATATTTGGCCCGCCTTTTGGCTAAACCAAGGGTTAATAGGAATCCTCTCATAAACCAGCAGATAAATTCATTATATTTTTAGTATTATTAAAAATTGAATTACTTTAGAGAAACAATATTTATAGGAGATGTTAATTAACCTTCTCTCATGGAACTGGAAACACATGAATTATCAAAAAAATTAGCAGAATTATCTTCTAAAAAAAGAATAGAATTGTCAAAAGCATTAATTGATGCAGGAACTTTTCTATGTGCCTTTGGACGGAATTTAAAAGAAGTTAATGATATGAGATTTCTCTCCATAATTATGCATCAATATTTAGAATTTTTTATAGACAATATACTCACATCAAAGTTTGAACATCCTGAAATTATCGATAAGTATTATTATTATTTTGGATTCTATCAGAAATGCATATTATTAGGGGCATTTGGCATTTACGAGGGGTCTTCTGGAGAGAAACTCAGATCCAATATAAAGATAATGAATGAAATCCGGAATCATTATGCACATCATATGGATATCTCGTTGGGAGATGCTATTCCTGAGAAGATTAAGCATAAAATTGATGCTATGCATAATTTCGGCCAAATGAAATGCAAAGATGAAGATGGTATCAGCAGCAAATACAAATCCCTATGCATAATGACCTTTCTAGAATTATCGAATCTCTACCTCGATGGAATGAATAAAGCTTGATGCTTCTCGTTGGATCTTCACATACCCAATTTCCGTCCAAACCATATCAATGCAGGCTAATAGTATTCCTTTTCGCGATAGCGAATCGACCAACCAACGGAAAGCTTTTTAGCCATAGAAAATCCCCCTTTTCAGGCGCGTGCAAAACGAGGCAATATCTAAAACCCTTGCACGCATGAAAACTCTAAGAATCAATAGCCATTGCGGGGATAACCAAGCCAGGCCAACGGTGATAGACTCAAGATCTATTCTCGCAGGAGTTCAAGGGTTCGAATCCCTTTCCCCGCACTCCTCAATATCTTTTATAAATGAACTCATAATGATAGCAGTTCCTGGACAATCGACGTGAATTGGCTAGACCACCTGAAATCAGAGCAGGTGCGAAATACTTATGGGACTCTACACGGCTCATCGGATCTCAAAAGCATTTAATAGGCCTCATGGCTCTATTAGTATCCATGCCAGAAGAAATCCTCCCGCCTGATAAAGAGTATCTCTTGAATCTATTAAAAAAAATCATCAGCTTTCCAACAGTTGCCCCTCCGGGCAGCAATTATGCGGAGATTGTGGACTGGTTGATTCCGCTCTTTAAAGAGATGGGCTTTTCCACACAGAAGATCGTCATGCCCCAGGAGGTCTTTGCCGCTCGATGCTCAGACAAGAGGCTTGTGGGCGACCGCATCAATATGCGAGCCGATCTCGATGTGGGCGCAAAAAAGACACTTGTGATCTATGCCCATCTGGATGTGGTGCCGGCGGAGGGTGCCTGGGATTCCGATCCCTTCCTGGTTGTGCAGAAGAGCGGACGGGTCTATGGTCGAGGCGTCTCCGACTGCAAAGGATCGATTGCAGCCCTCATTGCCGCATTAAAGTTCCTCCTGGAAAAAGGCAGGCCAAAGTACAATCTCTCCGTTCTCCTGACCACGGACGAGGAGGTGGGAGGATACTCAGGACTGTGCTACCTCACCGATCTGGGGCAGGTTAAAGGAGACCTGATGCTCTGCATGGACGGCTTTTGCGATGATGTGGTCATAGGCAGCAACGGCATCATAACCTGGGATGTGGTGGTGCACGGTAGGTCGGCGCACAGCGGCTCAAGCTTCCTCGCAGTCAATGCAGTGGAGAGATCTATTCCCATAATGGAGGCGCTCATGGCCCTTAAGAAGGTAGTCCAGTCCAGGAGATCTCACCTTCCTGCCAGCACAGCTTTAGAGGCGGTTGGCAAGAAGAACCTCATGCCCATATTGAACATCACCATGATCAACGGCGGCATCAAGGAGAACATAGTGCCGGACAGGTGCACCCTGCGAGGTGATAGAAGGGTTATACCTGAGGAGAGCATGGATGAGGCAATGGCTGAGATCGAGAGGGCTCTCAAGCCCTTGGATGTAGAGTACGATCTGAAGTTCTATCCCGGCTATCCGCCAATGAGTGTCAATCCGGATCATGCTTGGGTTGCTGAGGTCAGAGAAGCTGTGCAGAGGGGCATGGGATTCTACCCCCGTCTCTCTGGAGCGCAGGGCAGCCTTGATCAGGCCTATGCCACAGAGAAGACAGGTATTCCTACCTGCGTCTTCGGAGTGGGACGGCAGATGGAGGCCAACATCCACGGCTTGAACGAAAACGTCCGTGTGTCCGATCTGACAGGATTTGCGCGGTTTCTGATAGAGCTTCTGCGGGCCTGATATAGAAGAGGCAATTTCTAAGACATGAAAGTAATTTCAGTAGTTGGGACCAAGAAAACCGGCAAGACTACTCTAGTCTGTGCGCTTGTGGCGGCCCTTTCCAAATATGGCCGGGTGGGTACCATCAAGAACATGGTCAGCCATTCAGTTGACAAGGGTGACACCAAGCGCCACTTCGATGCAGGTGCTGATATGGTCGTGGGCCTCGGTGAGGCGCGTCTCATAGTCAAGCGAGAGAGGGGGGACCTCGATTCAGCCCTGACAGAGCTTGAGGCTGAGGGGATGGACTACGTTGTGGTCGAGGGCTTCAAGCACAGCGATCTTGCCAAGATCGTCATGGCCGACATAGATGTCACAAATGTCTTGCAAAGGGTGGATCTGGCTGACGTAAGTCCCGCGCTGGTAGAGGAACTGGTACAGAAGGTACGAGGGATGGAGGAGTACAGAGCTGGGGAATAATGTGATCTTCGTGGGCCTTTGCAGATCTTTGTTTCAACTATTTAGAATTGAATGCAGCTCAGAAATTAGCCGACGGAAAAGTTCAACAATAAGAAACTCTATCCACCTAATCGTAGGAGATGAATCCAAATGGCTGATTGCGAATTATGTACCCGTGCTCGACCGCTGCTCTTTCCCATAAAAGCCCCAGTTCACAACCTCAGTTACCCTGAGGGCGCATACAAGGGCGTATGTGACATCTGCCTGGAGCACCTTGAGAAGGGCTGGCAGCAGTACTATGGTGCCAAGCCAGAAGCCAAGAAATAATATCATAATCTCAAACTATTTTTGCATGATCGCGCAAGGCCAGCATGAAGCGGCCTTGGGATTATCTCGCAGGATCTGAGATCATGAGGATGCAAAAGGAGGAGAAGACTGTAGTGGTGTTGCTCTTCATGGCTCTGGGATCTCTGTCTGTCGCTTTTTGGGCATTTGATTTTGGTGATGACCTTCAAGAAGGCATTGTGTCCGCTGGAGATGAGGCGCGCATTTCTGTCGAGGGGCTGGTGATAGAGATGAACCCCACAAAGAGTGGGGGCAATCTCATCATGAATCTCGATTCGACTCCACTGCCTGTGTTTGTTCCTCGGGATTCCGGGGCCAAGGAAATTTTAGGCAGGATAAGCTTGGGAGACCGAATTCAGGTAAACGGTGTTCTTTGGGAATATAACGGCAATAAAGAGATTAAGCTGGAAAGAGCCGAAGATCTGGAAAGAATCGACGCGAGATGACGTTTGCTGAATGAATGGCAATTGTATGGTTAATCATTTCAACCACTCAGAGCACATGGGATCTGATGCCGCACATTGCAGAGATGAAGCGAAACCGCCCGGCGGATGCAATCCTGTGATAAAAATACAGAAGTAGTAAATCTAATTTATTTCGATATCCATTGGGTTCGAATGATTCCGTTCTCCAAATAAATAGCCTGCGGCATGTATTTGTATTTGTGAGGCAATATTGAATTTACTCCTGGAGACGGTCCTTCCATATTCTGTCGCAAAATCTATCAGTGCATCTGCAGCAATAAGCGGGTGATCGTTTAAAGAGATCGCGTCGTCATAGCACACAATGTGCAGTTGAACGACTCTTTGAGGCGCAGATTCAGCGAAATTAAAGAAATAGGCACTGCTGGGCGCAACAGTTGCAGCGAGGAGAAGAAATCCAATAATCGCATACATTTTGCCTTTCAT
>CAZFFD010000114.1:0-5455 GCA_964518035.1 uncultured Methanotrichaceae archaeon | reverse complement strand
ATATATAAAAAATCCGAATTATTCATTACCTAGGACTTCAACTGCGTAAGTCCTACAACTATTATCGTAGTCATTTTCGCATTTCACCTAGCATTAATCTTTGGCGAATCTTGATCACCCGTAGATCGATGGCAGCGCATAGGCGGTCTGACCGTAATCGGATGAGTACATGCCATAATACGGGAATCCGAAAGTGGGATATTCATTGATGTAAACTGGATTTCCGGTTTTAGGGTCCATATAATAATTGATTATCATTCCAGTGTATGGATCTACAAACGCGTAGACTGGGTTTCCCGTATTTGGATCAACTGAGACTTTTCCGATCCAGCCGCTGGAATAGTTTAGCGACTTCCAAACGTAGTATGGATCAGGCACCAGGTTCCCGTTGGCTATTATGCTTCCTTTAGGCGAGCTGCCCCACGACCAGAGATCGTTTTTCAGATTCTGCTCGGCAGGCTGTGGATTTTGGGCTTTAAAGCTGCTTATCCACTCCCTGCCGAAGTCTCCGCTGATGCTCAACGCAGAGCTTGTGTTTTGGGCATAGGAGGCTATAGCCATCAAGCATATTATCAGTGATACAATTGCTGCCAAAGCGTTTTTCATGGGCTCACACCTTCGGCTGTTGCTGGCTTATGCAATGGACCGTGCCCAGACCGTGCACCATCTCCCGGCAGTTGATTCCCACAACTTCCCTTTCAGGAAAAGCATCCTGAATGATTAAAAGCGCCTTTTGGTCGTTCTTGTGCCCGAAGATCGGAACCATAACAACCTCGTTTCCGATGTAGAAGTTGGCGTAGCTTGCCGGCAGCCTGCGCTCCTCTCCAACGATCCCGGGCATCGGCAGCTTGATGACCTTGAGGGGCCGGCCATCCTGATCCGTCTCTTGGCAGAGCTGCTCATAATTCTGTTTGAGCTGCAGGAAGTTCTCGTCCTCAGGGTCATCCTCGAAGGCGCAGAGAACTGTGTTTGGATCAACGAAACGGGCGATATCGTCTACATGCCCGTCGGTGTCGTCCCCCGCAATGCCCTCCTTGAGCCATATGACCTTTCTCACGCCTAGATACTCCCGGAGATAGCCCTCGATCTCATCTTTTCCGAGAGTCGGATTTCGGTTCTTGTTGAGCAGGCACTGCTCGGTTGTCATGACCGTTCCACAGCCGTTGACATCAATGGACCCGCCCTCAAGGACAATGCCCGGCAGGAAGAGCTTCATCTTCAGGTCCTGGTTGATGAGCCCAGCAATCTTTGTGTCGCCCATCAGCTCAGGGTATTTCTCGCCCCAAGCATTGAAGATCCAGTTGACAGCCGCCACCTGACCCTCTCCAGCACCCTTCTCCCGGTTGACCAGGAAAGTAGGACCGTAGTCTCTGAACCAGACGTCAGCGTAGCTGGCCAGGTGGAACCTGATCTTATGCAGATCAACCAACTCCATTCTGAGTCGGTCCACGATCTCATTTAGCATCATCTCATCCTTGACCAGAAGGTTGACGATCTCGCTTTTATGGATTGCACGGATGATGGAGACGTAGGCTCTCTCGACTGCCTTGATCTCCGGAAAGCTATCGAGGTCATAGGGCCAGGAGAGCCAGATGGCCTCATGCTTCTCCCACTCGGCAGGCATGTGGTAGCCGAGAGCCCGCGGCGTCTCCTTGTGCGCTCGATCTTTCTGGGTTTTCGTCTCTGGCGTTTCATCCTCTTGTACCATCTCGATGATCGGCCAGTAGACGTCCGGCCGGCGGTTTCGGAAGAATCCCCAGCCCTCCCGCACCGCCTTATTCTGGGCGAGATCCAGCTCAACCACCAACACCTCCTCAGCCTTCTCGCTCGCCCTGGCGATGACCATGCCAAAAGAGTCACAGACAAAGGAGCTGCCCCAGAAGAGAAGGCTTTCCTCAGTGCCGACGCGGTTGACTGCGGCTATGCATACGTTGTTTGCGATGGCATGCCCCCTCTGCACCGTCTGCCAGGCATCACGCCAATCTCCTTCTGCAGGCTCCTTTCCGTCCTTGATCCAGCCGATGGCAGTAGGATAGAAGATGATCTCAGCCCCGCCGAGGACCGCCACCCGCGCAGCCTCCGGGAACCACTGGTCAAAGCAGATCATCCCTGCGATCCTCGCGTAACGCGTATCGTAAACCCGGATCTCCTCTCCTGGGGAAAAGTAGCTCTTCTCGTAAAAGAGAGGATCGTGGGGAATGTGCACCTTCCTGTAGACCGGAAGGAGGCTGCCGTCTGCATCGATGACTGCCAGGGAATTGTAGTAGCCGCTCTCGTCCTTCTCAAAGATTGGCACTATTATTACGATCGATAGCTCCTCGGCAAGCAAGGCAAACGTTTCGCTCGAGGGTCCTGGAATGGTTTCAGCTAAAGATCGGACGTCTTGATGGTCCCACTGTGGAAAATAGCGCGTTTTAAACAGCTCCGGCAGGCAGACGATCTTAGCGCCCTTTTTTGCTGCCTCTCTGACCATTTCTACGGCTCGCCTCAAGTTGGTATCAGTATCCTCGAAAACAGAGGTCTGAACCAATCCGACTTTAACCTTTTTCTCTGTCATGCGCACTCCCTCAGCACCATCGAACAATCATGCTATTACCAGATCATATCATTTGATATATTTTCCGCAGGAAAAATTTATTAAGATTTATCATGATGTCCTGTTTCGCATTTCTTCCTAAACCACAGCCTGCATTTCTCCTCTCCACGACACAACCGGGCCTCCCTTTCAAAGACAATTCCCTCGCTGTCCCCGCCTTCGCCATCCCCGCTGCTCTTGCCGTCCCCACGGTTCCCTGGAGAGAACTCGCGTGCCCACGTTCCGTTCTCCACCCGGCAGATCACATCGCTCACCTGCTCCGACAGACTCCCTCGCCCGGACCTGACCATAATCTGATGCCAGGGGCATTTCCTGACGATGACCTCCAGGGCATCATCTTTCTTCTCCATTTTGAACTCGTAGCCCTCCATAGCCAGACGGGCGGACAAAGCTCTCTGCAGGTCAGAGATCCCATCATCGAGATTCATCATGCCCTTCAGGGTGCGGGCCTGGATCTTCGGCAGAATCGACCAGACAGCTTCATCGATCTTGAGGGCGAGATCAAAGCCCAACCGCTCCTCGATCTTCATAAACCACAGCCCGTCCACTGCCGTGTAGGAGCGGCGGTAGTACTCAGTCTTCTGCTCTTCTGTAAGACCGTTTTCGTTCATGCTCACTAACCATCAACCTCGTTGTCCGGCTTGGCAGCTTTAGCCTTCCTGCAGGCCTTGAACATGGCCTTGCAGGACTGAATGGAACGGTTGCACTTCTCAGCCATCTCTCGCATGTCATGGGCTCTTGCGTCACCCAGCCCCTCAAGCTCCAGCTCACTCGCCTGATAGATCTTATGCGCCTTCCGGTAAGCCTGAAGCGCCTTTTTGCTGCACTCCTCTCTGTCCGCGACGGCTGAAAGTGTTACATAGGCATATGCCAGGTCCCTTAAAATGTCGGCATGCTCGATGGGCGCACTCTCAACTGTGTAGTACTGCAAAGCGCTTTTGCAGGCATCGATTGCGTTTTCGCAGTTCTCTCTCTTGTTCTCCAACTCTGCCAGGCTGATGAAGCTGTAGGCCAGGTTCTTGAGGGCATCGGCATGTTCAGCCGGGCTGATCTTATCGTAAACCCGGATGGCTGCCTGGCAGGCAACAATTGCGCTCTTGCAGTTCTCGGTCCTGTTTTCAACCTCTGCCAGAGCGGAATAGGCAGCCCAGAGCAATACCTGAGTCTCAGCATATTCTTCCGGGTTGCTCTGGACTCTGTAGATCCGTAAAGCCTCCAGGGCGGCGGAGATGGCCTTCTCGCAGTTCTGCCGCTTGGCCTCAGAAGATACCTCCAAGTCTGCAAGCATTGTGGCAGTGATTGCCAGGTCCTTGGAGCAGGAGGCATAGGTGAAGGGTTTGCCGAACTTTTTGACAGCCTTGAGCCTCTCCTCGACTGCATCCATTGCAGCGGAGCAGTTCTCAGCCCGAAACTCGATCTCGGCAAGAGTGAGATGGGCGAGCCAAAGGCTGCCCTCTGCTTCGGCATAATCGACAGGAGAATTATCGAGCGAAAAGAATGTGAGAGCCTCGGAAGCGGCCTTGATGGCTTTTATGCATTTGGCTGCAGTGTCATCCATCTGCCCCTGTGTCAGGTAGACATTGGCGAGATTGTTTTTTGCAGTTGCATATAGCCGAGGATATTCTTCTTTGGAGTAGACCGCTAGAGCCTTGCTGTAAGCCTCAATCGCCCGCTGGCAGTATTCCTGGCATCTCTGATTGTGCGTGTCCTCGTCATCTTCTTCAGCCGCTTCCTCCTCTGCCAGGGCGAGATAGGCATTTCCCAGGTTATTCTGCAGGGCAGCATAAGCGAAAGGCTGGTCCTCAAGCTTTCTGTAGCCGAGAGCTTCCTGGCAGGCTGCAAGAGCCATCCGGCAGTTTTTGCTCTTCTCCTCCACCTCGGAAAGGGTTAGATAGGCAATGGCCAGATTGTTCTTCATGGCGGCATACTGCTGCGGATAATGATCAGATGTATAGATCATAACTGCATCCTGGTAAGCAAGAATAGCTCTCTTGCAGCCCTCCGCCTGGCCGGCACCGTCCTTTGCCTCCTGAGCTAGGGTCAAAAAAGCGCTTGCCAGATTTGACTTAGCTGCCGCAAACTGCACCGGGCAGTCTTTCTGGTTAAATATTCCGATGGCAACCTGAGAGGCCTCAATAGCCTTCTTAGCGTTCTCCTTTCTGTCCTCAAGCTCGGCTAGCTTTCGATAGGCTCCACCCAGCTCATTTTGGATGCAGGCATGGTCTTGTGCAGCTGAGGCCCGCCGAAAATGACGCAATGCTTCTTCCCAATAACCGACGGCCTGTTTGAGGTTCTGAGATCTATCAACAAAGTCGGCTAAAGATGAACGAGCAAATCCCAGGCCCTTCAAAACCTTGGCGCGAGGCGCAGGATAGCGCTCCTCGTTATAGACGAGCAGAGCCTCTTCATAGGCGGCGATAGCTCGTTTACAGATCTTCCTATCGTTTTTCCGCTTGATGATTTCCAGACAGCAGTCGCCTATCTTTCTGTTGATATTGCTCCGCTGCAGTTGATCCATCTCGAAGGCCAGCATCCTCTCGCATACGATCAGGGCCTTTTCGTACTCAGCATTGTCACAGGTAGGCATTTCAGTTCCTGTGGAATTATTCTCGTCGCCGCTACATCTAATCTTCGCCCAACTATTAAAAAAATACCGAAAGTGTTAAATCGTATGGACGCGAATAATTATGTAATCAAAAGTATGAACAATATTTGAGCCAGAATCGGGCGGGTTCAGGTCATCAACCTCCTTCCTGAACCCCTCCAGCCTCATTTTATCATATTTTCATTTCATTCTTATTTCGCAAGCATAAGTTCTATAACATAACAACATCCAATATCTGAAGAACATGTTAGAGC
>CAZFFD010000113.1:0-5539 GCA_964518035.1 uncultured Methanotrichaceae archaeon | reverse complement strand
GTGCAGCTAAACCAGATCTGGCGGGAGATGGGGCCAACTGCAGGCGGCCCATTCTGGAACCAGACGACGCTTCTAAACAAGCTCGACAAGCTGGAGCGCCTTGGGATCGTCATCATGGAGCGGCGCATCCTGCCCTCGCCTCGCGATCTGGCCAAGAAGAAGACCAACACCTTCTATCGGATGAATCCGGATATGGATCTCTATCCTTACATCTTCTCAATGCTCAAGATCTACAAGGAGGAGCCGGACAGGTACTCCTCTGAACTCGTGGACAGGCCGCTTGATCATCTATGCAATCTGGCGAGCCGGAGGGCGAGCACTGACCCAATGGTGGGCCGGGAGCTGGATGTCGCAATGGCTCTGATCGGCGAGGTCTTCTCAGTTGGGAGCGACGAGGTCAGGAGGATGATCAAGGAGAGGATGGCCAGTCGGGGAATGATAAGGGACCGCCGAGCTGTGAAGCAGGAGGCCGTCCGGGAAGAAGAAAAGGCAAAGCCGAAGAGCGCAGCGGCAAGAGCTGCGGGACCAAAGA
Organism: uncultured Methanotrichaceae archaeon; assembly: GCA_964518035.1. GTDB lineage: Archaea > Halobacteriota > Methanosarcinia > Methanotrichales > Methanotrichaceae > Methanothrix. The sequence continues at coordinate 5,007 of CAZFFD010000113.1, read as the reverse complement.
GGGCGACGAAAAAAATGAAAGATGCTGATAATTCATGAGCCTGCTACTCGGCATTCACAAACCTGTTCTTTAGGGCCTTCATGACCTGGGGCAATGTGATGTACTCCATGTCTTCCATGGGGAGGCGCTGCGGCTCGAAGGGCCCGTGCGCCCTCAAGTAGTCCGTGATCTCGATACACTTCTGGCGGGCGCGGTCGAAGGCCACGTCTTTGAAGAGGTCCACTGGTCCCACGAAGGTTCCGTTGGCCATCTGGAAGCCTGCGGCAATAACTCTGGGCGGTCCGTCAAACCTTGTGGGGTGGGCAGTCTCAAATGAGCAGGGCATGAGGGGGCCGTTGTGGCTGCCGCGCATCCATCCGCCGACCAGGTGGCCCAGGGCAAAGGGCTCCAGCACCTCTCCGAGGGCCGGCAGGCCTGACTGGCAGCGCACCAGGGCCACGGGATCATCCTTGCCGACATAAGTTCCGGCTGTCTGGTAGAGCTTCTCCGCGCTCACTACTGCCACAGCCTCCTGCTCTGAGATCTTGCTGTTCGGCTTGCAGCAGACTCTCTTGATCACATACCGGCTCGTCGTACCGATAAGGGCCAGCAGGTCGTACATTTCGCCAGGACAGTCCATGAGGACCTTCTTGTTCTCCTTGATATCCAAGACCTCGAAGGTGAAGCCGTTGTGGCAGGCCGGGTCAATCACAAGTCCGGTGGTGTTGAATGGATCTGCAAAGATCTTGAAAATGGGCAGGTTGAAGGCTCCTGGCTTCGTCTTGTCCGTCATGAAGGCGACGACTGGCTCGCTGGTGCGCTCATTGATCTCCATCTCGGCGACACTCGGGCCCATGCCGCGAATGTTGCCTGAGAATGCGTCGGCCATTAGGTCCTGCCCGGCTCCGTAGAGCTTGAGCCTCTTGGCCATCTCTGTGGCCCCCTCGAATGTTTCCCAGGCCAGGGCATGCATCTCGCCGTTGTCGCAGCCGTTCTTGTGGCTCATGAGAAGCGACAGGTCGTCGCCGCAGGCCATTACCCTGAAGTCAATCAGCGCGCCAGCCTTCTTTGCTTCCTCCAGCTTGGACTGGGCTGTCTCGATCAGTGCGGAATGAACCGATGAGTGGCCAGGGTAGCCGCCCACATCGGCCTTGATTAAGCTGATTGTTATCTTCGTCGTCTCAATCCCATCTGATGCTTCAGCCTTTCAGCGCCGTGGGCATTTCCAGCGGCACATCAACCGGCTTGATGAATTGATCCAGGACAGGCCGGGTGCCGTTGACTTTGAGCTTATCAAACAAAAAGGCGAATTGCCTCTCCAGCTCGGCGCAGATTTCGTCGCGGACGTCAGATGGCAGGTGCCACAACTCCATTTTAAACGGTCCGAAGCCCTTCTTGCGGGTTTTGTAGATGAACTGCTCTTCTGTGTCCTTCTCTTTCCGATCGCCTATCATTTCGGATTTCAGATAACCATAAATTTTTGCCCGCAGCTCCGCCGGGAAACCTTTGCTGTCATAGATCATGTTCTGGAAACCGGTCGCCAGATGAATCTCAGCCGTTCCGGTGGCAGGAAAGCGGTCAAACGCCTCATTGGGCAGAGTTGAAGCGCCGTGTTGAACTGCACCGGACAGACCGTATTGTGCGCGGGAGGTTTCCGATAGTCTCTGCAGCACGTCAAAATCAATTTTGACCTTTGCAACCGTGCCGTCGGCCAGCGGCACACCGCCATGCGTTGTCCCGGTCTGCACGCTGATCTTGCTGATTCCTTTGAGTGCTTCGCCCCGCCTTTTAAGCTCTTCGAGATAGCCGTCCATGAAAACCTGCAATTCATCGACTGTGCTGTTCTTGCCGCCAACCTCGCCGATTTCGCCGCCTACTGACACAGTGATGCCTTCAGGCTCAAAATCGCGAATCAAGGTGGTCAACTCCGCCGCAAGCGTAAAGTTGGTTCTTTGCTGATCTTTGACTGTGGGCTGCGACAGATCAACCAGTGTAGAAGTATCGATGTCAATATTGTAAAAACCGGCATCAATTGCTTCTCTGATCAAATCCTTAACCGCCTGAGTTTCTTTTTCCGCGTCCGCCGCGAATTTTTTGGCGTTTATCTGAAAATGGTCGCCCTGCAAAAATATGGGGCCGCGCCAGCCAGATTTGACAGCTGCCGCCGTAACTGCACAGATATATTCCAGCGGCCTTTGCTTTGTATAGCCTATTTCCGAACGGGCGATTTCAAAGAGGACAGGCCCTACATTTCCTTTGATCGCTGCACGAAATACTGCCTGGGCCACATAGTAGGTAATGCCGCGGATATTTATTGCCGGGACGGTAAATCCGCTGAGTTCCTTACGGCCCATGGCTTCGTAAATGGATTGGATCGACGCAGAAATGATTCCCAGCTTTGCCGCTCCCCGGCGAATCAAAAACCCCGCTGCTTGTGAAGTTGCAGGGTCGGGACTGAAAACAGCCGTATAGATTAAATCATCAATCAACTTTTCCCGAAACCTGGATTCATCCAAGACACGAACATCTCCATCGTCATAGGCAAGTATGAATTCGCATCCTTTCTTTAGCTGATCCTTATTCTCGTAAATCATTGCTGCTCCTCTGAATGTATTTATTGCGAGAGGAATTGCTTCGCCATTGTGACTTCCGCAGACGAGCCAATATAGATGGGCGATCGTTGATTGACGGACGTCACATTGAGGGAAAGAATGTCCTCTTTTCCGTCTGTAGCCATGCCGCCAGCCTGCTCCACGATGAATGCCATGGGCTGAAGTTCAAACAGCAACCGCAGCTTCCCCTGGGGCGATTTCTTCAGCGCAGGATAGGTGAATATGCCTCCTCTCTTGATTATCACCTGATTGATATCGGGAACGAAGCCTCCGCTGTAGCGCAGCTTGTAGCCGTCTGCCTCTAGCTTGTTGATATACCTGCTATGATTGTCCGTCCAGTCCTTTCTCAAACCTCCGGGCGAAAAGATCGATCCTTTCTCATTGAGACGGATATTTTCTTCGGATAGTACATACTCTCCTTCGCGATCCAGTACGAACTCATGCACGCCCTTTCCAGCCGAGTAAATCATAGTGATGAGCGGGCCGTATGTAATATAAAGAGCGGCAACCATTGATTTCCTCCCGCTATCAAATATTGAATTTTTGTGGATGCCTATGATCGTTCCGATGGCCAGATTGGTATCTACCAGGGAAGAGCCGTCCAATGGGTCGGCGGTTACAATGTATTTCTCCTGCCCTTCACCGATGGTGACGATATCTTTCAGCTCTTCTGAAGCATACTCGCGAACAAATCCTGAGTTCCGCAGCATATTTTTCAATATGTCGTCGGAAATGCGGTCCAGCGCCAACTGATCCTCGCCGTAAGCATTCTTGAAGCCTGCCAGCTTGCGATTGGATTCATGGATCTTTGCGGAAATGTATTTGCCGACCACGGCAATCTGCCAGATGAGTCGCCGCAATTCCACCTCGATGCCGCTCATCCACATATGGCGCCTCAAATCAACGATGTATTGAGTGTGATCATTTATGCCTTCACTCATGGATTCTCCTGATATTTTTGGCTGTCTGTCGGGTTTTCTTCGATAATAAAGATGTTGGCCCTGAGCTGAAAAATTGTGTTTCAACAGTCTAAAGTCTACCCGGCAGAAGTTCTTATATCTGACTGAGGTTCATCTATATCCGGAATTGGCCAATGAAAACTCGATGTCATTAGGAGCTGTAATATGGAGCTTATTGCAAAATATCATGTTGAATCAGACCTTCCCATCAGGAAGGCTGCAGCGGCCATTGCAGCCGAGCAGTCGACTGGTACCTGGACCGAAGTTAGGGGCGCAGACAATCCTCTTGCTGCCCGGGTCATATCGGCTGAGGGGTGCAACGTAGAGATCGGATTTCCGGAGGAGCTATTCGAGCCGGGAAACATCCCGCAGTACCTTTCGGTCGTGGCCGGAAATCTCTTTGGTCTGGGGGCCATAAAAAAGGTGCGACTTCAAGATGTGATCTTTCCCGAAGGGCTTCTCAGTGCGCACAAGGGTCCTCGCTATGGCATAGAAGATGCGCGAAAAATTTTGGGTGTTTATGATCGCCCGCTTGTCGGCACCATAGTCAAGCCCAAGGTGGGGCTCGACCCAAAGGGCACAGCAGAGGTAGCTGCAGCGGCTGTTCGCGGCGGGCTGGATCTGGTTAAAGATGACGAGACCCTCACAGATCAGAGCTTTTGCCCAATCATTCCTCGTCTCGAGGCGGTCATGAGCGCTCTGGACAAGGTGGAGAAGGAAACTGGCAAGAAGGCGTTTTATGCGGTAAATGTCACTGCTGGATCTGATGTGATCTTGGAGCGGGCTGAGAGAGTCGTCGAGCACGGGGCTAATATGGTCATGATCGATGTCCTGACAGCAGGCTTCTCTGCGCTCGAACAGCTCTCTCGGAATCTGAAGGTGCCAATACATGTTCACCGGACAATGCATGGCGCATTCACCAGAGACAAAGCACATGGCATCTCCATGCCGGTTATATCCAAGCTGGTGCGCATGGCTGGGGGAACCAATTTGCACACGGGCAGCTACATGGGCAAGATGGCAGGCGAGACCATTGAGAACGATCTATCCCGCGAGGCGCTTCGAGGAGAATGGCATAATTATAAGAGAGTCTTTCCGGTGGCGTCTGGTGGGGTATATCCGGCGAAAGTCCACGGAAATTTGGACGGCTACGGCATAGACTGCATCGTTCAGGCTGGCGGCGGAGTGCATGGTCATCCAGACGGAACAACAGCCGGTGCTCGGGCGATGGTGCAGGCAACTGATGCCTGGCTGAAGAAAATTCCTCTTAAAGAGTATGCAAAAGACCACAAAGAGCTGGAAACAGCCTTGAAATTTTGGGGAGTCTAGGCGGAGAGGCGATACCTCTGCCGCTCCTCTAATCAAAACCGAAGAGTTTATATTGGTAGATGAGGATGGATCAAAGCGTTTATCACGAGCCAACAGTGATGTAGCGCTGTTTGAAAATCAGAAGAGGT
>CAZFFD010000112.1:0-5744 GCA_964518035.1 uncultured Methanotrichaceae archaeon | reverse complement strand
GTAGAATCAGGATACAGGGCCATTGAGAATTTACAGCAGATATGGCACGCAACCGGCAATCATTGCTGGAGAAGAGAAAGAGCTTACCGTAAATATATTAACGCGTCCAAGCATGGGATCTGAAGATATCACGGAAGTTCCTGTATCAATCCATAAGCCAATAGAGAGGATTGTCCCAACTATTATGTATCACGTCGTTACAATGCGAGCACTCGGATTGGACAACGATAAAATAGCCGGTGTTAGGGACAACGCCAAGGAAGCTGATGCGTATTTCCCTGAATTCAGCGAATTGCCAATGTTTAGCGCCGGTGACTATGAAGCGATACTTAGCCTCAATCCAGATTTAGTAATCGTTGACACATCAAAGTTCGAAGAGCATTCTAAAAACCTGCCAAATGCTACGATAGTTGCATTCGACTGCTGGAGACCATCCACCTACGTAGATGAGATCAGAACGCTTGGATATATACTTGACAAAGAGGACAAAGCTGAAGAGTTCATTGATTTTTATAAGGGCGTGATGAATACAATTAAAGAGAGGACCGACAAGATACCAGATGAAGATAGAACTGAAGTTTACTTTGAAGCCTGGTCGCCCTACAGTACTGGTGCAAAAGGCTCAGGATACCATGAAAAAGTAACGATGGTTGGTGCAAGCAACATCTTCGGCGATCTGTCAGACTACCCTACAGTGGACCCAGAAGAGGTAATGAAACGCAATCCAGAGATCATAGTCAAGTACCTAAAGGCATCAAACGACCATATCTATTATCTGGGCGCAAATGAGACAGATTTAGTTGATGCAAGAAATGAAATCATGAATCGCCCCGAATTGGCCCAGGTCGATGCAGTGAAAAATGGGAGAGTCTATGTGACTACAGGCGATATCATCGGCGCAACGAGACACTTCATAGGCATGGCATACATGGCCAAATGGTTCTATCCAGAGCTATTCGAGGACTTGGATCCAGAGGCAATACACCAGGAATATCTAAAGAGATTCCAAGGATTGCCTGATGACTTCTTAGATACGCACATTGGCAGATTTGTCTATCCACCGTTGAATGAGAGCTAAATCCGTCTCTCATTCTGCTCCTTTTCAAAATCCCATTCTAGCAAAAGAGATGACTGCCTAAAAATAGAGGGCCTTGCGCCCTTTTGATGGGCTCTCGCCTTGAGAGAGCGCAAAGCACCTTTTGATAGTGGTTTTGAACCATCAGACACTTTCTCGATCAAACCCAGCCGCGCATCTTCATGGCCTCGACGACTCTGGCCACGGCAACGGTGTAGGCTGCTTGACGCATGTTGATATCGTACTTCTTGGATGCAGCCAGAACACCCTGGTAGGCTGCAGTCATCCTCTCGTCCAGCTTCTGGTAAACCTCATCAAAGGACCAGCAGTAGCGCATGGTGTTCTGCACCATCTCAAAGTAAGAGACTGTGACTCCCCCAGCGTTAGCCAAAAAGTCGGGAATTACATGCACCTTATTTCTGAAGAGGATCTCGTCTGCTTCAGGAGTTGTGGGTCCGTTGGCCAGTTCCACAATGATCTTGGCCTTGATATTTCCAGCGTTATCACTGGTGATCACATTCTCCAAAGCAGCGGCGATGAGAATATCCACATCCAGCTCAAGCAACTGTTCATTGCTGATCTTCTTGGCACCAGGAATGTTGGCTACAGTTGATGTCTCTGCCTTGACCCTGCCAGCTTCCTCGGCGCTAATGCCTGCTCTGTTGTAGGCCCCGCCCTTGGAGTCGCTCACTGCGACAACCTTGCTGCCGAAAAGCTCAGAGGCCAGGCTGTGAGCATAGCTTCCTGCATTTCCGTATCCCTGAACGGCCACAGTGGCCTTGGACAGATCGATGTTCAATTCCTTTGCAGCCTCCCGCAGGGCATACATTCCGCCACGGGCTGTGGCGTCTCCTCTGCCACATGAGCCGCCTACGCACAGAGGCTTGCCTGTGATGCAACCGAAGTTGTTGCTGCCAGTGAGCTTTGAGTACTCATCCATCATCCAGGCCATCATCTGAGGCGTGGTATAAACATCAGGAGCCGGAACATCCTTCTCCGGGCCGATATTCTGCCAGATCATATCGATGTAACCCCGGCTGAGCCTTTCCAGCTCGCCTGTGGAAAGTTCCTTGGGATTGCATATGATTCCGCCTTTGCCGCCACCAAGAGGCAGGCCGAGAAGAGATGTCTTCCAGGTCATCCAGGCAGATAGAGCCCGCACTGTGTCAATGGTTTCATCAGGGTGGTATCTTATGCCGCCTTTACAGGGCCCAAGTGCATCATTGTATTGGACTCTAAAGCCCTGAAAGACTCTGATGCTGCCATCGTCCATGCGAATTGGAATGGATACATGGAATTCTCTTCTTGGTTGCTTGAGGACCTCATGAACGCCAGCATCGAGGTTGAGAATCTTAGCGCAGTCATCGAGTTGTTTTTGAGCTATTTCAAAGGGATTCGGTTTGGACAAAGATATTCATCTCCGTAAAGCATCTACCCAAATCTTTATGCTTAACTGATGATAGCTGGGTTCCCCCATGGGCTATATAACTATTTTGAGTTAAATTTATAAATGAGCAAGAGGGGCGGAAATGCCGCGCCTGTATATTTAAACTTTTTCAACAAATAAATTTCACAGAAGCCATAGCGATAATGCAATGTTCTAGGATTTAAATATTGCCCTTGTCACGCGAATTCATAAAAAGTCATAAAATCACTTAACAAATTTGTTTTGATTCAAGGACAAAATGCATCTTCAGCTATTTGTCAGGCCTCGCAGACATGGATGAATGGAAAAATTCAAGGCATCTTGAAAAGATAGAATCTCGCCTGTCCGGAGTTAACCAGCCTCCTGGCGAAACCGGGCAGGTCCGCGATCTCATCCATTAGAGGCCGAATCAGCACATCCACTCCGATCTTGGTGGCCATTAGGCCCATTGCGAGTTGCATCTCCAAGGGCGGACGGATGGAATAGACCAAGCTCGCCCCAAGGTACAGCTCCAGCCGTGGCGAGAAGATGTCGTCCTCCATAACACGGAGGCTGCCAAGAAGCCGCTCTTCTTTATCCGTGAGCGTCACCTCCAGACCCCGTGCCATGAGGGCCAGGGCTACATCTGCGAAGTAGCCGGCCCCAACCTCCACGACCCGCCCGGAGTAGTCCCTGGCGATAAACTCCGCCAGGTCATCCGCACCCAGCAATGATGACATCAAAAACACCATGATCTTGGCCACTATCGGCCAACAGCTTAATCGCAATAATTATTAACATATATTACTATTTGGCTAAGCTAGCAATGAGGGGGAAGAGGTATTGCGGTCTGATCTACATGAGTCCAACGAGTTTTCCGATTGCGAAGGCGGTTTCGGCCTGCCGAAAATCCTGGTGATAGGCTGTGGAGGAGCTGGCAACAATGCGGTCAGCAGTCTCTCCAAAATGGGCCTTCTCGGAGCCAGAACTGTGGCGATCAACACAGACAGCCAGCAGTTGAAGACAGCCCAGGCCGATGAGTTGATCCTCATCGGCCAGAAGATAACCAAAGGCATGGGCGCTGGCGGAGACCCGGAGGTTGGCAGGAAGGCCGCAGAGCTGGCCACTGCCGAGCTGGAAGGCATTTTGCGAGGAGCCGACCTGGTCTTTGTGATCGCGGGGCTAGGCGGCGGCACGGGCACCGGATCGGCACCGGTGGTGGCCCGCCTGGCGCGGGAGAGAGGCGCAATCGTGGTGGCCATGATGACTACTCCATTTCACATGGAGAGAGCTCGCGTCTTTACAGCAGAGGAGGGGCTGGATGCCATCCGCAGATATGCCGATACATCAATTGTCATGGACAACAACCGCCTGCTCGACTGCGCGTCTCACCTGCCTGTTCAGCACGCATTCTCCGTTGTCAACAGGATCATGGCTGAGATCGTGCAGGGTATCTGCGACACATTGACGAGTCCGTCGCTCATCAACCTGGACTACGCAGACGTCCGCACCATCATGAGATCCGGCGGAGCATCCTTTATGTTCGTTGGAGAAGGAAAGCTGAAGAGCAGTCCGGAGAAGATCGTGCGAACTGCCCTGAAAAATCCACTCCTTGACGTGGACTATCGAGGTGCAGGGGCCTGCCTCTTGCATATGACAGGTGGCCCGGACATGACCATGAAGGAGGCCGCAGCCATTGCGGCAGCACTCACCCAGGAGCTGGACCCGAGAGCCAATGTCATCTGGGGAGCGAGGATCAGGCCGGACTTCGCAGGAAAAGTGAGGCTTATGGCCATCATCACAGGAGTGAAATCGTCTCAGATTCTTTCTCCATCCGATACACCTGAGCCTCGCAGAGATTCACAGTCCGGGAGAGAAAGAAAGATAGACCAGAAGTATGCTAAGATAGACATGATAAAATGAGCGAGATAGTGTTTCAGATCTTCGCCCTGGTCCTCTCAGTGCTGCTGGGATTGGGGGCAGTCTACAGCATCCGCCTCTATCTGGAGATTTAGTAGCGATTTCACCGAAACGCAACGTAAAGGCGTAATTTCGTGCATCTAGGGTACCTCTTGTATGCGATTTCTAGGCTACATTTTGATACATTATAGAAAAGGATTTGACTGTTGGCCAGCTGGTTTTATAGTGCCACATCATTACCATGATTCCGAGATAATGTGATACTACCGTTTGAGGCAAATGGCCGCCTTCGCGGAGCGCGCCTGCTTCATGCCCGGTCAGGCCTGTAGCTTCAACCTTCGCGAAAAGCTCGTCGATCTCGTTAGCTGTCCTTATCCCGAAAGCCTTCTGAACTTTTTCGCTATGCTTCGAGATCGGACTTGGGGCTTCTCACCTCAGACAGGATGGCAGCGAGGTCCTAGGCGGGCCACATGTCCATATCCTGGGAGCGGCTTATGTATATTATTCAAGACAGATATCACATGATAATCTCCTTGTTAGACGATAATTATATAAGAAAAAAAGCCAACAACACATTGTGATAAATATGAATAAGATGTTGTGCTTAATATTGTTGGCATTTTTAGCCATGGGGATTTGTACCGCACAGGTTCCAAATCTAATGGGGAAATGGACTGGTTTTGAGAATGGATATACTGCAGAAAATGGGTCCTACAAACTGTTTGAAAACTCGAGCGTTAGTGTTGTTTTCGAACAAAAGGACCGCCTGTTTACTGGAAATGTAACATACATGGAGAATGGAAAAGAGATGGTTGATGAGTTTGCCGGAGTAATTGGTTCTGATAACAAAACGCTCTACATGACCGAATTAACTAAGGGATATGTCCAGGCTACGATCATTTCTGATGATGAGATTGATCTGATATATCTCGCTGATGGAGAAATAGGTGCGGCCTCTTTTGAGAAGCTTCGCCGGATAAAATGAAGACTTGAATGCCAAATCATCGAATGTATGTAACCTGCGCATTCGGTTCTTGTGGAAATTTCGAAAGAACTTAGTCAAATTGCAGCTGGGTGCGCCGCCGCAACTTGACTGACTTCAAGTCAGGCAGCAAATATCCATGTGCGAAATGCGGCAAAACAGACTGCATTGTGCATGATACTATCAAAAGAACATGGCGTCATTCAAATTTTTTCAGTTCAAAACCTATATCCACTGCCGCGTTTTCCCCGGGTAGTGTCCCGAAATTGCTGTAATTTCACAGACGCCCTGTATCCTACACAATACTTATCTCAAGTAAGGATACAGGGCTTATTATAAATCCTATTGGCAGATCAGAATGC
>CAZFFD010000111.1:0-6103 GCA_964518035.1 uncultured Methanotrichaceae archaeon | reverse complement strand
CCCGATTTTGATCGGAGATCTTGGAGGATTGGACCCGAACCCACCACATCGGCTTCCTCTCCAATGGAGGACGGCTATTTAAAGATGACGCACGAAAACCCCGATCAGATCCTCTTAAGAATAATAAGAGAAACGTCGGATGCTGCGGCTCCTGCCTCAGTATGATCCATCAGATCCTTCTCAGCCGCCAGCTGGATCTCTGATGCAGGACGATCCCTATTCGTTATGACGAGATTAATCAGCCGTCCTATGCCAAATGACGCATTATGGCCATCCTTAGCCTCGACAACGCCATTTGAATACATGACCAGGACGTCTCCTGTCTGAATAGGAATCAGAGTTGTCTCCAGATTCACGCGGTCAAGCATTCCCAACGCCACTCCGCCGCCACCCAGTGTATCCACCATGCCGCCTGGATCCACGATAAAAGGTGGATTGAATCCAGCATTTACATACTCCAGAGTATGATTTATCGGATCCAGGATCGCATAAAAGGCTGCCAGATTGGTGCCATGCCCATGCTGATTGATCTGCGAATTCAAGCTGCCTATGGCCATAGCCGGATCCAACCGATCAGGGGAGGCACGAATTAGCGTTCGCGACATGATGGCTAAAATAGCTGCCTGGACACCATCACCGCCCACACTCGCCATAGCAAAGGCAATCTTTCCATCGGCCTCCAGGACATCATAGATATCAAAGCTGTCACACTCAGAGGACCAATGTAGAGTGCGGATCTCATATCCACCAACCTGAGGCGTGATCGCTGGAGCCAACACACCTTTAACATCCTCTATGAAGGCTAGCTCCTTGTCCTGTTCCTTTTTATCCGGTTCTTTCTTATCAGGTCCCTCTTTTCCCGATCCGCCCTCAAAAACCGATGCCTCTTTCTGTTTTTCAGCATGATCCCGAATATCCCGAATTCCCCGCGCCATTTTATTAAAAGTTGCTCCGAGGTCTCCCAACACTCCGTCGGCACTCACTTCAACATCAAACTCGCCGCGCGAAATTCTCTCTGCCGCACGAATGAAGGACTTCAATTGTCCATCGATCTTTCCAGCAAGCCACCACCCAGCCGCGAGCACAGAAAGGCCGGTGATAAAGAAGATGATCAGGACATATTCGCGAACCCTCTGAGTGGCATCATCCAGGCCTGCTGTCGCCCTCTTTGCCACATCCCTGATGCCTGAGTCTATGTATCTCGCAGGCAGGCTCATCTCCTCTGCGTCATAAGCAATGCAAAGGAACCACCCCATAGAATCTATGCGCGAGAAGGCCACATACCCATCCTCATCCCCTTTACCGAGACCCACGACAATAGATCCTGAGTCATCTTTTAACATGGATTTTGCCAATGCCTTAACATCAGGATCAGCAGACTCAAGCAGGTTGTCTGATGCAAATAGGTCCTTCAGATCGCTTTCCGGCTTATTTCTTGGCCGGTAAACCACCAGGCCGGATGAATCAATGATAAAGGGATATCCTCTTCCCTTCAACGTCGAGAGATCGCTGAAAATCGGGTACAGAGATACATCCATCCCCGCGATGCCGGCAAACTCATTATTGCGAAAGAAAGGAGTTGTAACTGTTATCAGTTCGTCTCCCTTGCCATCCACATAAGGTCCGGTCCAGATGGTTTTCTTTATCTGCTTTGCCTGAGAATAATATGGCATATCCTTGTAACTGAAGGGGGCGACATTGCTCAGAGTCTTATTGCTGTAAGGCCAGACGGCTAAGACTCCATCCTCGGTTCCGATATAAGAGAGATACAGAGACGACTCAGCACTGTAAAACTCCTGCATAATCCTGGATGGAGAACACAGAGACTTCACAGTGGCATCTCTCTTCTCAGATACAATCTGGTCGGAGCCAGTCGGCGCAACCCATATCCCAGAAGGCGTGTCACAGCTCTCATCTGGAGAGCTAAGAGCCGCATACTTCGCCACAATCTCGTTCTCTGCGGCGATATGCAAAAAGAACTGATCGTACTGGCGAGCCTTCGCGATGGCAAGCTGGACCTGATCGGCTTCATCAGGCCCAACCGCCAGTGCGGAACGATTAAGTGAGGTGCTCAGGCTGGTGATATTATTCTGAACATCCTCTGAAGCCCGGTTCATCTCCATCAAGGAGAGTATCCCGATGCATGTCATCGGCAGGAGAGCAAGAGCTACCAGGGCAACCAGAAGCTTTTGCCTGAATCCGTCTAATCCTTCCATTTTCCCATCTAAGCAATCATTGTCATTCTCGCCAGGCCACTCATGATGAACAGATATTCGTGATAAGGATTAATTGACAAGGAGATATAAACACTTTTCAGCACACTATCCGGCAAAAACTATTTATTAGCATCATCCGAATAAATATTATGAAAGGGCAGTATGAATTTCTCCAGCCCCTGAACCGACTCAAAGGTGCATACCATCGCTTTCAGAGGACCGTATGGTTGCTCAATGTCGCGATGATATCCACTGCAATCTACTGCCTGGCGGAGCTGGCGGGCCTTCCCGCGTTTATGAGCTTTTATTATCAGGATGCACAACTTCTCGCGACATCTCCTGCAATCCTATCCATAATCCTTGGCCTGGTCACTGCGACCCTCATCAAGAGGCGAAAGAAAGGCGATATCTTCCCGCTCCTGGGCCCAGAGCTTTCTGAAAAAGCCCGTACGGCCTATGACAATCGCGAGATTGACACTCTGCCAATGCAAAACCTGGCAGGCGAACTCAAGGTCAGCCTGAACACGATCAAGCCATCCGGGATCCTTGATACCAGACAGATCAAAGGCAGAGCCCTTGCTTTTGCGCTATTGCTTGGTGGCGCCGTTATCCTGGCCCAGAGCGATATTGTGACACCCTCCGACTTCCAGACCCTGGCAGACCTGAGAGACAAAGCGCTTTCAGCTCTACAAGAGGATACGGGCGATCAAACGCAAAACCATACGATCAACCTCACAGGCAACATCTTCGGCAAGCCGTCATTGGCAGTTTTGAACGAGAATAAGGTTGAGATCATGCTTGATCCAGGAACAGGAGCCGGATCTATCGCCAGAAATACCGAGCCAATACAACGAGTATTCGCAAAATCCCAGGCAGGAGAAGCAGCAGCAGTCCCATCCGAGCTTTATATCGAGAGCCTTCCTCCAGAGAACAAGGATATCATTAAAAAATATTTCACAATTCTCTCCCAAATTGAAAATTAGATATTGCGGATCTCTCTATCATTTACCCTCTCCAGCATTTCATTCATGCTGCCGCTTTCAAATCCCGATAGATCCATCGCAGCATACAGAAATCCTATGGACTTGAGTCTCCTGGTAATATCAACTCTGAAATTTAGCGCTCTTTGTAGATCCTCCTCAGGAAGCTCAATTCTGGCAAGCTTTCCATGAGCCCAGACTCTGTACCTGAATGAAGCCCAGGCTTCCTTCTTGCAAAAGTATCATCTGTTTGGCGGACTATTTACGAATCCCTGCAAGCGAAAGAAGAGAGCATTTCCTGACTTCTGAGTTGAGGCCTAAAGATCGAGCCAGTTCTTCGGCATTTTTCTTTCAGGACATCGCCGGCAACGCTGGCCAGGAGGCTACTGTCCACACCACCATAATAGGCAATAAGGATATTTTCCTTTTTGCAATCATTTGCCTGATATCTGCCAGCTTATCCTGCCAATCCATCAAATCCTCTTTTTATTTGAAGCAGGCCGAGCCGCAAGAAGCATCATCCTCTCGCATCATCCTGCATATCTCGCAAATCCTCTCCACAGGATTTTCCAGCCTCTTCTCCACCAGATCGTCTGCAAGCCTGGATATTGACGCCTTTATCTCTTCACCGAACTCGATATTGTATCCTCTCTTCTTGGAGACATATTGAGAAACAGCAGGAGCTGTAATTCCCAGCAGCTTCGATACCTCCTTTTGAGCGAGGCCTCGCTTTACCAACTCTTCTGCCACTGCCGCTCTGATGCTTGGCAGCACCTCCCAGACCACCATTTCACAAGGGGATTTCATCATTACCTGACCTGAAATAGCCTTTGACCTTGAACGCTAAATCACAATTGTTAATGAACTGGCCAGACGAAATAATCCCAGTTCCAGGGCTCATCCAAAACCCGAACATCAACATGACTAATGCCGTTGAGCCCTTTCACGCGCCTCTTAACCTGTTCAGTGAGGTGGCTAACCATTGGGCAGGCCTGAGAGGTCAGAACCATGTCCACCTTTACCCGGTCATCCTCCAATATGACTATCTCCTTGATCAGGCCCAGGTCCACGATGTCTATTCCCACCTCAGGGTCTAGGATATCCCGTAAAGCCTCTCGAATCTCTTCTTCCTGCTTCATTCGAGCCACCAGCTTCTCAGCCTCCGGCCCAGGCATGGCTTTTTGCAGAGATCGCAGGCGCTCCTCCAGCCGGTTCTGACGGTCCAGTAGCCTGCTGACCACCCGCAGCATAGGATCGGGCAGATTGGCATAGTTCAGATCCGTTCCTGTGGCCGGGCATTCCGGCTCGGCAATTCTTCCAGGCACACCTACCACAGTGGCTCCAGATGGCACAGACTGGACCACCACTGAGCCTGCTCCGATCTTGGCCCCGGTTCCAATGGCAATCGGCCCGAGAATAATGGACCCAGCTCCTATGACCACCCGATCTTCGACAGTTGGATGGCGCTTGATCTTATCAAGACTGGTCCCGCCGAGCACCGTTCCCATGTACATCAGCACATCATCCCCAACCTCAGCAGTCTCGCCTATGACCACACCCATACCGTGATCTATGAAGAATCGTTTGCCGATTTTTGCTCCAGGGTGGATCTCAACTCCAGTCAGGAAGCGGGCAAAGTGAGAGCTGAGTCTGGCGAAAAAAAAGAGTTTATGAGTCCAGAGGAAGTGAGAGACCCGGTGCATCCAGATGGCATGTAACCCCGGATAACAGGTGATTACCTCTAGGGTAGACTTGGCAGCGGGGTCGTTGGCAAAGACGGTCTGGATGTCCTCTCTGATGCTCATCTTCCGACCACCTCTAAAACTCGAAGAGCTCGGTGCTGAGGTAGCGCTCTCCCGTGTCTGGGAGAATTACCACAATCTGCTTGCCTTTGTTCTCCGGTCTCGCTGCCAACTGCAGTCCGGCCCAGGTGGCTGCCCCGGATGAGATGCCTGCCAGGATGCCTTCTTCTCTAGCCAGCTGTCGAGCAGTCTTTACGGCATCCTCGTATTCCACTTTGACTATCTCGTCTACCAGGTCGAGCTTGAGAACATCAGGCACAAATCCGGGTCCCAGTCCCTGGATTTTGTGAGGTCCCGGCTTGCCTCTGGAGAGAACCGGCGCGGCAGAAGGCTCGACTGCAACCGCTTTGAAGCCCAGCTTCCTGGATTTTATAACTTCAGCTATGCCGGTTATGGTTCCGCCGGTCCCGACACCGGCCACCACGAAGTCAACCTTTCCGTCCGTATCCCTCCAGATCTCCTCGGCAGTTGTTTTGCGGTGAACCTCCGGATTGGATGGATTTCTGAACTGCTGGGGAATGTAGTAGTATCGAGGATCTTTGGCCAGCATCTCTTCCGCGGTATTCACGGCTCCCTTCATCCCCTGGCTTCCAGGAGTCAGAACCAGGTCTGCACCCAGAGCTTTGAGCAGCTTTCGTCTCTCGATAGACATCGTCTCAGGCATGACCAATATCAGCTTGTAGCCTTTGGCTGCGCTGACGAAAGCCAGAGCAATTCCGGTATTGCCGCTGGTCGGCTCAAGGATGATGGTGTTCTCCTTGATATGACCAGCCTTTTCTGCCGCCTCAATCATTGAGACGCCGATTCTATCCTTGACGCTGCTAAGTGGATTGAATGATTCGAGCTTTACAAGTACGGCAGAATCCAGGCCCTTTGCCATCCTGTTTAATCTTACCAGAGGCGTATTGCCAATGGTCTTGGTTAGATCTTCATAGATCTTTCCCATAAGTCAACCTCTTTTTTTATGAATTGCCATGAACCGCTGCTTCTTTGCTAGCGGCCAGTCGAACAGTAAATGAATGGGACAGATTATCCCGTCCCGTCTCATCTTGGCATACTCCCTTACCATTCTAGGAAAAGATAAAGCTCCTTATAGCGGCAATTC
>CAZFFD010000110.1:0-6111 GCA_964518035.1 uncultured Methanotrichaceae archaeon | reverse complement strand
GTTTGAAGCGGGAAGGAAAGAAATAGATCACCATGAGACGGACGCTTGTTGCACTAACCGTTTTTATTGTTCTCTGTGCCACATTCCCGCCTGCAGACGGGTTCTGCCAGGAATCTGAGAGCGGGTTCCCGCCATTCCTGCCTGTGACAGGACAGCCGAAGAGGCACATAGTGAAGGCCGGAGAGGATCTCTATTCGATCGGCCTGCTCTATCACCTCTCGATCGATCATTTCATGATGGCCAACGGAATCTCGACAGTTCAGGTTAAGGAGGGGACATCGCTTCTGGTGCCGTCGCTCAGGATAGCCCCTGCATATCTGGACAACGGCCTCGTGCTGAACCTTCCAGAGCGGATGCTCTACCTGTTTGAGAATAAGAGACTCGTGGCGTATTATCCGGTTGCCATTGGCGCCACAGGAAAGTGGATGACGCCTGTCGGCGACACGAAGATAGCGAACAAGGCCAAGAACCCCACGTGGCTGCCGCCTGAGTGGGCCGGCGTGGAAAAACCCGTCCCGCCCGGCGCTGAGAACCCGCTGGGAGATCGATGGATCGGCCTCGCCCTGCCGGGATACGGCATTCACGCCACCAACTCGCCGCTCTCGATAGGAATGGCGGCGTCGCACGGATGCATCAGGATGATACCGAGAGACGCGCAGGCGCTGTATGACCAGGTGTCTGTCGGCATGACAGTCAAGATAGTTTACGAGCCGATTGTGATAGGCCAGGCCGCCGATACAGGGATGCTCTACATGACAGTCTACCCTGACGTGTACGGCAAGGTTCCCAGTATGAAGGCCCTCCTCGACACGAAATTGGAAAAATATCAGCTTGCGCGGCTGATAGACCTGTCACAGGCCGAGCAGGCAATCAAGGCGAAAAAAGGAGTCTGTGAGGCCATCCTCGGCAGCGACATGGTTCTCAGGATAAACGAGAAGATTCCTGTCAAGCTGTCCCTGCCTCTGCTGAAGCGCGACCAGAAGATTCTGGCCATAAGCGAGTTCCTCGAGCCTATCGGCGCGGCAATGCAGTGGGATGAGAGCACGAAAACAATTACAATAACAAGGGAAGACAAGACCGTCACACTGTCTGCCGCTGACGATCCATCCGGATCGGGCGTGATGATATGGCGGGGCCGCACAATCGTGCCCCTCAGGGAAGTGGCGGAAGGCCTCGGCCTCTCCCTCGCCTGGAACGCGAAGGAGCGGGTCATCTCGATAAACGGCGTGGCCCATATGCAGTCTCCGAACGCAGGAACAGCGGAAAATGAAGAGAAGAAGTACGACGAAAGAGTGCGGAAGGTGGAAGTGAAGTTCTAGGGAGCGCCGGCGGCCGGAAGGAACGATGTGAAAGGCTATGAGCAGCAAGATACTCGTTGTCGATGACGAAAAGAGCATGGTGGAGATCATAAAGTACAGCCTCGAAAAGGCAGGCTACGTTGTCAGTGAGGCTTACGACGGCAAAGAGGCGATAGACAAGGCGCGCGCCTGGAAGCCAGACCTGATAGTGCTCGACGTGATGCTTCCGATCATAGACGGGTACGAGGTGTGCAAGCAGCTCAGCACAGAGATGCAGATGCCCATAATCATGGTGACAGCCAAGGACGAGGAGTTCGACAAGGTCATCGGCCTCGAGCTGGGAGCCGATGACTACCTGACCAAGCCTTTCAGCCCCAGGGAGCTCGTAGCCAGGGTCAGAGCGCACCTCCGGAGGTTCAACAGAACTCCGCACGAAGAGATCCACGAGGAAAAGGTGTTCCTCGACCTGGCAGTCAACCAGAACAGGCGGGAAGTCTTCCTGTCAGGGAAGAAGATAGATCTCACTCCCAGGGAGTTCGATCTGCTGGCGTATCTGATAGAGCACAAGGACAGAGTGATAACAAGGGAAGTGCTCCTCGATCACGTGTGGGGATACGATTACTACGGCGACTCGAGGATCGTCAACGTCACAATCGCCCGCCTTAGAGAAAAGATAGAAAAAGACCCCTCAAATCCGAGATATATCGTCACTCACCGTGGCGTGGGCTATATGTTCCAGGATCCTGGAGAGAATCAGACAAATCGGTAAGGGTTTTCCGTGTTTCGAAAAATAATCTGGCAGCTAATCTCTTCATATCTTCTCGTCATTCTCTTTGCCATGGGAATCACAGGATTCTTCCTGCTCAGCTCTCTCGAAAAGCATTTCATCAACACTACGGAAGTGACGCTCTCTTCGAATGCGCAGATTATCTCGAGGCTGTGGGAGAACCACTTCATGGACAAGCAGCCATCGATGAGGGAAAAGCGCTTCGTGAAGCTCATGACAGAGAGGCTGGCGTGGCAGTCAGCGAGCAGGGTCAGGATACTGGACCGCTCGAGCCTGGTGCTCTTCGACACTGCCAGCAGGCCTGAAGAGCCGATGGAAGACATGTGGCAGGTCGAGGAGGCCCTGAAGGGAAAGGAGAGCATCCACGTGCTGGGCGGCGATGAAAAAAACCTGTCGTCGATGCTCTCCCTGTCATATCCCATAAGGCTCACGAAGGGAACCACGGCTACGGAGCACGTGGTGGGAGTTGTCTATATCACCCGCTCCCTCGCATATGTCAGGGAGATCCTGGGAAGCCTCAAAAAGGAATACGGCGTGGGATTCCTTGTCTCGCTCGTCGTGCTTCTGCTGCTCTCGTTCGTGCTGTCGGCTTACATATCGGGGCCTATAAGGGAGATGACCAGATCGGCCGACAGGATAGCCGAGGGAGACCTGACGCACCGGATCCCCAGAAGGCGAGGCGACGAGATTGGCGTGCTGGCCCGGCAGTTCGACTACATGAGGGAGAAACTGAAGCTCACCCTCGACGAGCTGGTCGACGAGAAGAACAAGCTCTCTCTCGTACTCACCACGATGGCGGACGGAGTGCTGGTGTTCAGCAATGACGGGCAGATAATTATGGTAAACACGGCGGCGAGGAAACTGCTCGGCATCCACGGCCGGAAAAAGGAGCAGGAGCTTTTCCTGACCGACGAATCACCGTTCAGGGATCTGAAAAAGCTGGCCGCAGAGGCGCTCAAATCAGGCCAGGAGGGAGAAGAGGTCGTGCGCGGCTTCCCGCTCAACAGAGTCGTCGAAGTCAGCTATTCGCCGCTCTCTTCAGAGCAGCAGGAGCCTCCCGGCCTCGTGATGATCCTGCACGACATCACCGAATTGCAGCGCCTCGACGAGATGAAGACCGAATTCGTCAGCAACGTCTCACATGAGCTTAAGACTCCCCTTGCATCGATAAAGGGCTTTGCAGAGCTGATGATCGACGGCGCGATTGAAGACCACGAGACTGCCAGGAGCTTCCTGCTCTCGATTGACAAGGAGGTGGACAGATTGACGAGGCTTGTGAAGAGCCTCCTGGACCTCTCCAGGATGGAATCGGGGCTCATAAGGATGGAGGTGCATCCGCTGGATATCTCGGCGCTCGTGGAAGGCGTGCTCGTCAAACTGTCGCCTCAGGCCAGGAATCACAATGTGGGGCTCAAAGCGACATACATGGCCCGACCGACAGTAATGGGGAACTCTGACAGGGTGGAGCAGGTGCTGATAAACCTCATCGACAACGCGCTCCGGTACGCCCCGCAGGGCTCGTCCGTCTCAATCGAGGTTGGAGCGCATGAGGACTCGGCGTTCATATCTGTGAAGGACGAAGGCATAGGGCTATCTGAAGAGGATCAGAAGAGGGTCTTCGACAGGTTCTACAGAGTGGACAAGGCCCGCTCGCGCGATCACGGCGGCTCCGGTCTCGGCCTCGCCATCACGAAGCAGATTATAGAGAACCTGGGAGGCAGAATCGGAGTGGAAAGCACGCCGGGGAAGGGCTGCACATTCTCATTCAGCCTCCCGCTCTGCGAAAGCGCCGGGTATCTGCAGACAGGCGGAAATCTGACTCTCTGAAGATACGGTCCTATCTTAAGATAACAGTCCCACAATGCAAAGGACATGTGCTATAATCATCTTGTGGAGGATGAAGCAGGAGCGAAGAACGAGAGTTCATCCCTGATGCCCTCCGGCAATAATCAAAACAGCAGTTGCGCAGCTATCCCCGCACAGGCATCCGGATCTTGAGATATACCCTGCTTCATTTTTATTTTATTCAGGAGGGCCTATGGGCTCAGTCAAAACCGGCACACAGAAGAGAAAGATAGGAAAGGTATGGAAGAGCAGGGCTACGCTCGAGGGGGCTGGAGTTCATCTGAAGAGGGCCTTCGGCTTCCAGCAGGTTCCGCAGCTCGATCCCTTCCTGCTGCTGGACGACTTCCACTCAGATAAGCCCGACGAATATCTGAAGGGCTTCCCCTGGCACCCTCACAGAGGTATCGAAACCATAACGTACGTGCTGGAGGGAAGAGTCGAGCACGGCGACAGCATGCGCAACTCAGGCGTCATATCTTCGGGTGATGTGCAATGGATGACAGCAGGAAGCGGGATCATCCACCAGGAGATGCCCAGAGGGAACAAAGACGGGATCCTCTGGGGATTCCAGCTCTGGGCGAACCTCCCTGCCTCGCACAAGATGATGGACCCGAGATACAGGGAGATCAAAGAGGAGCAGATTCCTGTCGTCTCTCTTGACAACGGGGCGAAAGTGAAGGTGATATGCGGGGAGATCAATGGAATAAAGGGCCCGGTCAGGGACATAATGACCGATCCTGAATATCTGGATATCACGGTTCCGGCGAAAAGCGAGTTTACGCATCATATCAAGGCAGGCATCACTGCAGTCGCCTACGTGATTGACGGGAAAGGGTTCTTCGACGAAGAGAGGAACCCGTTCGGATATGACCGCGAGGCATTGAACTACTGCGATCCCGGCACGGAATGCCTCTTCTCTGCCGAGACGGTGGTCCTCTATGAGCGCAGCGGAGACAGGCTCTTTGTATCGACTGAAGAAAGCCCGGTCCGGTTCCTCCTCGTCACAGGAAGGCCCATTGGAGAGCCTGTGGCCTGGTACGGGCCAATTGTAATGAACACGCGGGAAGAGCTGGTCAGGGCATTTGACGAATACGACAGGGGAACATTCATCAAATACCGCGGGCACTGAGCCGGCAGAGCCCGGCCGGAAGGACTTCCCTATTTTATCCGGTGCTGTATCATCTCCCATGTGGGAGTGGAGAGGAAGCTCTCCTCCATAAACTCAATCAGCACCAGAAGCCTTTTGACAGGCATGGAGAGAGACATCATTCCCTGCGGCACGAAGGGGCGCGCCGACGGGTCCCACAGTCCCAGAATGGAGCGCGGATTCTCATTTCTTCCCTCCAGCAGGGGATACATCATCGTGGTCATGCACGCCGAGCCGAAGGGCGTGATGACGCTGAAAGGC
Source organism: uncultured Methanotrichaceae archaeon (assembly GCA_964518035.1). Lineage (GTDB taxonomy): Archaea > Halobacteriota > Methanosarcinia > Methanotrichales > Methanotrichaceae > Methanothrix. The sequence continues at coordinate 773 of CAZFFD010000110.1, read as the reverse complement.
TCGCTTCTGTCGTAGTTCGACAGCGTGAAGAGGCCTGCTATCACATCAGGCCTCTCGAGGAATATGACCACCTCAGGCTCATCGTCTTCCGTCAGCAGATCCCACCGCCTGAACAGGACATGGCTTTTTGGGGCCACTATGAATGTGGACTTTTTCATGAACTCGCCGACCACCTCAGGGCCTTTCTTGTACCGCTCTCCCTCCACCTTTCCAGGGATGCCGCATGACAGGAAGTAGTTGAAATCAGGACAGAGCGAATCTGCAAAGCCGAGATAGCGCCTGCTGCCCATGCATCCCAGGTTTTCCGAGTCGAAAAGCAGCGATTTCCCTCTCTTGACGAGGCCGAGATCGGCGATTATGCACCTGTGCCCTTTGGACTTCCTCGCTCTTGGAGCCTTTGCCGCATCGTCGGTGAACTGAAAGGTCAGCGGAAGCGAGGCGTCGTTGAAGTAGCGTTTCCAGAGCTCTGTGAATCTGTCTCGAACTTTTATGTCCATGGAGGGCTCCTTTCCTCGACCTGAATATGAGCGTCAGCCTGTTATGATTTTCATCAGCATGCCGCGTTTTCCTGCAGACAGCAGGCTCCGGAGCATCCCGAAGATTCTTTGCGCAACCGGGAGGCAATCAGGTCCGGCTCTTTATGGGACCGACTGACAGAAAGACTTGACATGCAATGCAAAAGAGCTGATAATGTAATTGATTTTCAATGAAGGAAAGGGCTCCCGGAGAACGGACGGGCACAGGGTATCCACCAATGATTGCAGCAGAAAAAG
>CAZFFD010000109.1:0-6724 GCA_964518035.1 uncultured Methanotrichaceae archaeon | reverse complement strand
AGATAGTCAGCAAAAACCTGAAATAGCATTCGGCCTGCCATGACCGGCAAGAAGGAGATGCCGACCATGAGCAGAAGCACCCAAGACATGCCGATAGGCAGAGGACAGGCCGTAGGAATCGACGATATATCCGTTTATGTGCCAGGGCTCGTTCTGCCTCTGACTGGAGAGTTCTCCCAGAAACGAGGCATTGATCCAGGAAAACTGGTTAAAGGGATCGGCATCGAACAGATGGCCGTCCCAGATGCTCATGAGGATGCGGCCACCATGGCTGCCATGTCCCTTCTCGATCTGATGAAGCGTTCTCAGCTCCGACCGGAGGATATCGGCAAGATCTACGTTGGAACTGAGTCATCTGCAGACGAGGCCAAGGCCATGGGAACCTATGTCATAGGGATGCTGGAGAAGGTCTACGGAAGGGGCTCATTTCACGAGTGCAGCACCGTCGAGTTCAAGGCTGCCTGCATAGGCACTACCTTCGCCCTGGAGAACCTCAGCTACTGGCTGGCCGGGGAAGATGAAGGCAAGGTAGGCGTAGTCATCGCTTCGGATGTGGCCAAGTATCCTCTTGCCTCTCCAGGAGAGTACACCCAGGGGGCAGGAAGCGTCGCCCTGCTCCTCAGCAGAGACCCCAGGATTTTAGCCCTTGAGCAGATCTACGGCTCCTTTACGAGAGACGAAAACGACTTCTTCAGGCCAATGGGCTGCAAGACAGCAGTTGTCAACGGAAAGCACAGCAATCAGTGTTACATCGATGCAGTGATCGGGGCCTTTGATTCATTTGCACAGAGGGCTGCCCGAAAGGCATCGATAGTCCCTGGCGCTGGCCAGTGCGTTACAGATTTCATAGATCATCTTCTATTTCACATCCCCTATCCCAGGATGATCGAATACGCGTCTGCGGCAGTCTTCCGGCACGACTGGATGAGAGGCATCCAGAAGATGGAGATCGAGAAAGAGATAGGACCTGAGCCGAAGGCCCAGGATTTCAGAGATCCGGCAGAGTATCTGGCCAAAGAGGCTGCCTACTCCAGGAGCTTTGCGAGGTCATCTCAGTTCTTGCAGGCCTATTCCTCCAAGGTCAGAGATACGGCGACTCTCTCTCGCAAGATCGGAAACATCTACACCGGATCGATTTACCTGGGGCTGGCCAGCCTGCTGGAGTTGGGAAGGCCGCTGGCAGGGCAGAGGCTAGGCTTTGCAGCATATGGCAGCGGATGCTCGGCCCTCTTCTTCTCAGCCATCGTCCAGCCCGAGATCGGATCTGTGCCCAGGAGGGGACTGATCGAGAGGCTTGTGCAGAGAAGACAGATAACGCTCTCGGATTACGAGAAGCTTCACGAGGGGACGATGAAAGAGAGCCTTGTGAAGCCCGATATGGAGTTCGCCCTCACCGAGATAGATCATCAGGGTTATCGGCATTATGAATTCGTCGAATAATATTTTTTTAGCTTTCATTTCCTGCGCAAATCGCTGATTTACTGTTAGGTTATATACCGCAAAGTATTTAATCAGCGCAGTTTGTATCGTCATTTGCCGTAAGAGTGGGCGGCGTTCAGCGTAAGTGAGAAAAATGCACAACGGTGATGTATATGATCAAGACAAAAGTTTTTTTAATTGCAGCAGTTTTAACCGTCCTGACAGCACCGGTTCTGGCAGAACTGCCATCAGACGCAGTGAATGCCAGTCAAGGGTCAGCCGACTATTCCATTAATAGAACCATAATCAATCCCAATGATCCTGGTTTTATCTGGGGCAACCCGCGGGCCATAGATCTGACTAGCCTAGATTCTGGGATCTTTGAAAGTCCTTCATTCAAGATGACTCCAGGCGGCCTGATGTCGGACATGTACACCTCAAGCATCAATTCATTCCGCCGAGCTGATCCAAGGGCAGGCGCCAGCAATGCCACAAAGAAAGCGGCACTGGTGGGACTGGTCAATATTCAATACAACATGCCAAAGAACAGCACATGAGGAATAAGATTCAAATTAATTTTTTTTAGGGCCTTGTGCATCAGAAATGATGGCGATTGAAACAGATTGGCGATATCAATAAAATGCAGATAAGCAAAGCTGAATATTATCCTTTCAGATTCTCAAGAGTGCTGGAGACATGCTCTGCAGGAGGCCGAAAAATCCAGGATTTCCGGCCTCGCCCTTTCCATGACCGGTCCCGACCCTCTGTGCAATGAGATCAGACTTGCGTGCTTGAATCTTTTCAAAAATGCAAGCTAAACTTATTCCTTTCGAGAATGGGGCGGGATTTTAATGAAACCTGGTAAATTTAAAAAGAATCGCCGGGTATATAAATTCCAAGCATTCAAGACTATACAGAGGTGAAATTGATGAAGAAGACGTTGACCATTCTTCTCGCGGCCCTTCTCACGATTCTGGCCTGCATGGTAACCGTTTATGCCGATGATGATGCCGAAGGTGATGATGCAGACGAATCCGAAGAGAGCGAGACTGGAGGCGATGGCTCAGACGACGATGATGGCAAGAACAGCACTCCAGGCTTTGAGTTAACATTTGCTGCTGCTGCGTTGCTGGCGGCAAGGCACATCAAAGCTCGCCTGTTCTAGGGCCTCTAATCCAAACCCCTGTGCACTTTTTTTTCTTGAAGATCGAAACGGTTAAGGTCTAAATGCTTCATCAGAGATGTCATGACTTTTGTATTCTTTCCTGCGGTGGATCTACGCGGCGGCAAATGCGTGCAGCTCGTGGGCGGTGTGCCTGGAACCGAGGTCGTGGCCCTGGACAACCCCCTGGCCCAGGCAGAGCGCTGGGTGGCAGAGGGGTCGGATCATCTGCACATCATCGATCTGGACGGAGCGATTCTGGGAAAAAGGATCAACGCCCCAATCCTGAGCCAGATTGTCAAAAATCTTGACCTGTTCACTCAGGTGGGCGGCGGCATCAGGACCGAGGAGGATGTGGCCAGCATTCTCGATCTTGGCGTGGACCGGGCGATCCTCGGCACAGCAGCCCTCAAAGACCCGGACATGGTCACCCGTTTGGCAGACCGGCACGGCAAGGAGAGGATAATGGTGGCCCTGGATGTAAAGAGGGGCAATGTGACAACTGAAGGCTGGCAGAGGACGCTATCCAAGAAGGCGGCGGAATTGGGCAAGCTCTTTGAGGAGAAGGGAGCTGGGTCAATTCTCTTTACAAATATCGATGTGGAAGGCCAGCAGCAGGGAATCGACCTGCAGCCTACGCGCGACCTTGTGGAAGCTGTCAGGATTCCGGTAGTAGCTGCAGGCGGAGTGACATCAATTGAGGACGTCCTGGCTCTGAGGGACGCCGGGACCGCGGGAGCTGTGGCAGGCACAGCGATTTACACCGGCAAACTGAGCGTGCGAAAGACGCTTGAGGCTCTGAGGTGAGGAAGATGAGGAAGGGAAAGGGAGACGGGCTCTTCCGGGAGTCTCGGGCCGTGGCTGAGGTGGAGCTGGACGGATCGGGGTGTGCTCAAGTCCGCTCAGGATCAGGCTTTCTCGACCACATGCTCACAGCCCTGGCACGCACGGCCTCAATGGACCTGACAGCTCAGGCAGACCCAGGCTTCTGGAAAACCGAGGCATTGGGCTCAGCCATTGGGCTTGCCCTGGACAGGAGCCTTGGAGAACGCCGGGGAATCCGCCGCTACGGCTCAGCTTCGGTGCCAATGGACGAAGCCCTGGCAGATGTGGCCCTGGATTTCTCAGGCAGGCCCTATCTGGTCATGGCAGGAGAGTTCCGGGGCGAGAGGATAGGCGACTATGATGTGCAGCTCCTCCAGCCTTTTTTGGAGGAGCTCACAGTTGGGGCCAGGCTCACACTGCACGTGCGCTTTTACGGAGAGAACGACCACCACAAAATGGAGAGCATCTTCAAGGCCCTGGGATTTGCCATTCGACAAGCAGTGACTGTCGAGGGGACAGCCATTCCCAGCACCAAGGGAGTGATTTGACTTTGGCCCGGCGGACGGAAACGAAAGCTGCCGCCTGGCTCAAAGGCCAACAACCTTAAAATAACTTGATGACGATTAACCTTAACTCCTCACGCAGTAGGGAATAAATTCAATCCTAGCTTGCTGTCCAAATCTCTTACCTTGTTGGGTACCTCCGAAATCAGAGTTCGATCGCCAATTTTGACATGATACACTTTGCTATACTGCAACAACAGGTCGGAAGGAGACATCTTTCGACTTAGCTCAGCCTTTTTGAGCATCTCTTCAAGTTTGCAGTAGGCGTAGAGGGAAAGAAAGGAAATGAACACATGCCCGAACACGCTTTCATCATCCTGTAAGTATAGCCCGTCCGCGTCCAGAACGTTCTTGTACGCATCAAATAGCTTTTCTCCCGTTCTCTTTTCTTGTGCAGCTCGTACATCTCTTGCGTCGGCATATTTTTGCTGGGCACTAAGGCGGGCAAGGCCAGAGCGTGGATTGTCTATAGATTTGTTGTCTCTCTCCAGCAGCTTGCAACAGATATACATCAAAATGCAATCATAACCATTGGATCACTTGATCTTGTTGGATTGGCACGATACTACGCAATTTTTTTCTCTGCCGTCACAGGTATCGCCAGCGATAATATGCGATTGATTGCCGCAGAAGGAACTGCATTCGCTGGTGCGGGTGCCTCTTGCAGCCGTCCATTTCAGAAGTGGTATTATGGCTTCCCGTAGCGTAATTCCGTCCTGTGTCAGTGTGTACTCAACCCTCGGAGGAATCTCGGAAAATGATTCCCTGTTGATCAGGCCTTCTTCTTCCAGATCTTTGAGCGTGTCGGAGAGCGTCTTTGGGCTGATACCCGACAATGCCTCCATAAGATGCTTGAACCTGGCCCGTCCTCTATTGCCCAGAGAATTGATGATGAGAAGAGCCCACTTCTTGCTGATAACATCAATGATGCCTTTCAGAGGGCACAGGCATAAATTTTCACATTCCTGGTGCATCCTTCTTGCTTCCTGCATGGATAGTCACTATGTAGCTATAAACTTGATAGTTTAAATACTTTCCATTTGATAGCAATAATCTGGAGGTAAAACGAAAATGTTTGAAGGATGTGGGTGCGGAGGAGAGAACCAAGGCCATCATGCCGGACCTCACCACCAGGAAATGTGCCATTGCGGACAGATGTCAAGGAGATTCATCAGCAAGAAAGAAAAGATCGAAAACCTGCAAAAGTATCAGGAAGCTCTCAGGAACGAGCTGAAGGGTGTTGAAGAGGTGCTTGAGGCGCTTGAAAGAGACGACTAATGCGACTTTGCCGAGCAGCAATCAACCGAGCCGCAGATAGCATAGATCGATCGAACCGAGATTAGCTTGAATGCTTTGGCATTTCTGCCTGCTGCCCGAAACATGTTTTTTCTTCAAGGTATTCTCTCCATTCTCCATTCCACATACAAAGAATCGCATGGGTCATATGGGTTATTCTTACTATTGATGCAAAAGGATCGCGCAGCATCAGACCTTACGAGGCTGAAAGCATATCTACAAAAAAATTCAGGGGCTCTTAATCCAGCCCGATATGCTGCATAACTCAGCATGTATAATCTGCAAAAAAAGGTCGCAGGTGGATGTTACTACAAATTCTCACTCAAACCTGAGATAGGAGTCATATTTCGGAGTCAATTGTCCCTTGTATCACTCGTTGGCGTTTTCCAGTATCTCATGTACGCGACCCAAGTTAGCATCCAACAGCAAATCGCCGTGCTTCTATTCCGTGTTGTTAGCCTTTCGGCGGATAGACATATCCGCCTTTATACTCCACTCCCTGAAACCGCTCATACCATTCCTTAGCTATCGCTTCCGGTTCCATATCCTGAAACAGGTCGGGATAGAGGTTTTTGGCCAGATAAGTAATGGCTATCAGTTTTGCACATCCTATGGAGTTCCAATAGGATACTACATGTACTTGATTGTTCTTGACCGCATCCATTTTATCCCAACCTGGGCGACTTATCAGGTCATTCCACACAGTCTCCATCTCGCTAAGATTTAGGGGAATGTATCCACCAGGGCCCGATTTCCACACTAGATGGGGGTCCCTCTTTAGAATCTCCTCAGGATCTGGAATGAGAGTTGACGTACCAGAGCCCGCAAATATATTGCTTCCACCGGCAATCTCGATCATCTCATGCCATCCAGAGCCTTCAGCGACGCTCTTATCATTGGTGCCTTCGAAGTAGACTCTCTTCTTCTCAGCAGCCTTCAGTTTCCCTACCCGCTCCTGCACGGTGTTGAGATTATTTTGGAAGAAATCAATGACATCGTTAGCCTCCTTCTCCTGACGCAACATTATCCCCAATAACTGCACATCTCTGACAAAAGTCTTCGGTTTGTAGAAATCCAACCTCACCACAGGAATGCCCGTAGGTTCGAGCATTTCTTCGGTGCGAGGATCTCCAAGGTCGCATGTGATCACAACATCCGGCTTGAGATCAATGATCTTCTCATAATCCGGTTCTTCGTATCCGCCTACGGCGGGCTTATCCGCAAGTTCTGGCCAGAATTCTGGGTTGTCTCTAACCGTGCCACCAACAAGTCTGTTTATTGCCCCCACAGCACGAACCATCTCACATCCATAATGATCCAGAGCAATTATCCTCGCGATGGGTTCTTTCACCGAACGGATTCTGCCCACGGAATCGATGAAAGTGATCTCTTCTTCCTCCCCACTCGGTCGTGACCCTCTAATAGGTTTGAGTTTTATAATATGGAAAAGTCAAGAGTT
>CAZFFD010000108.1:0-6785 GCA_964518035.1 uncultured Methanotrichaceae archaeon | reverse complement strand
CCTTCTTGCCGGTCATGGCAGGCCGAATGCTATTTCAGGTTTTTGCTGACTATCTTCACTTAGGAAATTATATCAATGAGAAACGCCTATTATTATTTAGCATTATAAGGGTGATAGGACTATGGCAGACGGAGACGTATACAAAATAATCGAGCTGGTTGGAACCTCCAAAACGAGCTGGGAAGAAGCTGTTAAAACTGTAGTCGATCGGGCCACCAAGAGCCTGAGGGACCTTAGAATAGCGGAGGTAAAGGAGCTGGATGTCAGGCTGGAGAACGGAAAGATCGCAGAGTACAGGGCCAAGGTCCGGCTCTCCTTCAAGTACGAGGGTGAAGACTGAACTTGATAGTATGCGGCTCTTTCTTTTTTTAATTTTTTGTTTTTATTATTAGCATTGATGGCCTTTTTCCAACAACATCATCGCCCTGAATTCTCCCCGGGATACAGGACACTCCAGGTCTGTCGCGGTTTCAGCTATACCTGGAATAGCAGAGCTCCTTCAGGCCAGAAGGTCGACATCAAATCCATAAAGATCAATGGCATCTCCATAGATCCAGAGGCCAGCTATCTGAATCGCCGCCAACAGCTTCCTGGCAGACGGTGGAAACGATTTCGTCGTCTCTAAATCTTGGCTTTGATGCTCCTCGCCGCCAGCATTCCAGTAGAAAATGCTGCTTGCAGGTTATAGCCTCCTGTATCCCCGTCGATATCTAAAACCTCACCAACCAGGTACAATCCTTCAACCAGCCGGGACTGCATAGTTTTGGAATTGACCTCTATCGTGTTCACACCGCCTCTGGTGACCATAGCAGTGCTAAAGCCTCCGAGATCCGAGACGACCAGAGGCAGACCGGTGAAATTTTCGATCAGACGATTTCGATTCTCCCGCGTCAATTGAGCCAGATGCAGGTCAAAGGAAATCCCAGATATCTCCAGAATTCTCTTTGTCAATTTGATCGATAAGCCAGATGTCGAGAACGGCAGATTGGATAGCGCAGACAGTATGCTCTTTCCTCCATCCTGTCTCGCCTTGTCCATGAGCCACTTCTCCATAGCTGCCTTCTGCTCTTCTGGAACAAAGGAGAGCTTGATTATGTCTCCTGCTCTGACTGAACGGGACTGATCTAAAATTCCGGGCCCTGAAAGCCCATCGTGAGTAAATAAGATATCACCTCGATGCTCATTGATCTTTGTGCTGCGGTACAGAGAGGTCTTTATATCCGGAATGGAGAGGCCAGCCAGATCAGGGAACGGATAATCCTTAATGATCAGATTGGTCAAAGCCGGCCCAATCTCCACCAGATGGTGTCCGAGGCTGCTGGCAAACCTGTAGCCGTCCCCGGTTGAGCCGGTAGCAGGATATGAGCATCCTCCTGTGGCTATTACGAGCATCCGGGCGCGAAAGACTTTGCCCTCACATCTCACCAAAAACCCTCCATTATCTCTGTCAATGGCAGTTACATTCTGATTGCATTTGATGGCGATATCATTTTTCCGGCATTGATCAATCAAAATCCTCAGCACGTCTCTCGCATGTAACGTCTCAGGAAACATCTTGCCCCCTTTCTCAGGGATCATCTCAAGCCCCAAATCCTTGAAGAACGACACGAGGTGGTTGTTCGTAAAGCCGAGAAGAGCGGGACGCAGAAATCTGGCCTGGTTGGGTCCCCCAAAATGATTGAGAAAATCTCTGATATCGCCCTGGTGAGTCAGATTGCAGTGACCTGAGCCGGATATGAGTAGCTTATGCCCTGGTGAGTCTTTCTTTTCAAGAATCAAGACCCTTTTCCCCCTCTTCATGGAATTTATGCCGCAAAAGAGGCCAGATGGTCCTGCACCCACGATAATCAGGTCATAATCTTCCATCTTCGCCGTTTTAATGAGGATAGCTTAAATATCTTTGCGCGTCCTTATGATGATCGCGGAAATGCACAAATAACGCAGATCGGAGGAGATTGTGGTATGTTGAAGATCACGCCTTACCTGGGCATCATAGTGCTATTAGTATCCATAGGTGGCATATTTTATCCAAAACTGGGATTATTTCTCCTGATTGTATTTGGAAGCCTCATGATCATTGCGCCCTTTCGAGGCCGCTGGTTCTGCGGAAATCTCTGTCCGCGAGGCAGCTTCGTTGACTTCTGGCTGAGCCCTTTGAGCAGAAAGATAAAGATACCTGCACAGTTCAGGAGCATGAAGCTGAGGGCTATCATCTTTGTTCTTCTCATGGGATTCATGATCTATCGAATCATACAGACAGACGGTGTGGTGGACAGAGTCGGGATGGTCTTTGTAACCCTCTGCATCGTTACCACAACCATTGCCATCCTCTTTGGCGCAATCATAGCTCCTCGTGCATGGTGCTCCTTCTGCCCGATGGGAACGCTGCAGAGGGCGATGGGAGGCCAAAAATATCAGCTCAAAGTGGATGAAACGTTGTGCATCGACTGCGGCAAGTGTCAGAAGGTCTGTCCGATGCAGCTTCCTGCTAACGAGATTTTCGACAGTCCGGACTGCATCAAATGCGCCAGGTGCGTTGAAGCTTGCCCTAAAAAGGCATTGAGATTCTGATTTTATCCTTTTTTCCGCCGTTTTTAAATATGCAAAAGTGCCATACAGGAAGCGGAGGTGAAAGCGAGATGTGCACTGTTGGAGGAGGACCGGACATTGGGGACATCGAATCCCTGGTAGCCAAAGATTATGAATGTCTGGACTGCAAGAATCAGTTCAAGGGCATGGGCAGAAGGCCTATGTGTCCATCCTGCAAATCCAGGAACGTCAAGGCAATCTGAAGGTCATGCGTATACCCATCCATGAGGACGAGATCGCCTATCTGAGTGGGCGAGAGGGCACTGTAGCTATAGCTAAGACAAAAGGAGCTTTTTTCTATCTGGAGACCGAGTCTGAAGAGACTGTTCTCTTCACTGAGCCTGAGGATCTGATGGTAGCATCCTCCTGGGATGTGGGCGGGAGGGTCATGCGCGGCCTTGCCTGTACTATTTATCAGCTCCGAGAGCTGGGGGCGCCCTTGATAGTGCTCCCAAAAGGCCATCCAGCTTCGGCTCGCTTGAAAACTGTCGTATCTATCGGGGCCCGGACTAGGCTCGACTGCCGAATTGTTCCTGGGACTCATCCTGAGCAAAGCGTTCTGTGCGCATGCGACGAGTTTCACCAGATGGAGGTCGTGGCAGTGCCTGGGGGTGCGGAGATATTGGGCAATGGCGAAGGCAATATCGAAAGAGAGTGCAATATAACTGTGCAGAAATTATAGTTTAGGTGATTATATGGCGCAGATCGAAGAAGACAGCCTGGTCAGATACAAGGGCACAGGGACCACGGGAATTGTCAAGGTTCTGAAGGTGGAAGACGACGGGCAGACGTGGGCTTATTTGGATAGCACCGGTCTATACTACCGCCTGGATATGCTGGAGCTTATCGAGAAGCCTCCAGAGCGAAAAGAGCTTGAGGGCATGACACTGGAGCAGATCCAAGAGAGGTTCAAGCAGACCCAAGAGATGATGGATGCAGCCAAGATGCAGGACGACAACCTGGAGACGGGCGGGTAACGATCACCAAAAAGATCGGCGTTGTAGTGCACGGCCCGGAGGTAATAGATAGCGGCAGAGCCATTGGGCTGATAAACTATCTGAAGAGGCATGGTAGCGTCACAGCGGTTTTGGGCGGGACCATGGGCCGAGTGGCCTTGATTGATGCCGGCCTGCATGACGCCATTTCCATCATCTCCAGGAAGAGGCCAAGCCAGTCCATCATGGAACTGCAGAAGGCAAACGATGTCATCATCCTTCTCAACCAGGCCAAAACCCGAGAGAGTGGGCTCGCCTTTGGGGCTATGGTCGTGCAGGCAGCAGGACTTGGAAAGCCGCTCATCCAGGTCGACTACGGCGGAAAGTTCGTGGCTGTGCTTCGAGGAGAGAGCGAAGAGGCTGAACTGGCAAGAATGCTCTCATCAGATCTCCTGCTTGATATCTTGATCCCATCATCTTTGGATAGCGTCTGTACTGAGAACGGCAACATCAGACGCATCATATCTGCAGTTCATCCCGGTGAGCTGATATCAATTAACGGAACGGTAGTTGGCAGGGCCACAGAGTCGCGGGTAGAGATCATTGGAAAAGATGGCAGAATAGTGTCCATGAAGGGTGTCAAGCCCAAGCAGCATGGCCTTGAGAAGCTCCCTTATGTCTATTTGGAGAAGGCTATCATTCGCAGCGGCTCAATTCGACGAAGCATTGATGCTCAATCTGCCGTCCCAGGGTTGGTAGGGAGCCATATTTGCTGCAAAGCTTGTGGTATTGGTGCGGTCTTCATAGACCACTGCGCCGAAGATGCCTTCGAGCTGGCTCAGGGAGCCGAGCTGGCTGTGACTGTTGGAGATGACACCACTGCGATAGCTGGTGATATCCTGTCCCGCCTCGGCATACCTGTGATAGGAATAGTTGATGGAGATATGGATCGGCTAGCGGGCAAAACGGCGATAGCTGCCGGGAGCATAATCATTCAAGTCAGGCCAGGGTGCGATGACGTTGTAGGAAGGCTCGTCAAAGAAAAGATCTTCGGTGAGAAATGCAGGGTATTTTACAGAGCCGACGATCTGGTGGATCAGGTGAAAGAGATTGCTGGCGAGAGCCTGATGGAGATCAAGTTGTTCTGATCAGGCACCATTTTTAATAGCAGCCAGCTTATCTCTGATGACATGAAGAAAGATCGCAGCTGTTGCGGTGTCTCCGAGACCTACGGTTATTCGGGGCTCTCTTGCAACGAGTGACGGCGTCATGGAAACGATCCGATCCTCTGAATGGAGGATTGCTCCCCGGCCCACCGGGATGGCTCCGGTTTGGCAGAGCTCCCGGACAGATCGAAGCCCGTTTTCGTTAATCTCCTGGGGAAGAGTTCCCTTCAGCGAGCCTGTGGCTGCCAGAGCCGCCGCAGCATTGACGCCACTCTCTAAAGCCAGGAGTTCGCTCTTGGCTGACATCCGGCCTTTTCTCATAACGCTCAGAATATAGTCTCTCGTGTGTACTGCCACCCGAAAGATGCCCAGCCTGTCTTGAAGGCTCTCTGCAGCCTGCATGATCTCCCGCCAGCTCTGCCGGCAGCCAGACAATGCTTGATCAGGCGATAATTGCTGCGATGAAGCCACGATTGCCGCCAGCTCATCCTCGTTCATCCCGATGCTGTCAGCTGGAATCTGCATGAGCATCTCGAGAAGGGACTGGATGATTCGGGGGCTTTGAAATGAGCCTAATTCCATGTGAATGAATAGATCAGGATTCCTGTCCTTCCATGATTTGATCTGGGAGATCTTTTCCGAGAAAACCTGCCGATATCCCTGAAGAGGCACTAGGTGAAAGCCTGAGAGCAGAACGCCGTCAAAATCCCTGATATTTTCCAGGCAGTAGGCGTCGAAATGTTTGCTGGAGAGAAGCTTGGTGTTTACCGGATCGCAGGTGGCTATAAAGCGATCGTTGCTCTTGGCAGTGATCTTGATATGCTGGGTGAAGACCGCGTCACCTTCTTTGAACTGGAAGACGAAATGCACGATATCATCATCAGCAAACGCGGCAGACGATCCGGCTTTTTTTGCGTCTCCTGGATATGCGAGCCCTCCTGAGAGAGGCACAGCGACTTGGGCTTGAAGCATTCTTGATAGCCTATTCCCAAGAGCAGGTGCATTGAGAACCGGTCTTCCTCCAAGAGACGCAAGCGCATTGGCCATGATCCCCGCATTTCCTCCGAGGCGATACTGCCATGAGAAGGCCTCCTCAATTTCCCTTGCCGCTGTCCGGCTTTCAATTAAAAGCTCGGCTCCAGATCCCTCTCTCATGCAAAAGAGCAGCGAGGAGATGAGGTCCTCTTGGCTGGCTATCGCCTTCGTGAGCGTGATCTTCTCGATGTTGAGGCTCGAGGGGATGAGGCGAGATATATCCTCACCCCGAATGTTGCAGACGGCATCGAGGTTTACGGGATAGGCGCAGATGATATTGGCCGCTTTTGCATCATCAGTCATGTCATGGTCAATCATGTCATGGTCAATCATGTCATGTCCATTGAAAGCCCTGAAAAATTGGGCATCAAGGCCTCAATGATTCAAGCCTTCTTCTCATCTCTCTCACTGTTGAGAAGCATCATTCGGTTTATGGCGCTGACCAAGGCTTCCACTGAAGCCATGACAATGTCTTCGCGAGCTGATCGAGCTGCAACGCGGCGACCACGGTCGTCTTCAACCCCGATCACCACTTGTGCCAATGCATCAGCTCCTCCTGAAATGGCCTCGATTCGGAAGTCGGAGAGGTGGATGGAAGTGTCTCCATCAAGCAGACCCTGGACAGCGTTTACTGCAGCGTCCACCGGACCCACACCGGTGTTTGCGAGGACCCTTTCCTTTCCTCTGACCAGGGCTCTTACGGTTGCCGTAGGAGTGATGATGTTGCCGGTCATGACTGAGACCTCTTTGAGCACCACAGCCTGGCTGCCCTTGGCCACCTCACCGATAACGACATCGGCTATGGTCTGAAGATCTATGTTGGCAACCTGTTTTCCTTTGTCTCCAAGGTCTTTGACCCTTTCCAGGATCTCTTCGAGCTGCTCTTCAGACGGCGTGTAGCCTGCTTCCTCCAGGACTTTGGCCACGGCGTGCCGGCCCGTATGTTTGCCGAGCACTATTCGTCTCTTGTGGCCCACCATCTCAGGTGTCATGATTCCCGGCTCGAAGGTCTTGCTGTTCTCTATGACCCCGTGGCTGTGAATGCCGCTCTCATGAGAGA
>CAZFFD010000107.1:0-6837 GCA_964518035.1 uncultured Methanotrichaceae archaeon | reverse complement strand
ACACAATCTCTGCAAAACGCTAGAAGCTCCGCTCTTTAGGGCGGGGAGTGTTCACCACATAAACTATAGTCTTCACAACTCCCTAACAAATGGCAAAAAGGAGAGTGGATTTTAAGAGAGAAGACGGATCTTTTTTAGCTTAATGGGGCTCAGATTACTCTCTGATCGCCTTTGCCATCTTCTCTTTCCAGGCTTTCACTTCGTCCGCAGTGACGACATCTATCGATCCTCCCTGGAACTCGCCTTCCACGTCTCCCATCCTCTCCTCCATCCAGCCCTCGATCTCCAGATAGAGGTTCTTGAGAGCATCAAAGACCTCTGGGTCAGCCTTCCATAGGCCTCTCTGCTCGGCCTCCAGGAGTCTTCGGCCAATTTCCTCCATGGCCCAGGGGTTGTTCTCCTGGAAGAACTTGCGGTTCTTCTCATCCATAATGAAGGTCTTTGCGATCTCGTCAAAGATCCAGTCATCAACCTCTTGCGTCGTCGCCTCCCAGCCGTACACGCGACCAACGCGTTTCGAGATGTCGCCAGCTCCCTTGTAGCCGTGCCTCTTCATTCCTTCGATCCACTTTGGGTTGAGCAGCTTTGTCCGAACAACGCGGCGCATCTCGTCTGCCAGGCTTCGAACCCGAACGCCGTCCTTTTCTCTCGTGTCTCCAAAATAGGCTGGCACTGCCTTTCCAGATATCTCTTTGGCGGCGTTGGTCATGCCTCCGTGGGTCCCAAAGTAGCAGCAACAACTGAGAAGGTCGTATTCATCTGTAGGCGTTTTATTGAATGTTAAATCCACAGTCTGAAGCTGGTGGATCAGGCTCCTATGGGCATCCTCACCAAACACTCCTTTGCCGTACGAATACCCATTCCAATTAACGAAGATATCCGAGAGATTCTGCTGGTTCTTCCAGGCCGATGCATATATGGCCAGAGTTATCCCGTCGCCGTATGTCCCCGGCTGGCTGGAATAAATGCGGGGGTGGTATCCCTCATCCATAACATGCTTTCTCAAGTAATTCATCTCAAGGGGCTCATCCCTGGCCGATATCTCCCTTAACGCCATATCAAGAAATTCTATGCGATTATAAAAGCAATCTCGAGTAGTTCCGGCCACCCGAACAGTGAGATCGATCCTTGGCCGTCCCAGTTTCTTCAATGGGATCACTTGGAAGCTGGTGACAGACCCACCCTTCCAAATTGGCTCTACACCGATGAGGTAAAGCATCTGGGCCAATTGCTCTCCATCCGCCCAGGCTATGTCGCTAGGCATCCAGTACATGGCGATATTCTCGGGCAGCTTGTTGTTCTCCTCCTTGAACTTCGCCAGCGTGCTTTCTGCCAATCTCTGGCCGACCATCCATGCCGCCTTGGTAGGAATGGTTGCCGGATCCAAGGAATAGAAGTTCCTGCCTGTGGGAAGGACATCCACCTTTCCTCCGGTTATGAGCCCAGACGGGCCGGGAGGGATGAATCCTCCGTCAAAGCCGTGAAACAGCGCTTCCATCTCCCCTGAGGCATCGATTTTTCTGGAGATGTCATCTATTCGATCAGCCATTGTCTGCCAGGGCTCCGGGTCCCGACAGATCCATCTCTCTCCAAGTATGCGACCGGCAGCCTGTTGTCCCTCGCCATTAAGAAGAGACGACACCAGATCCCTGCCCAGATGATCTATCTGAAGCATATCGCTATTCTGGTCCAATTGACCTCCCATGAGCCCCACCACGAACTTTCTTAGCTCGGAATCAAACCTGAGAATAGAGCATATGAACTCGACCTTTCTCTCGCCCTGGGGCCTTTCTCCAAAAACATGCATGCCGTCCGGGATCTGGGTGTTGTAGATCTCTGAGATCTTCTCATGAGCGGCTCCTATTATCTCATCAATTCCTGCACCGGATTGCATCATCTCATCCAAGCCTATATCCTTAGATATTTTGCTCACTCTTGCCAGATCTACAATGATATGCTCTAGAGAATGAGCCCGGGCTTTCTCAGATCTCTTGGTTTTATTGTACTCAGCGATAAGATCCTCCAGTTCCTTCAGCTTGCCGTATAGCCCTGATTCTGTCGTCACCGTTTGCATATGATCCACAATGACAGCACAGCTCCTCCGTTTCGCCATAGTCCCTTCAGGTGGATTGTCGGCATTGTAGATGTAAAGATGAGGCATATCGCCTAATGCGATATCGGGCATACAATTCCTCGAGAGCGCCACCGACTTTCCAGGCAGAAACTCAAGGTTGCCATGGGTGCCGACGTGGATCACTACATCGGCCCCGAATTCCTCTTCGATGTAATGATAAGTGGCCAGGTACTGATGGGTGGGCGGCACCTGCGGATCATGTAATATCTTGCAGACCCGGCCATCGCAACGTGCTCCGGCACACCCCCTCTTGGGCTGGACGCAGACTAATGCATTGCCGTAGCGAATACCAGTTACAACTATCTTATTCTGGTAGATCATGGCGGCAGGAATCCCATCTTTCTCTTCACCTGGTGGATGGCCCCATGCGCTGATAATGCTATCCTTCGCCGGATTTGCCAGGCTGTCAAACCATTTCAGGTAATCCTCCTTGCTCACCAAGGATAGTGCTCCACCTTTGTTGACAATCTCCTCGACAGTGGTCCATCGGAACTCTGAGACTGCCTTCTTGCTCATGATCCGATCGATCAGCTCCTTTCCATTTTTCGGCGGAGAATCAATGGCATATCCTGCCTCTTTCATCCTCTGCAGGATCCTGGCGATGCTCTCAAGGGAATCCAGATGAGCGGCTCCACCCACCGCGCCCTCAACCGAGGCGCAGGGCTTGCTGTTGAGCATGAAACAGACCCGCCTCTCTCTTGGAGGCTTGTTTCTGAGAGAGATCCATTGGCCCACGCGTCGGGAGAGCTTCTCAATCCTCTCAGTCACTGGCACATGCTGTTCGAGCTCCAGATCATGCATCTGACTGCTCTTGGCAACTCCTGCTACTATCGGCTCGATCACGCCTGCAAATTCCGGCATGGACACATTCCAGCCGAGCTCATAGCTGCTCATGCCGAATGGATCGGCAAGCCATTCCTCTTCACCAAGATGGCGGAGGACCAGGGGATGAAAGACCGGCACATCAAGCTTATTCATGGTATCTCTGACCGACTCCACATTAGATCCATGAACCATGGATTGGAGATCTATCAGAGCATCGACTCTGCTGCAAAAGAACTCCTCGATAACCTCGTTGCTGGCCTTTGCTCCCAACTCAGAGCTTTTCATGCCCAGAGAAAAGGCAGGAATAACATCATTGTTTTTTTCCAGTTCCCTGATAAGCTCATTCTCAACACCCAAGTCGTCATTGATCCAAAATGACCTGTAGAAAAGGATGCCGACAATTCGACCTCTTCGGGGTTTGTACCATTCCAGGTATTCTTCTACGTCCTGAAAATACCGATCTGCATCAGGATGATAAATCCCCTGCCAAGGCTGCTCAATAGGAGGATCATAATCGCAGCCGACATTCAGCACAGCTTTGCAGATGTACTTGAGCATGTTCCGGATATTCTGAGGGCCGCCGAAGAGAAAATAGCGGTTGATCATTGCCGCCTTTTCTAAGGGTATGGTTGAAGCCGACCAATGCGATGGATTGAGGCTGATGGCAACCAGAGGTTTAGTTGAGTCCACGCGCTGCATGATTTCATCCCAAAAACCATCGTGTGAGGGATGAATAAGCAGCAGATCCGCATCGTTCAGGGAGGTTAGACAGGCTGCTAAATCGTCCTGCCGGTTCAAGCCGACGGTTGACCATGCCATCAGATCCAGGCCGATCTCTCGAGAGGCTTTCAGAATATGAGCCATATCACTGGCCCATACAATTGCATTAATCTTCATATCATCATCCGATAAGGAATTAAAGTATTAGTTAAAGCTATTAATTTAAAAATTAGAAGAATATCTTCTCCCCTGTCAAACATCCAACTGCTCGCAGCTTTACGGCAGCGGAAAGGCGTATACTCCTTTGTACTCGATTCCCAGGAACTTTTGCAGCCATTCCTGGTGAACTGCTACGGGGTCCAGGTCTTTAAACTCTTCAGGATGAAGACATTTGGCAATGTAGGCATGGAATATGCTGGGATGAATCGAGGCTGCATCGCTGGTAATGACATATACTCGCCCATTTTTAACTGCATCAATGTGATCCCAACCTGTGCGGTTCTCGATATCCGCAATCTTCTTCTCCATTTCGCTGGTATTGGTTGCGTCATATCCGCTGTCTGACATGTAATTTCCTGCAGTCATATGAATGATCACCTGCGGATTCTGACTGATCACCTCTTCTGGATCGATGTCTGTTGAAACTCCCAGATCCTCGAATATATCGATGCCTCCGCACGGCTCAATTGCCAGGCCCACCGAACTGGAAGATCCTCCATATCTATTATCGCGGTATGTCTCAGCATAGACCTTTGGCTTCTGTTCCTCTTTGAAGTCCTTTGTCCTTTCAGTTATGTAGTTGAGATGCTCATCTTCGAAGCTGATCAGTTCTTCAGCTCGATCCCGCTTGCCCAAGATCCAGCCCAGAGTTCTTACCTCGCTCTTATATGTTTCCGGCCTGTTGAAGTTCATTTGAACCAGGGAAATACCTGCAGGCTCCAGAATCTTTCTGTATTCAGCGAGATCGAAGGACGCATATCCAAGAACGAGATCGGGTTTTAATTCCAGGATCTTCTCCATATCCCAGTCATCATTGCTGGTCCCAACTATGGTTTTGTCTTTCATGATGTCTCTTATCTCTCCCCGCTCAACTGCTCCGGAGAGAATGGCGACAATCAGATCAGAATCTCCAATTGCACAGAGCATGTAGGGCCCATAGGTGCCGCTCAGCGCTGCTATGCTCTTAATGGGCATATTTAGGGTCGCAGGCGTCTTGGTGATATTGATCTCTTTGGATGTCTTTAGATTCTGGATTACGGTGATGCTCTTCTCCTCGCCCTTGATGATAAGATCTATCTGTGCAATATCGAGATCATTGATATTGCCGTCGTAGTTGGCATCTGCCAGATCGGTGGCATCGTTGACCCCATTGATAATGCCCTGCACATATTCAATGTCATCTTGATCGATGGTCTCATCCATGTTGGCATTTCCATAGATCTCCAAGACGAATTCAGCAGTTGCGGGCAATGCATTTAGCAATATGCTCGCCAAAACTAATAAGACAATTGTCGGCTTTTTCATAAAAGTCCCCTCCAATTAAAAAAATGATTATTCACGGTTCACACCGCCTCCGCAGGATAGAAGAACACACCGCGCTGATTCAAATCGAAGTCCAGCTTCTGGAATCTGGTCAGATACTCCTGATGGATCGCCACCGGGTCCAGGTCTGAAAAGATATCGGGATGCAATATCTTGGCCATATACAAAATGCCGATCCAGTAAGATAGCCCAGTTGAGATATCCGTGGAGAAGCAGTAAACCTTTCCATCTTTTACAGCAGTGATATTGGCAAGTTCAGGACGGCTGAGGATCTTCTCTCTCAAGGCTTTGATTTGAGCAGGATCATCCTCATCGTAACCGCAAGAGGCGTCGGCCTTCAGAGCCCTTCTCATGATAACCTCAGGATTTTCCTTAATAACCCATTCGGCTTCTACAAATGGCGTTCCGCTGGCGTCTGACGTAATTCCTGAGGCGATATTTCTGCCGCCAGCCATCGCCAGCATCTCATGAGCACCGGAGCCCTCTGTGTTGGTTCTGTAATCAGAATACTCGATATAGACCCTAGGCTTTTCATCTTCCGAGAGAGTTGAGACGCGCTCAGTGATAATGGATAGAGGCTTCTGATAGAAATCGATAAGCTCCTTGGCCTCAGAACCTTTGCCCACCACATATCCAAGCATCATGATATCCTGATCGGTGGTGCTGAAGGGGCGATAGGTCAGTCGAAGCACAGGGACCGCATCAGATAGATCCTTCTCCAGGTTCTCAGCCCAGGTTCCCCATACGATTACCAGATCGGGCTTTAGGCTGACTATTGCTTCGGAATCAGGGGTTGATGCGCCACCGACTGTGGGAAGCTTGCTGAGATCCGGGTAGAATGCGGTATAATTCTCCATGTAGGTGGGAATGCCCACAATTCTGTCCTCAGCTCCAAGCGACCTGAGCACCTCGGCAAACATGGCATGGCAGATCACAATGCGATTTACTGGCTCATTTATGGTGACCGTCTTTCCGCTTTCATCGATTACGGAAATCTCCTCTTCTTCGCCGTTTATGATCTTTTCAATTTGCTCTACATCCGTGTCGTCGATTTTGCCATCGCAATTGGCATCGCTCAAGTTGGTGGCTGGTTTTGTCCCTCTTATCACTCCCTTCAGATAATCGATGTCCTGCTCGTCAATTGCATCATCCATATTGGCATTGCCAAAGATGCTAAGAGAAAAGCCCTCATCATTCTGGCTGCCAGATGCAGCGCCCCAGGCTACAGATGATGTTGCCAGGACAATCAAAGCAACCAAACAAGTCTTCGAATCTGCGTTCATATCTTGCCCGCCATTAATTATAATTTTATCATATTTCATTTTACTTTGATATGAATAGATTTGTCATTAGAATAGATATTTATAACTAACTATTACAGAGCCGCTAACTTAGATGAAAGACCGAAAACTAAAATATCGATATAAAAAAGTGATATCAGGTCCAATAAGGTCCTGACAATCACGAATTTAAAAAAGAGACGGATATATGAAGATCAAATCCTTCGGATATTCCAGGCCCATGTAGCGTTCGAGATACTCGGTATAAATCTCTTTAGGGTCTAGTGTCGCGTCAACTCTCTAATGTCGGATAAAGTCGGGAGAGCTTAACCCTGG
>CAZFFD010000106.1:0-6854 GCA_964518035.1 uncultured Methanotrichaceae archaeon | reverse complement strand
AGGGCAAGAAGATCAGGCTTGCCAAAGCATTCAATCAGAATCGTAGAGTGCCCTCATGGGTTATTGTCAAGACCATGAGGAAGGTAGTTACTCATCCCAAGAGACGACATTGGAGAAGAAGCAGCCTAGAGAGATAGACATGGCCGACACTGAAAGAGTTTACACCATACCCCTGGGAATCGTCAAGAACGCTCCCATTTACCGAAGGTCCAATCGGGCCATGACGGAAGTTAAAAGCTACCTTGCCCGGCACATGAAGGTAGACGAAGAGAAGGTAAAGATCGATCCGGGTCTGAATGAAATCATTTGGGCCAGAGGCGACATGAAGCCTCCCCTGCGCGTGAGGGTTCGCGCTGTCAAGTTCGAGGACGGCGGGGTCGAGGCGGAGTTTGCTGGTGACAGATAAGCGATTGACGATAGCAGGAAACAGCCTTATCGGAGTATTTGCCAGATGCACCGAGAAGGTTGTCCTCGTGCCGCAAGAGGTGGGCGAGGAGGATAGGCTTATCCTGGAAGCCGGACTGAAGGCAAAAGCTGTCCAAATGCAAATAGGTGGGGCCTCCGTTCTGGGGTCCCTGATAGCAGCCAACAGCAACGGCTTCGTAGTAACCCATCATGCCGGAGACCGAGATGTAGAATTCCTTCGCGAATTCGGTCGGGCCAAGAGACTGCCGGCCAGGATCAATGCCGCGGGTAATGTGATCCTGGTCAACGATAGTGCGGCTTTAGTTCATCCGGGACTGTCGAGCAAGGCCTGCGAGACCATAGAGAAGACTCTAGGCGTGGTGGTCGAAAAAGGCACCATTGGTGGGCTTAAGACCGTTGGCATGGCAGGCGTGGCCACAAACAAGGGACTTTTGGTCCATCCGCGCATCTCTGAAGAAGAGATAGCCGTCCTGGAGAAGGTCTTCGGGCTGCCTGTTGATGTGGGCACTGTGAATCTAGGCTCGCCGCTGGTGGGCTCAGGGATTTTAGCCAACAGTCAGAGTTACTTTGCGGGAGGCGAGACCTCCGGCCCGGAGCTGGGGCGCATCGAGGATGCGCTGGGTTTCCTGGTATGATTTGCAGCAATTGAAAATGATTTGGGGTGGAAGAGTGAGCAATTTCGAGATCAGAGGAAGATACAAGGGAGGACTTGTCGGCAAGACCTGGCTGCCCTTCAGCAAGGCTGTAGCAAGTCAGAACGAGAAGAATGCCGTAAATAAGGTCTACTCCCTCATGGGAAGCGAACATGGTCTGAAGAGGGACTGCATCAAGATAGACGAGGTGAAGACGGTTGAGTAGCGCTCCTGGAGGCGAGGAGGAGGTCAGAAGGCTTCTGGCCGCTTATCAGCAGTATCAAGCTCAGGCAGATGGCATCATGCGCCAGCTTAGCATAACGCAGCTCACGGCTGAAGGCCTGGAGAGGGCGTCAGCCGCAGTAGATGCTCTGGGCAAGGCAGAGGTCGGACAGGAGATTCTCGTGCCCATCGGGTCCGGGTCGTTCATCCATGCCACCCTTGCCTCTAAGGAGAAGGTAGTCTTGAATGTGGGCGCTGGCGTGAGCATCGAGAAGAATGCTGATGAGGCCAAGGATATTCTGAAGGTTAGAAAGGCAGAGGTCCTGGAGGGGTCCAAGAAGCTCAACGAGGTCCTCGCCAAGGTCGATCAGGAGATGCAGAAGATCCAGGCCATAATGCAGCAGTACGAAGAGGGCGCAGAACATCAGCATCAGCACGAACACGGACACGCCCCAGGGAGCGACATAGTTGTTTAATCGCTTCAAGGAGAAGCTCTCCGGATTCAAGGAGGCTCTCTCCTCAAAAATTGCCGAGAAGGTATCCCTGGCCGAGAAGATTACAGGGAAGATAAATGGAAAGCCCGGGTCTGAGAGCGATGCAACGGCTCAGCAGACGGATGTCAAGGCCATCGGACCGCAGTCAGAAAAGGGTGCGGGGTCCGGGCAAAAGCTATCCAATTCATCAACGTCATCTTCCTCAGCGTCGACTTCTTCTGCGAGGTTTCTGTCGGCCCCGGAGAGGTCTGAGGCCAACAACAAATCGAAGAGTCGATTCTCCTTCCTGGAAAAGGCCAAGAGCCTGATCTTCGAGCAGGAAGTAATTCTCGAAGAAAAAGACCTCGAAGAGCCCATGTGGGCCCTGGAGATGGCCCTGATGGAGAGCGACGTGGCTCTGCCCGTAGCGGAAGAGATTGTCCGGGAGGTTAAGGCCGATCTGGTCGGCAAGAAGAAGAAGATTGGAGCCGACACAGGAGCTATTGCCGAGCAGTCTCTGAGAAACGCGCTCATTACGCTTCTCTCCAAGAACCATCTGGACTTCGATGAGTACATCAAGAGCAAGGAGAAGCCGGTCAAGATTCTCTTTGTTGGCGTGAACGGCACAGGAAAGACCACAAGCATCGCCAAGGTGGCAAAGTACCTGATGAACCAGAACTACTCAGTGGTTTTGGCGGCAGGCGACACCTTCCGGGCCGGGGCCATTGAGCAGCTCGAGGTGCACGGCGAAAAGCTGGGCCTGAAGGTTGTCAAGCACAAGACCGGCGGCGATCCGGCGGCTGTAATCTTTGATGCAGTCGAATATGCCAAGGCGCACAACAAGGACGTGGTCCTGGCGGACACTGCAGGCAGGCTGCACACAAACATCAATCTCATGGATCAGATGAGAAAGATCGTGCGCGTTACCAAGCCGGATCTGCTCATCTTCGTGGATGAGGCCATAGCCGGAAACGATGCTGTGGAGAGGGCGCGCCTCTTCAACGAGTCGGTGGCCATTGGCGGCACCATTCTCACCAAGACGGATGCCGATGCCAAGGGCGGCTCCGCGATCTCAATAGCCTACATCACAGGAAAGCCCGTGCTCTTTTTGGGCGTGGGCCAGACCTATCCAGACCTGGTAAAGTTCGAGCCAGAGTGGCTGGTGGACAGGCTGATGGGAGAAGCGGAAGCTTAATTTTAAATAATTTTTAGTAGGTATCACCGCGGTCTGTATGATTGAATCGCATTTCGATGCTTACCTCATAATTCTATTGGGCATGCCCTCAAGTCATTACCTGCGCCACAATTTTGACAAGAGTTCTGTGATTGCAGAAATCAAAACCTTTGTTGGACGACAATAAATTCTTTATAGGGCAACTCTCTAGTGACAGATGCAGATTGGATCCATATGGGGAAGACACGGGATTATTTATTGAATGAGTTTAAAATTAATCCTATAAAAACAACTGCGTCTGCTATTGCAATTATAAGTTCTATTATAGCATTATTATTTTTTATAACTAATAACTTGGTATTCAATGAGACCTCATTTCCAATTCCAAGCAATAACAGCTCCACAACTGATCAGGTAGGTCGCCATGAAGTAGATCTGCGACCTATTGCAGTTAGTTTGGTATCAGATAAATCCAGCCCGCAGATAGCAGGAACAGAGATAATCTGGACGGTATCTGCTTTTGATTCGGAAAATGATTCTCTTCAATATAGGTTCTACCTTGACGGCCAGCCAAAGACTGATTGGGCCGTCAATCCCACTTGGGAATGGACTACATACGATATAGATATCGGTTCTCATGTGATTGATGCTAAAGTCAAGGATGGCAAACATAATTTTAGCGGGGATGATTCGAAATCCAAATCCTTTGCATTAGTTGCTCTATTGAACGAATTACCCAAGGTTAAGAAACTCAATGCAGACAAGCTCTCTCCACAAGTCGAAGGTACGATCATAACTTGGACGGCAGAAGCAGACGATATAGATAACGATGAGATACTTTACAGATTTTTGCTAAATGATAGACCTATTACAGATTGGGAATCTAACAATGTGTGGATCTGGACCACGACAAAAGCTGACATAGGCAATGATCGTGTTGAAGTCCAAATTAGGGATAGCAAGCATTCAAGTTCGGAGACTTTTGATGATCATATATATGCGAATTACATCATAATTGAATCAAATCCGGTTGATTTCAGCAAATCTTCAATCATCGCAGACTATCCAAGGACAAATGAATATGCGGATAATGGTGTGCAGCCAAATTGTGAGCCTGAAAGTGAACAAACCATATGTTCTTCTCCGGATTCATGTGTCGATTGCAATGGCAATTGTTGGTTACCAGAAAGCTACGATAATGGCAAAAAGATATGTTCTAACGGGAAGTGGATTTTAACGGGCTACTCCAGGATAAATGAATACGCAAAAAATGGCGTGGAGCCGAACTGCGAATCCGGAAGTGAGCAAGCCATATGTTCATCTCCTGATTCGTGTGTCGATTGCAGCGGAAAATGCTATTCTCCAGGAAGCTACGACTCCAGCAATACAATATGTTCGCAAGGTAAGTGGATCCTCCCATGGGTTGATCACTCATATAGATAAAACCGTTTTCGGGACTCTATGATTCTTTTTATGATCCGAAAACTATTTCATTCCGGACTTTATAAGCATTTCAATCAATTATCACATGGACGAGGAGAATATTAATGAATTTAATGAAGTGCAGCTTGATTATCAGCTTATTCGTAGTTCTTTCTCATTCAGGCGCAGGAGAAATAACAACGCTCTCGATAATTACTGATAATACTTGGAAAAGCCTAGATTTCGAAAATGACGGATGGACTTCTAATGACTATGATGACTCATGGTGGGAGTCTGCAGTCGACAGAAATTGGAATTCTTATGAATCAAGCAGGATGATTTGGTATCCAGGAGAAATTAGGGCGAATCCTGCATATTTTAGAACTACCTTTGTGATTGATGGTATTGAGATTCTCAATGGGAAATTAAATGTGGATCCAAACGGAGGAAGCGTATATTTATACATAAACGATCTATCTTTAGACAAAATAACGTCTCCAGATGGCAATCCTGCATTGATTGATATCACTTCTTATCTCAAACCAGGTAAGAATGTAATTGCAGCTAAAGTTGATATATCTGATTCACGTGACCGCGGATGGGCTTTATTTGGCACGATACGATATGATAAGTCCGCATCCGGTCAACCAGTTATTTAATGAGCGTAAGACCGTGGGATATAAAGTCGGGAGAATTTAAATGAGGGATCTTGAAGGATGGCTCCATCTTATTCTGCAAAAGCAGTAAATGCCAAGATGATTTAGCCTTATTGATTCTTTGCAGGTTTCTCTCCGGAGTTGCCTGATCCTCACATAGGACACAGTCTGCCAGAGCAATCATCTTCCGCAGATTCAGGTCTGGCACTGGCAAAACACTGGAAGAGTTCCGGGAGAATCCGAAAGGAGTTGCAGAAGGATGGATTGCCATATGGCTAAGAATGGCTTTAGCTATTATCCATCTCATCGACGTGCACACTACTGATTTGCCATGACCTTCCTCATAGGCTGCAGCGGCTGGTCCTACGACGACTGGGTGGGCCGCTTCTATCCTGTCTCCCTCGCTAAAAAGAAGGGTGAATGGTTCTCCTACTACGCCCAGTTCTTCAAGACTGTGGAGATCAACAGCACCTTCTATCGCCCTCCCGGAGAGCTGCAGATCTCCTCCTGGATAAAGAAGGCCCAAGCCCTGCAGGGCGGATTTGAGTACTCGGTCAAGGTACCGGAGCTGGTCACCCACAGGGCCCTGGTGGGCGGCGACCTCGATCGGGCCGTCTTCTGGGCCGCCTCTTTTGAGAAGACCTGCATCAAACCCCTGGCCGAGGCCGGGCTTTTCGGCGCGGTCCTCCTGCAGCTGTCCCCATACTTCAAGAACAGCAGCCCGGCCCTTGAAAACCTCAAGAAGCTGCTGGACGGGGTCGGCCACGAGAAATACAATTATGCAGTGGAGTTCCGGCACAGGAGCTGGCTGGCCGAGAGTGGTGCTGGAACAGATCCGGCTGCTCTTGAGGCTCTTCGGGAGAGGAATGTCGCCACTGTCATGATCGACGGCCCCGGTATCGCCGCGAGCGCTGAGCAGGGCGAAGAGACCGCGGACCATGCCTACCTGCGCCTGCACGGCAGGAACTACGACATCTGGTTCCAGGGCGATCGGGAGGGAGAGGACGACCACCGGCTGAACAGATACGACTACCTATACGATAAGAAGCAACTGGAGAGCTGGGTGCCTCGCATCAAGATGGCCGAGCTGAAGGCCGCCAAGGTCCGGGTCTACTTCAACAATCACGCCAGGGCCAAGGCGGTGAGAAACGCCTTCCAGCTCATGGACATGCTGTCCATTGAGCATAAAACCAAGGAGATTCGGCTGCAGGACCAGTTCACCCTGGGGGAGTTCTAATCCAAAAATAGCGAAGAGCCATATTTACTAAGGATTTAAGCTTGATTACCGAGGAGAGAGATTCATGAGCAAACAAAAAGGAGAATCCGTGCCATCAAAGATGCAGACCATCTACGATGAGATCACTCAGTTAACCGATGCGGTCTGCCGCGAGCATCTGGATGAAGAATATGCAGGGCTTGCTCGCCGCATGGCTGCAGCCCTGGCAAGAAAGAGACCGTCACCACTGGAAAGGGGAAGAAAGGACGTCTGGGCAGCTGCGATAGTCTATTGCCTTGGCACTGTCAATTTCCTCTTCGACAAATCCCAGGAGCCGCACATGAGGGCAGACGAGCTGGCTGACCTTTTTGGAGTAAGCCAGAAGACCGCTGCCAACAAGGCCCGGCAGATCAGGGATGCTCTGAAAATAGGCCAGGCCGATCCAAATTGGTGGCGGCCTTCCAGGTTAGAGCATAATCCCTTCGCCTGGTGGGTCATGATAAACGGCCTGGCAGTCGATGCCCGCAAGATGCCCCTGGAGATCCAGGAGGAGCTCGTAAAGCGCGGTCTGATACCCTTCGTGCCCGGAAATAAAGGTGATGTGAACAGCCGAGAACTGCCGGAAGACGAGAA
>CAZFFD010000105.1:0-6857 GCA_964518035.1 uncultured Methanotrichaceae archaeon | reverse complement strand
TGGACGACGTTCTACAATATAAAGTTGTTCATTTTATTTTGCGTCAATCTCTAAGCATGAAAGACCGCGCAATTAAAGCGTCCTTCCACAACAACCTTTATTTCCCATCACATAAACCACACCCTCATCATATTATGAGGAATGCTATGCGACTTTCCATGAATTTGGAGCTGCAGGACGTACCGGGTCAGCTTCTCCTGGCTCTGCAGCCCTTTAAGGATATTAAGGCCAACATCATCAGCGTGGTTCACCACAGGGATCAGAAGACTCCACGCGGCATGATACCTGTTCGCTTCGTGGTGGAGATGGACGGCTCCAAGATTGAGACCGTCAAGGACAAGCTCAAGGAGTGCGGCATCTCTGTTGTGCGCTCCGGCGAGGACCGGCTCCTGGAATCAGTCTCAGTGGTCCTGGTAGGGCACGTCTTAGATAGCGATCTCGGCGATACGGTGAACCGCATCGACTCCACCGGCTACGCTGAGGTCATGGACCTCTCCCTATCGATGACAGGAATAGACGAGCCGTCTTCAGCTTATCTCAAGATCCGCGCCACAGGAAAGGCCGAGATCCAGAAAGCCCTTTCAATACTCCGTGAAGTGGGCAAGGAAAAGAAGCTGCTTGTCATCGAGCCCATAGAAGCGGAGGCGGTCTGAAATGAGAGATGTTAAAGTCTCCCTGGTGGGCTACGGCATCGTCGGCCACGGCGTGGTCGATGTCCTTACCAGAAAGAAGAAGGCGCTCCGGGACATGGGGCTGAACCTCAAGCTGATCAGCGTCACAGATCACACCGGAACCGTTCTCGCGGAGGACGGCGTGGACCCGACCAAGATCATGGGCGAGAGGACCCTGGCCAACGTGGCCACGTCCAGCATGAAGGGCAAAGAGGCAATAGCTGCCATCGACTCCGACCTGGTGGTTGAGGTCACGCCCACCAATATCGTTCACGGCCAGCCCGGCCTCGGACACATGGAGGCGGCTCTCTCCACAGGCAAGCATGTGGTCACATCAAACAAAGGCCCGCTGGTCGTGGCCTACAGCAACCTCAAGAAGATGGCCGAGGACAACGGCGTGATGCTCAAGTTCGAGGCAACCGTCGGCGGAACCATGCCCCTGATCAGCCTGGTCGAGCGGACCCTCGTAGGCAACACAATCTTCGGCATTCGCGGCATATTCAACGGCACTTGCAACTACATCCTCACCCGCATGACCGAGGAGGGGATACCCTACACCCATGCCTTGAGCGAGGCCCAGGATATGGGAATAGCCGAGGCCGATCCAAGCTACGATGTGGAAGGCGTCGACACAGCCGGAAAGGTAGTCATCCTGGCCAACTCGCTCTTCAACATGAACATCAAGTACAGCGACGTTGATGTAACCGGCATAACCGGCATCACCCCTGAGGCTCTCGCTTTAGCCAAGAAGCGCGGCTACGCCATCAAGCTGATTGGCGACGTGCCTGCGCTCACAGTGCGGCCCACTCTCGTTCCCCTGGCCAGCCCCATAGCTGTATCCGGAACCCTGAACTCGGCTGCCATCTATACCGATCTTTCGGGAACCATTACCGTTACAGGTCTTGGAGCCGGATCGATCGAGACAGCTTCTGCCATCCTGACAGACGTCGTCAGCATCTACAGAACGAAGCGCATTGATGCCATATTCTGAAGCATGATGCAGAACGCATGAAGCATAGCCCATGACCAGCTTTCTTGCCTTTGCAAATCTCTGCCAGAAGGTAGAGGCAACATCCGGATCCCTGGAGAAGATCGAGCTAGTCGCGGCATTCCTGAAGGATCTGGATGAGGCCGAGCTTCCCGTGGCCTGCAGCTACGTCATGGGAAGCCTCTTTCCGCCAAGCCTCGACCTGGACTTGGGGGTTGGGCCATCCATCCTCTACGAGGCCATAGCCAAAGCCTGCGGCTGCCAGGCGGCTCAGGTCTCGGATATGCTCCGGGCCACAGGAGACCCAGGAATGGTGGCCTCAGCAATGGTTGAGCGGAGAAGGCCCATCGGCTTTGCCGCGTTTCTCGGCGAAAAGGAAGCTCTATCCCTCTCCCTCAAGGACGTCCACGATCGTTTTCTCTCGATAGCCCGCGCCTCAGGCAAGCGAAGCCAGGATACCAAGGTCAAGAACCTTCAGTTCCTCTTCAGCCAGGCCGGCCCTCTGGAGGCCCGATACATCGCCAGATTGGCCATCGAGGACATGAGGATCGGGGTCGGCGAAGGAGGCGTGCGTGATGCCGTCGCCCGGGCATTTTCCGGGTCCGGAGCTAACGCGGAAAGCGTTGAGAGGGCCTACAACCTCAGCAACGACATGGGGCTGGTGGCGGTGGCTGCCAGAAGAGGAACGCTGGGAGAGCTGTCCATCATGGTCAACCGCCCGATCAAGGTGATGCTGGCTCAGATAGGTGAGAGCATTCCTGCAGCAATAGGCGAGATCGGCACTGCTGCGGTCGAATGGAAGTACGACGGCGCTCGTGTCCAGATTCACAAAGATGGCGATTCTGTCCGCATCTTCTCCCGACGGCTTGAGAATGTGACTGCCTCTTTGCCGGAGATAGTCAAGGCGGCCCGCCAGATCTCTGCAAAAAGCGCCATACTGGATGGCGAAGCCGTGGCCATTGGCAAGGATGGCCGGCCCATGGCCTTTCAGGAGATATTGAAGCGATTTCGGAGGAAGTACAATGTGCAGACTCTGGCGGCTAAAATTCCTCTCCGCCTCTTCCTCTTCGATCTGATCTATCT
This sequence comes from uncultured Methanotrichaceae archaeon, assembly GCA_964518035.1. Taxonomy (GTDB): domain Archaea; phylum Halobacteriota; class Methanosarcinia; order Methanotrichales; family Methanotrichaceae; genus Methanothrix. The sequence continues at coordinate 4,115 of CAZFFD010000105.1, read as the reverse complement.
CGACGGAAAGAGCCTGGTCGATCTGCCCCTAACAGAGAGAAGAGCCCACCTGGAGCGGATTGCAATTGCCAGTCCCGATCTTCTCGCAGATCAGGTGATGTCCGGCAGCGTCGAGGAAGCTGAAGGGATCTACCGCAGGGCATTGGATGCTGGGCATGAGGGGCTTATCCTCAAGAATCCATCTTCAGTCTATGCTCCTGGAAAGAGGGGCAAGAACTGGCTGAAGATCAAGCCTGTCATGGAGACGCTCGACCTTGTTGTGATTGGCGCAAAATGGGGCGAGGGCAGAAGAGCGAGCCTTTTGGGCTCCTATCGGCTGGCCTGCCGAGACCAGACCACGGAAGAGCTTCTCGATCTTGGCTGGGTGGCTACTGGGCTTACTGATGAGGCTCTAGCGGAGCTCACTGAGATGTTTTCTGAGCTGATAATTGTCGAGAAGGGCATGGAGCTTGAGATCAAGCCCGCAGTGATCTTCGAGGTGGCCTATGAGGAAATTCAGCACAGCCCCAACTACTCCTCCGGGTATGCCCTGCGTTTTCCGAGGATGGTGGCAGTGAGGGATGACAAGTCATTGGATGATGCCGACACCTTAGAGCGTGTCGTCTCCCTCTACAAAGGGCAGAGGGGCAGGGGCAAAACTGCTTAAATTTGGGCAATTAACCATTTGGAGGCTATTGTTATGATAACCAAGATGCTAAGCGAACTGAGTGATGAAGATCTGCAAGCCCTCCTCTCCCGAGACGTGGGCATTTCTGATGTGCTCAATGCAGTCAATGAGATTGTGATGGAGGTTGGAGAGAAGGGAGATGAGGCCATCTTCAAGTACACTGAGAAGTTTGAGGGAGCACGGCTGGACGAGCTGCGAGTAAGCGAGGATGAGATAGACGCAGCTTACGATCTGGTGGAAGATCGGCTCAAGGAGTCTCTCGCCGATGCGGCAGATAACATCTTCCAATTCCACAATCAGCAGAAGGATCGAGAGATGTGGCTCACCGAGGTTGCTCCAGGCGTCACCGTAGGCCAGAAGGTAGTTCCCCTGGACTCGGTGGGAGCCTATGTTCCCGGAGGACGCGCCTCTTATCCAAGCTCGGCCTTGATGAGTGTGATACCTGCCAAGGTTGCAGGCGTCTCCCGGATAATAGTATGCACGCCTCCCAAAGCGGACGGCTCTGTGACACCTCTGACGCTGGTCGCCTCCGACATGGCGGGGGCGGACGAGATCTACAAGGTAGGAGGAGCCCAGGCCATTGCCGCAATGGGTCTTGGCACAGAGAGCATAGAGAGAGTGCAAAAGATCGTGGGGCCGGGAAATGTCTACGTCACGGCTGCAAAGATGCTTTTGCGGGGAAGCGCTGAGATCGATTTTCCTGCGGGCCCAAGCGAGGTTCTAATCATTGCCGACCGGACTGCAGACCCCGTAGTAATTGCTGCCGACATGATCGCCCAGGGAGAACACGATCCAAAGTCCATATCGGTGCTGGTCGCAACTGACGACCTCCTGGCCAGCGCTGTTGTCGAGGAGCTGGCCATCCAGTCGGATGCAGCTTACAGAAGCGATATCGTCAAGCAGAGCCTGGATCACAGCGCAGTTCTCCTGGCCAACGACATAGATGAGGCTCTCGACTTTTCCAATGCCTTTGCTCCTGAGCATCTGGAGATCATGACTGCAGACCCATTGGGGGCCTTCCGGTCCATAAGAAACGCGGGAAGCGTCTTCTTGGGAAGGTACACGCCGGTAGCAGCAGGCGACTATGCCAGCGGCACCAATCACGTCCTTCCGACATCCGGATACGCCAGGGTCTTCTCAGGATTGAATGTAGACCACTTCACAAAGAAGATCTCTGTTCAGATGATAACGGATGACGGGCTCCTGGGGCTGGAGGACACCATTACCACTCTCGCTGAAGCGGAAGGGCTGAAGGCGCACGCGGAATCGGTGAGACGAAGGCTGGAGCCGAGGGAGTGAAGAATCGAATTTGCTCAATCCCTCTTGATCATCTATTTTCCTTTTTGCTCATAACGGCTATCCATCAGAAAGTTGCTCTGGCAACAGTTGCATAGACAACCTTTTTATACAGGCCTTGACCTATAAGCCAAAAGCAAAAAAAGCAGGAGCTTTATGAGGCCGGACATTCCATTGGGTTTGCTCATTGATATAATCCGTCGAAGCCACATGATCCATCTCAACGCTGAGTTGAAAAAATATGGAATCACAGCTAGCGGATTTATGATCATGATGTACCTTTCCGAAAACCAAAATGTGATACAAGATGATGTAGCACGTCACATTCACATCGACAAGTCTGCGATTGCCAGAGCCGTCCAAAAGCTTGAAAGTGCGGGTTTTGTTCAGCGCATAGTCGAGCCCACTAACCGACGAGCCAGCCATCTCTTTCTTACAAAAAAGGGAACTGAAATCATCCCGGAGATGGTGCAAATCGATAATCTCTGGGAAGAGAAGACTCTTGCCGGAGCTTCAGAAGAAAAGATATCTCAGGTTTATTTGCTGCTTGGCGAGATGGTTCAAAACAGTCTCATAATTGCCGGAAGATTCGGGGATGAATAAAATGAATAACGACATGAGCAGACGGGCTCGCATCAACTTTTGGATCGATACCCTGGCCTTCCTGAGCTTTGCAGTATGCGCTATCTCGGGGTATGCCATTATGGGTGGAGAACATCTTCCTCCTAGTGAGAATGGCACCGAGACGGAATTGATGAATGCAGATGTATTCTGGGGAATTGCTCTCCGCGAATGGGCACACATCCACTTGCTCACTGGATGGATACTTGTAGCCCTTGTTCTGGTGCACATGATCACTCATCGACGTTGGATCTCGGTTATGATCTTTAAAATAAAACGTTGATACTGCAACAGTTGCTCCGACAACTTTTAATACCGTACAAAGATCAAAAGCAAAAAGAGGAGCATTATGAAGCAGAAAATTCCATTGAGCGGGATCATATCGATAATCTATCGAAGCCACATGATCGATTTCAACGCCGAGTTGAAAAAGGCTGGCATCACAGCTCATGGCTTTTGATCATGATGCACTTTTTCTAAGGAGAAAACGTGATACAATGAGTTCCCTAATCAATATCGAAAACGTGGTGGCATCCACCAAGCTCGCAAATGAATTTGATCTGAATAAGATCGAGGCAAAACTGGAGGGTTCCGAGTACAACAAGGAGAAGTTTCCTGGACTCGTCTACAGGACCAAAGCCCCAAAAGCAGCTTTTCTCATATTCACTTCCGGCAAGGTGGTATGCACTGGATCAAAAGACGTCGATGAAGTTCATCCGGCAATAACCAGTATGGCTAAGACGCTTGCGTCTATAGGCATTGAAAATATTTATTCAGAGCCCGAGATTATCGTTCAGAATATTGTGGCCTCTGCAGATCTGAATACTGACCTGAACCTTAATGCCATTGCTCTGGGCCTGGGCTTGGAGAACATCGAGTATGAACCTGAGCAGTTTCCCGGCCTGGTCTACAGGATCAAAGTTCCCAAAGTGGTAGTCCTCATCTTTAGCTCTGGAAAACTGGTGGTGACGGGCGGCAAGAGCCCGATGGAGTGCGAGGAAGGAGTACATATCGTGCGAATGCAGCTTGAAAACATGGGGCTACTTTCATCGATGTGAAGGATATTGGGCAATGGAGGATAACAAATGACAGATGATGCTATCAAGCACCAGTCGGAATTAATTAAGCATTCGATAGCGATTTTGCAGGATGCATTGGTTGATCTTGAAAAGGGTAACGAATTGAGCGAGATAAAATTATACGATATCATGGGCATTGTCGTAACTCAAATACAGGATGTGGTGGATATCTCTACTGCAACAGATGAAACGAAAAAGACCGAAATCATGAAAAAATGGCTATGAAGTGCAACGGCAGGAAATATATTTTTATAGATTGCCTGAAGGCATTGCGTCTCCCAGAGCAGGAGACGAAATCAGCAGAACATATTTACGATCAAAAAGCCATTTATCTTTATGTGCGCCACCTGCGGTTGTGGAATTGATCTGGGCGGCATCGAGGATGTGTTTGCCAAGAACCAAACCTCCCGAATCGAGTAGGCGCATTAGCCAATCGTTCTCAATTTTCAAGG
>CAZFFD010000104.1:0-6941 GCA_964518035.1 uncultured Methanotrichaceae archaeon | reverse complement strand
GCCAATTCAGCTTTATCTGTTCTGCCAGGCAGAGTCTCTGAGATCGAGCCCCAGCAGACCCGAATAATTGGCATGAGTCCATTGAGATGTGCAGGTCAAACAGACAAGCCGGAAAGCCTGGGGGATGGCCGCGAATCTGGTGCCAGGCGGAGCAGAATCAAGGTAACCATTGGCCGAGTTGATGCACATGCCGATCTTCTTTTCTCATCCCAGGAGATGCGGCAAGGGACAATGCCTGCGGATCGATCAACTCCTCGGCTCTCTTTAGATGGTTATCTCAAGCAGCGCAATGAAGGAAAATTATGAGCAATTTCCTGGCTGTCGCCACTGTAACTGAAACCCTCAGGCAGATGCTGGACGCTGCCATCAACAGAGACATCTCCGGAGGAGCCAGAGCCACGGCGGTCCGCCCGACAGGCATCGACAAAAGCTCGACTGCCGGATTGCCTGAGGTCGGTGTCAATGTTTTTCTTTACCAGGTCATCTTCAATGCAGAACGGCGAAACTCAGATCTGCCCAACCGCCGGGCAGACGGAAGCCTCATGCAGCGTCCTAAAGTTGCATTGGACCTCAATTACCTGCTCACTTTTTATGGAGACGAAAAGCAGCTTGAACCGCAGCGCGTCTTGGGCAGCGTCATTTCTGCTCTTCACTCTCGTCCCGTGCTAACCCATTCCCAGATAAAGAAGGCTTTGGTGGCAGACGAAATTCTCGGCAGCTCTGACCTGGCCGAGGAGCAGGAACAGGTCAAGTTCACGCCTCTGCCGTTAACCATTGAGGAGATGCACAACCTCTGGTCTGGATTCTTCCAGTCCCCCTATGTCCTGTCCATTGCCTACCAGGCCTCGGTGGTGTTCATTGAAGGCAAAGAGACTGCTCAGGAGTCTTTGCCTGTCCAGAGATTTTCCATCAATGCCGGGATTTTTCAGGAGCCTTTTATCGAACGAATTTCGCAGCCGGAAGACTTGCCGAAGATGCAGCCGATAACCCAGGACTCCTGCATCGTCATCAGAGGGAAGAATTTGCTGGGATCAGTCACTCGGGTTAGAATTGGACAGATTGAGGTTGCGCCTCTTGAGGCGGAAGAAGACCGCATTAAGATCTGTCTGTCAGATCCGCCTTTTGCTCATGGATCGCTTAGAGCTGGCATAAACAGCCTTCAGGTAATTCATGTTGCGATGCTCGGAGATCCTCCTGTTCCCCATCGCGGCTTTGAGTCGAATGCAGTTGCCTTTGTCCTGAGACCTACAATCGTCTCAGTCAAGCTATCCAAGAGCCGTGAGACAATTGAGAGCAGGATCTCCGGCGAGCTGTCTGTACAGGTCAAGCCCCAGATAGGCAGAAGGCAGAGAGCTGTTCTATTCTTGAATGAGACAGGTGAGAGTAGTGCAGAGGCTTACATCTTCCGGGCGGTAAAACTTACTGACGACTCGGATCTCATCACATTTCCCTTTGAGAATGTGAAGTCTGGGGCCTATGCAGTCAGAATTCAGGTGGACGGCATAGAGAGTCCTCTCTATCTTGATGAGGACCCGGATAGCTCGACTCGAGGGTTGTACGTCAGGCCGAAGGTTGTAATAACAGCCTCAGCAGGTAAGCCATGACCGAAGAGAGCGCTTTTGCGGTTTGGACTGAGAACGACCGCAGCTATTTCAATGCCTGCCTGGCGGTGGTACAGGCAAGGCTGAGGCTTCTTGTTTTGGAGAGCAGAGCTATGCCGGAGGCAGGATCCTCAGAAAAAGCGAAAGCAGAGCATGATCTGCAGGTCGCAGTGCAGAAAAAGCAAGAGGCAGCAGAAAGGCTTGAGGAGCCGAGCAGCCTGCAAACGCTCTGCCAGGCCTTCTCGCTTACCGACTTCGAATGCGATTTGCTGCTTCTCTGTGCCCTCGTTGAGCTGGATCTCTCTTCTGCTGCCCTCTGTGCCGCCTGGCACGGCGACCCGAAGATGAAAAGCCCAACATTCGGATTGGCAGCTATTGTTCTTCCGAATGCTTTCTGGCAGGCAATTGCCCCGGACGCTCCTCTCCGTCGCTGGCATCTGATTGAGCTGGCAAAAGGCGACTTTCTGGCATCTTCTCCCTTGCGCATCGACGAACGGGTGCTGCATCATCTCATGGGGTTTGATTATCTGGATGAGCGGCTCCGGGGGCTTGTCGAGCCGGCATCGCTGTCCTATGATCCGGCGGCCTTGCACCTTTCCCTGGCGGAGAGGATCAGAGAAGCATGGTCTGCAAATGGGGCCTGGCCTGTTATATCGCTATTCGGCCCTGATGGCGCAGGAAAGCAGGCAATTGCCGCCTTTGCCTGTGATTCCGTGGGCGCAGAGCTGTATTCCATCAAAGCAGTTGATATCCCAGCCGGTGCGACTGAGAGAGAGGATCTGGCCAGGCTCTGGGAGAGGGAGGCAGCTCTTGGCCATGTTGCCCTGATGGTGAGATTCGAGGATCTTGAAGAAAAGGATGCCGGATCGTCTCTTTTTCCAGCGATCTCCTTTCTGCAAAGGTTGAGGTCGATGGTTATGGCTACGAGCCTGCGGCCCTTGCGGATCTCCGGCAGGGCAGTAGTGCGCCTGGAGGTGCAAAAGCCCGGGCCTGAGGAGCAGGAGGAGCTCTGGAGGAAAGCCCTGTCCAGCGCCGCTGTAGATCTTAACGGAGAGCTGGATCAGGCAGCAAGCGAGTTCAACCTCTCCTCCCGGCAGATTCTCGATGCCGGCACCGAGATCCTTGCGCTGCAAAAAAGCAGTGATAGGAAAGATCTCGGCGTTGTCATGAGGAGTGTCTGCAAAGCCGCAGCCAGGCCGCGCCTGGATGAGCTGGCAGAGAGAATACAGCCGCAACAGGCCGCCTGGGAGGACCTGGTCTTGCCGGAGGCTCAGAGGCAGATCCTGAGGGAGATCGAGGCGCAGGTCCGCCAGTCTAGCAAGGTCTACAGAAAGTGGGGATTTGCATCCAAGGGCGGGCGGGGTCTGGGGATCAGCGTTCTGTTTGCCGGGGAGAGCGGCACAGGAAAGACAATGGCCGCCGAGGTTCTGGCCGGACGGCTGGACCTGGACCTCTACAGGATTGATCTGAGCCAGGTTGTCAACAAGTACATCGGAGAGACTGAGAAAAACCTGCGCCGGGTCTTTGATGCTGCAGAAAGCGGCGGATGCATCCTCCTGTTCGACGAGGCGGACGCCCTCTTTGGGAAAAGGAGCGATGTCAAGGACAGCCACGACCGTTACGCCAACATCGAGGTCGGCTACCTTTTGCAGAGGATGGAGGCCTTCCGGGGTCTGGCAATCCTCACCACCAACATCAGGGCAGCTCTCGACAGGGCATTTCTGCGCCGCATCCGTTTCATAGTCCAGTTTCCTTTTCCGGGTGTTGCTGAGAGAAAGGAGATCTGGCGGCGAATTTTCCCGAAAGAGACGCCTCTTGATGGGCTGGACTATGATAAGCTCGCAAGGCTCAATGTGACTGGGGGAAGCATCAGGAACATGGCTCTCTATTCCGCTTTTCTGGCGGCTGAGGAGGATGCGCCAGTGGGCATGAGGCATCTATTGCGAGCCGCCAAAGTGGAGGCAGGAAAGCTGGAGAGGCCGCTGTCCGGGACGGAGATAGGTGGATGGGTCTGATTATGGATCTTGAGCTGAATATCGAAGAGCTGCGGCTTCACGGCTTTAAGAGGTCTGACCGGGAGAAGATTGCTGCAGCGGTTCAGACGGAGCTGGAAAGGCTCTTTTCCGAGGAGGGGCTGCCATCCGGGCTGAAAGATGGCCGAGAGGTCAGGCTGCAAGGAGGAAGCTTTTCGGTGCCCGCTGGATTGAACCCGGAGAAAGCCGGGGAGCATTTGGCCAGGCAGATGTATGGGAGGTGGAAGTAGATGATGCACAGAGCGAAAAAGACCGAAAAGGGACGCGGGAGATCGGCTTTCAGGCCGGGGGAGAGCATATTTGAGGCGAATAGGCTTGAAGCTTCGAAGGCAAGCGAGAGATATTTATACGGTTGTTCCGGTCCGCTTTGTAATTATAATCTTTCAAATATGCCAATCTATCCGAATTCAAGATCGGATACGGCATATGGTTCAGAAATTATACAGTTAGCTGCCAATCCAAAGCCTTCCAAGGAACCTGTTCCAAAGAGACCGAAATTTAGCACTCAAACGTATAATAATGCCATTGCGGTGGCTAAATTAGGCGGTACTGATTTAGGGGGCAAAAGTCTTCAAAGTGCCGATATGGCGCTTCCACATCGAATGTCCTGGAAAGATTTAAGGGATAATGTTGTGAAATTAACTATTGGATTAGATTCGGAAGCATCGTTTATGAGATGGACGAATAGGCTTGTTTTTGCCACAGAAGAACGAATTAAATCATATATAAGCGGAGGTTTAGATCAACGAAATCTGGATAGTATCAGAAGAAATTTAAATGAGTTTAAAATTGCTCGCGGCCAGTTTCTCCAATGTCTCGATACTAGGGCACAGGAATTGAGCAGTGGCAAAGATGATCCAGGCACATTAAAACTTCTTGAGGCAAGCAAAGCAAAATTTTTGGCACTAATTAACCAAATTCCAGGAAACGTGCCCGATATTGGCCCTCACAAAAGTGTCAACAATCCTGTCAGGGAAAGGGCGCATCTCCATGCGGAAAGCGGCAGTCTTACTCCTGCTTCACTGGCTACGGTAAGCATGACTCCAGGAAGACTATCGAAAGGCATCGCAACAACCAGCGATAAAGAGCATTTGGTTACAACAGATGGCACTATTGTTCCGATAAGCTCGCTACCTCCGGACCAACAACAAAAGATTAAAAGCCATTTAAGAAGCAGTGTGCCCCGATTTTAGCGACTTATATCATCGAGGTGACAACTCCACATGACCCCATCCCCCGCTTCCCCCCGCATGGCCAAAGCCGCCATCCTCTCCATCGATCCCATCACCCAGCAGACGAAATCCATCAAGCTGCAGTACAACCCTGAGGAGATCAGCCGCTCGCTCACCCCTCGCATCAAGGGCGGCAGCGAGGGTGGCAGTCGATCTGAGGTCATGAGAATCGAGGGCGTTCCACAGGAGACCATCACACTGAAGGTGGAAATTGATGCAGTAGACCAGCTAAACCAGGGCGACCACAGTGCCGGGCAGATGGGCATCTACCCGCAGCTCTCAGCCCTGGAGTTGCTCGTCTATCCCAGCAATGCGTCGGTCATTTCGGCCAAGGATCTGCTTTCTCGCGGAACTATGGAAATCCTTCCACCAATGGCACCGCTTACCCTCTTCTTTTGGGGGCCGAATAGGATAGTCCCGGTTAAGCTCACAAGTATCACAATCAACGAGACATATCATGATGCAAACCTCAATCCAATCAGCGCCGAGGTATCTCTTTCAATGCAGGTGCTCAGCTACAGCGACCTGCCTTCTGAACATCCTGGATTTTTTAAATTCCAGACCCACCATAAGATGAAAGAGAGCATGGCAAAACTGGCAAAAAATATACAAAATATATAGATCCAAACCACGTCATAAAGATCTTTTGGCTTTCACAGAGGCGAGACCAATGTTTGATCAAGGCAGCCGCTACTACCACCTAGATTCCGCTCAGTACACGTTTCCCAATGGACGCACAGTAACCTATAGACTGCGTCGCATCCTTCCGAGGGCTGAGGACATGCCTATCCTCGAAGAGATCACAGTTGCCGAAGGAGAACGACTGGACCAGATCGCAGCCAGGACTTTCGGAAATCCCGAGCACTTCTGGCGCATCTGCGATGCCAACAATGCTCTGTTTCCCTTTGACCTCACTGACGAGCCGGGCAGGACTCTCAGGATACCGATTCCCCAGTTCGAGGCCGAACAGAGATGAGCCTGAAAAATGTTCTTCTGACTCTGCTCATTGGGCGATCCAGTCCCAAGCCCGCCCCCCAGTCCCTTATGGAAAGGCTGCAAAACGTTGAGGTCACACACGATGATTCCGGGAAATCCGGCTTCCAGCTCACATTTGAAGCAGGCAGAAGCGGCTCGGACAGCCTGATGGATACTGCCTGCCACCTCAGCCCTCAGCTCAGGCCCTTTTCAAGAGTTGTGATCACCATTACATTCAATGCTCTTCCTAGGGTGCTAATGGATGGCATCATCACCAACATTCAGTACTCTCCGGACAGCTCAGGTGGCAGTTCAACCTTCACTGCAACCGGAGAGGATGTGAGCGTCATGATGGACCTGGAGGAGAAGGATGTCGGTCACTCCGGACTCTCTGAGTATGCCATCGCCGGCAAGATCATTCGAAGCTACTCATATTACGGTCTGATTCCACAGGTAATTCAGCCTGACTCTTCAGAAACCCCTGAGCCTATGAAGCGCATTCCCTTCCAGCATGCCACAGATTTGGCGTACCTGAATAAGATAGCAAAGCGCTTCGGCTATCTGTTTTACATCATCCCAGGGCCCGATCCTCTGACCAACACCGCCTACTGGGGTCCACCCATCCGAAAAGGCCCGCCCCAAAAGGCTCTCTCAGTGAACCTGGGGCATGTCAGCAATGTAGTCAGCATCAATTTTGCTTACAATGCCTTAAGTGCGACGAAAGTCTCAGGCAAATTGCATGATATAAAATCAAAAAAAACCATTACTGTGCGAACCGAAACCTCCCACCGCAAGACTGCGCTGGTCAGCGAGCCGGCGTTGGCTTCTGGTTTGCGGTCCCGCACCATTCTGACCCGCTACAGCGGATTGACTCTCGCCCAGGCCCAGAGCCAGGCCCAGGGATTAACCGATTCCTCGGTCGATAATGTGGCCACGGCATCTGGAGAACTGGATGTCCTGCGCTACGGCAACATCCTCCAGCCCCGATCCCTGGTGGACATCCGGGGCGCAGGCTACAGCAACGATGGGTCCTGGTATGTCAAGAAAGCAACTCATAAAATCAAACAGGGAGAATACCGGCAGTCATTCATTCTCTCTCG
>CAZFFD010000103.1:0-6985 GCA_964518035.1 uncultured Methanotrichaceae archaeon | reverse complement strand
GAGAGCGTCAGACTGAAGATCTGAATGTCCCCGGTTCGAGTCCGGGTTTGGGCATGGTTTTTTGAATAGTCATGAAATGGTCTTGTGTGCGTTCGAGTCTAATTTCATATTCAAGATTATGCGTCATGGCTTATATGAGAAGCGAATTAATTTCAGGACTCTACAGGCGATTCTGATTACCGATGAAGGTATATATTAAAAATGACTTAATTAACAATAGTGACTACAAATGGCAGCCGTCGTAAAAGCAAAAAACGAGATTGTAGATTACAGTGAGGCGGCATACGTTGATTCTCAATATGGGTATTTGCAGGATCACAAATCCGAGGGGATTACGCTAGAAGAACTGAGGCGCAGACGTGCAAACCAGCAGAGATGATAGTTGATTTGGCTCTTCAATGTTTCGTATGAGTGCAATAAGATGCTCAATTCCTCTGGAATGCGTGCCAAGCCATGCAGACCGAGTGATTGGCGATCCAGCATTCCAATTTCTTGATCCCCCTTCCAGGTTCCATTCAAGATAACTTGAGATTAGACATATAAAATAGCAAGAAAGCTCCTAATTGTCTATGAGCCCCTTTTATCTACCACGTATGTGCCTGTCCTGAGGCACATGGGCGTTTCGCTTGAATACGTAAGCCATTTAGCGATAATCTTGATTCAATCTATATAAAAGTTCCACCAATGTTTGGATAACATCCAAGACGTTGCTTTAATATCACTTATTTTGCTTATTAAATATTCATTCGATTCGAGAAGCCGTTTTCTCGGCAAATAAAACATGCTGTTTTCTGGAATATCATTGCCCACAGCCGAAAAATAAGTAGTCAGGATATTTATATAGATAACGACATCATTATTATAATTGCTTATATGGGAGTAGATCTTGCACAAGCATTCGGCTTCTGTTAAACGAAAATGCCTTAAAGCGCCTTGAGTTAAGGCTGACACCCAAATATCACTTGGAAGCGCTAAAGGTGGATCTCCTTTTAAAGGATCAATGAATATGTTTTTAGAGTTATTATTTTTTAAATTGCAAAGTATTTGATCGAGTTCTTTATTGATGGATTTGATATAATGTAATCTACTACGTTTACTGTCAAACCATTTATATAAATAATTGACAAAAAATCCTAAAAGGACACCAAAAAGTGACCCGAATAATGGCGGAAGAAATATATCCCACGGCTGGCCAAATATCATTTTTTGTGCTTGTGGTTGGATGCTTAATATGAAATCTAACATATCAACTTCACCATCAGAACTGCCACTTAGTGGTTGGACTTAGATCCATTCTTTACTGGACTCAATGATTGGCCTTTGACGGTATTTAATTATGTCTATCTTGTCAAGTCATGTATCTGCATCTAATCGATCTACTGCCGAACTTGGTATTTCTAATCCTGACGGAAATGATACCCTTAAATTGATTTTAAACAATTTGCCACACAATTTCCAAATATAAATGAGTGATTTCGGTGCTCATCATCCCACAGGCCCCTCCGAGATCCTGCATACGGTCCGCCTCGATAGCCTCGGGCGGCTCCTTCTTTTGCATCGTCTGATTTTCCAGGATGCTTTGAGGCCAGGGGGATCTTTTGCGGCCTCGTTCTTTCTGTGAGCCTCTTGCCACTCAATCATCTCTTGCTTCTGCTGGCTGCCCCTGGCAGCTTCGGCCTCGCTCCCCAATGCCCGAATCATGCCATCCTTTCAGCCTACGAAGGAGGCCATGCTCTCGCAGGCGGCAGCGCGTCTGAATTCGCCGGGCTTCGAAGTCGTGACACCTGATGTCCAATTTTATGGCCTCCGTTTCCTTTGGCCTGATGCCAAGCAATGTCTGCTTTCACCAGGATACAATCGGAAAATAATTATACATGCCATGCATCCTGTTCTTGGGCAAAGATCAGCCAGGGCCAATTTGTGATATCCTGGAGGGGCCAGCCCAGCAGAATGTGGATCTACTGAATTTGGGGGATAGAATACGAATTCTTTTGCCGAAACCATTGATTCCTGGCACGACTTCTATATGCTGGCGGGTGCAGCATCCGCAACCCTCGTTGGCCTGATCTTTGTTGCCGTAACATTGCACATAGATGTCATAGCCGAGGCAAAAAAGTCAAGCGACGTTCGCATGCTCGTAGAGCAAATATTTATAAATTTTATACTGATCTTGTGTTTCTCCTTCATTTTTGTGGTCCCTTCGGACAGTCCCAATGGAATAGGCTATCCGCTTGTCATTCTGGGGATGATAGAGATTGCGCACACAGCCGTTTTATGGCTGAGATTCTTAAGGATGAGGGGCGAGGATCGGGTCTTTACATCAGCTATGATCTTGAGAAGGATATTGCTTCCCAATACGATCTGCTACATAGCTCTGATTGTCATCGGCGCAGACGTTCTGCAGGGCGGGACTCGCTACCTGGATTGGATGGTAATGGTAATCGTATGGTTGATCATCTCAGCCACTCAGAGCACATGGGATCTGATGCTGCGCATTGCAGAGATGAAGAATCCTATCGAAAATAATTAGGATAATGAGCGTCTGTGAAAATGCAGCAATTTCGGGACACTACCTGGCATATAGACTCAAATCTACTTTTTATACGATTAAGTTGCCATTGGTAGATGATAAAGTGAGGAACATTAGGCATGACCAAGTACTTCGAGACAGTTCGCCGCGACGGCCCGGCCCGCATGGGAAAGCTGCAGTCCATGCAGCAGATCAGCACCCCTGCCCTGATCAGCAAGGATGATTATGTATCAGCAGGCAGCGTCTACAGTTATGCAACCATCCAGGATGCCATAGCAGCCGGCGAAGCCCTCCGGGAGCATAAGAAGCTGGCCATACTGCCTTACGTCCCATCAGCGCTGCGCTCCGAGCCGGCCCTGGAGCTGCCGCCCCAGGAGCTAACTGGCCCCAAAGGCGTAATGGTCCACCCATTCAGCGCAAAAGAGCCTGAAAAGGCTGATGTCTACGTGCTGGCAAACGCCTCTTCCCTGAAGAACCCCAGAGACCTGGTGGCCGCGGTGGTCAGCGTGCGAAATGCAATCGCTCCGGACACTGCCCTCTATGCCCCGGCGCTGGCCACGCCCGCTAACCTGGCACTTCTGGTCTACCTGGGCATTGACCTCTTCGATAGCGCCCGCATGACAGCCGACGGCCTGCTGGGACGCTACCACACCCGCGACGGCGTCTGGAAAGCTGAGGAGCTGACTGAGCTTCCCTGCCTCTGCGAGAGCTGCCGGAAGATGGCAAATGATGGAAGAACGAAAGAGCTGCTCGTTGCCCATAACCGACAGAAGCTCGAAGAAGAGCTGCTCGCAGTTCGAGAGGCAGTTCGCTCTGAGTGCATCCGGGAGTATGTCGAAAGGCAAGTCCGGGTGACTCCAGAGCAGACGACGGCCCTCCGACTGCTCGATCTCGAGCACCAGTACCTGGAGAAGAGAACGCCCATCATCCGCAGAAGCACGTTTTATGCCAACTGCTCAGAATCGCTTACTAGGGTGGAGGTCACAAGATTTGCCGAGCGAGTGATAAGCCGCTACAGCGCTCCAAAGAGCGACGTGCTCCTGCTCCTGCCATGCTCTGCCAAGAAGCCCTACTCTCTCTCCAGATCCCACAGGCTCTTCACTGAGTGCATCGGCTCGCACCGCCGGTATCTTCACGAGCTGATATTGACCTCGCCTCTCGCCCTCGTGCCCCGCGAGCTGGAGGAGGCCTACCCAGCAGCCAGTTATGACGTCCCGGTCACAGGCCGCTGGGACAGAGAGGAGAGAGCCTCGCTCACCACCTGCCTGGAGGCGTATCTCAAGAAGAACAGATATGCCCGAATCGTCGCCCACCTGGAGGGTGATCTGGAGCAGGCCGTCAAAGACAGCGGTCTCGATGCAACCTACACAGGCGGCGGCACCAGCGGCCCGGCTCTGGCCCTTCTGGGCAAGGCTGTGGCCGAGGCCTGCCGCGATGCAACGCGCCTGCCCGACCTGCGACTCTTGCGTTACCGAGCCCATGCCGATTTCTACTTCGGGTCTGGTGCCGGCGACCTCCTGCTTTCAGGAAAGATCACAGTGCGAGGCAGGGAGATCCAGGACGAACAGAAGAGGTCTCTCGCCGCCACAACACCGAGTGGCTTGATCGCCCTATCCTTGGCAGGCGCAGCCAGGCTTGAGAAGCTGGGCAGCTACGTTGTCCGCATAGGTGACTTTCGGCCTATGGGCTCTCTGCTCGCTCCGGGAGTGGTTGATGCCGACGAGCAGATCAGACCTGGTGACGAGGTGATAGTAGTAGGCGAGAAGGCCTTCGGTGTGGGGCGGGCAAAGATGTCAGGCTGGGAGATGAAGGCATCCAGAAGAGGCGTTGCAGTAGAGATCAGGCAGATCAAAGGAAGGTAGGGGCATGGGTCCAAATCAAAAGATTTACAATACAGCCGAAAGATAAATATAGCAATATAGGCACTTACTCACATCAAATATTAAGGATGTGGGTTGAGATGTTTTGGACTCAAAAAAGTGCCAATTGCCAAGATATTTTGCTTAATTTGGCATTGGTCAGCCTAATTGTTTTTTTTATTAGCATGAGTGGGCTGGCCAATACAACCGGGAACATAACAGTTACCCTGGCAGCTGAGACGTATAATATTTCTAAAGACAATTCTGGATATGATGTCATAATTATGGATCAGTTCTCTGACAGAGTCAAGACCGGCGATCCGATGCTGCCTCAGAGAACATTTGATGTCATCCTTCCGCCAGATGTCGATATGTCCAGCCTGCAATTGAATATAGTCTCAACAAAGACACAGGAATTGGATGGAACATATGATATCAAGCCCTCACCCAAATGGATGCCTCAGACATCAGATGAAAGCGCTACTGAGATAGCGAAGAACGAAAACACTTATGGAACAGACGCGTATTATCCCGCGGACTTTGTCTATCTCATGCCATCATCCCAAATGAGAAAATGGGTGTTTGTGCCAGTAAACTTTATTCCATTCCAGTACAATCCTGTCACTAAAAAGCTTACTCTCCATGAGAACGTTGAGATAGAAATAAGCTATAGCCTGAATGAATCGCTTTCTGCTGCATCTGCAGGCCTTGCATCAGACACGGTACTCGATGATGTTGCCGCTAGCAGGTTCATCAACTATGGCCAGGCGAGCGACTGGTATGTGCCAACTGATGGATCAAAGCTGCAAACAACTGCCGTATCTGATTACGTAATAATAACCACCAACGCTATTGAAGAGGGCAGCAGCAATCTGGAATCCTTTGTTGCCCATAAAGAAGACCTTGGATATCAAGTGTTGGTAGTAACAGAAGACGATTTCGATAGCCTGACCGGCCAGGCTCCAAACCACAAGGCAGAGAAGATCAGGCAGTGGCTAAAGGAAAATTACATTGCTGACGGCATAAAATATGTGCTGCTCATAGGGGATCCAACTCCATACGAGAGCGGAGAAGGGGATATTCCCATGAAGATGTGTTGGCCCAGATTGGGTGCGGAGGACGAATATAAGGAAGCCCCAACGGATTACTTTTATGCCGACCTTACAGGCAACTGGAATATAAACAACAATGACTATTACGGAGAGTGGGAAGATTATACGACCGCCAACGGCGTAGACCTTGCCCCAGAAGTCTATGTGGGAAGGATTCCTGTCTACAACTCCGACTATGCCACATTGGACAGCATACTGCAAAAGATCATTGATTACGAGACATCATCCGATACAGAATGGCGAAAGAGCATATTGCTGCCAATGAGCTTCTCAGATTCCAGCACTGATGGAGCTTATCTTGGCGAACAGATGAAGACAGACTACCTCGCTTCCAACGGCTACTCCTACTGGCGGATGTACCAGCACGGTACGTCCGGATCCTGCAGCCTGAACTCGGAATTTGCGAGCGAAGAGAACCTGAGAGGTGGCAGTGTGGTGCCCGATCGCTGGGCGGACAACGACTTTGGAATAGTCACATGGTGGGGGCATGGAAACGAAGAAGGAGCTTACGTGGGATATGGCAGCTGTTCTGATGGTTCCCTTATGCTCACAAGCGATGCTCCCGGACTTGACAATGATCATCCATCGCATACTTATCAGTGCTCCTGTACAAACGGCTATCCTGAAAAATCCAGCAATCTGCAATATGCGATCTTGAAGAATGGCGGCATTACCACCACATCTGCTACAAGAGTCTCGTGGTATTACATCGGACAGACCAGCTTTGAGACAAGCCCCTCTAACGCAGGAATGGGCTATGAATACGTGAAGCTCCTGGTGCAAGAAAAGCCTGCAGGTGATGCTTTGTATGTCATGAAAGACTCAGGAGTGAGCGATCCCTATTGCGGAGAACTTCTGATGAACTTCTACGACTTCAACCTGTTAGGGGATCCATCTGTCTCCACTTGTTATTTGAATAAGGCTCCAACCAAGCCATCCAAACCTTCTGGACCGCAATCAAGCATCACTGGATTCTGTAGCAGCTATTCTACTTCGGCAACCGATCCCGATGAGGACCAGGTAAAGCTCACCTTTGATTGCGGAGACGGAACAATCACAACGACAGACCTGGTTGATTCAGGTACAAGTGCGACAATATGTCATTGCTGGAGCAAAGAAGGAGACTATTCGGTTAAGGCTAAAGCTATCGACAGCAAAGATGCCTCATCTGAGTGGTCAGACTCATTAAGCGTAATCATAAAAGGCTGGGCATCAGGCCGAACGACACCTGGAGCCACAGACTGGAAAGCCTCTGGCAGCAATGCCATCTATGTGGATGTTGACACAACTGCAGCAGGATTTACGTCGACACCTCGTTATTTCACATCTCTGGGCGGCACATCTTACCAATACAATGCACATGGCTTCAATGCAATTTACTCTGCAACTGCTAAGGGCTTCAGAGTCTATCTGAGAAATTGGAATGGTGCCGCATTGACGCCGGAATATGCCAACAGCAAAGGATGGTATGTGCAGTGGTTGGG
>CAZFFD010000102.1:0-7071 GCA_964518035.1 uncultured Methanotrichaceae archaeon | reverse complement strand
GGTCGTTCTAGAGGTTGACACAAAGCAATCTGATTTCTGCACCCAAAATTATAAAACAGTCTCTGAGACTTTGAGAAATGACCTTGAAAGCAAATATGCTGATTATCTACTTCTTGACAGTATGGGTGCACCAATTGCAGTTGTAGAGGCAAAGCGCACATCAAGAGATCCCATCATTGGCCGAAAGCAAGCTGAAGAATATGCGGATGACATAAAATCACAGACGGAAAAGGACGTTTTTATCTTTCTTTCAAACGGATATGAGATGTGGTTCTGGGATCGAGCGCGCTACGGTCCCAGACTGGTAAAAGGTTTCTTCTCCCTGAAAAACCTAGAGCGTCTCCGGTTTCAGGTTGAAATGGGATTGGAACTCAATAACGTCGAGGTCAACAGCAAAATCGTTGATCGTCCCAAAAGCATTGAGATAACCAAGCGGGTAATTGAGCACATTCAAAGAGGAAATCGTAAAGCTCTGGTGGTCATGGCCACGGGCACGGGAAAGACCAGAGTGGCTATGGCCATCATTGATGTGCTATTGAAGACCAACCGGGCGCAGAAGGTTCTTTTTTTGGCAGACCGAAAAGCGCTTCGGGATCAGGCGAGCGACGATGGATTCAAGAAATTCCTTCCAGAAGAATCCAAGTCCAAGATTCTTTCCGGCAATTTCGATAAGACCTCCAGGCTGTATGTTTCAACCATTCAGACCTTCCAGGAGATCTACAACAAGAAGGACAGCTCTGGAAAGTACTTGATCTCGCCTGCCGAGTTTGATGTGATAATCTCAGACGAGGCACATCGCTCCATTTACAACAAGTGGCGGGATGTCTTCACTTATCTGGATGCCATTCAGATTGGACTCACGGCCACGCCATCCGATCTTTTGGACCGGGATACTTTCAGATTCTTCAATTGCCTGGATGGAGCGCCAACGGCTCTTTACGATTATGATGAGGCGGTTAAGGAAGGCGTTCTTTGCGATTTCCGGAGGAACATCCTGGGCGCGCAGACTCATTTCCAGATTCAGGGCATCAGGCCTGAGGATTTGACCTCAGGAGAGTTTACAAGGCTTGCAGAAGCAGGCATTGATCCGGAAGATATCAATTTCGAGGGAACTGAGCTGGAGAAGAAGGTTGCAGTCACGGGGACGAGTGAAGCCATCGTCAGGGAGTTCATGGATAGCTGCCAGATGGACAGGTCCGGCAACCACCCGGCCAAGACCATCTTCTTTGCCGTCTCCAAAAAACATGCCAAGCGGCTTTACGAGGCTTTCGAGAAGCTTTATCCTGAGTACAAAGGGCTTCTGGCGAGGATAATAGTATCCGAGAACTCGAGGGCAGACAAGCTGATTAAGGATTTCAAGGAAGAGGACTGGCCGAGGGTGGCCATCTCTGTGGACATGCTGGACACGGGCATCGATGTTCCAGAGGTCTGCAATCTGGTCTTTGCCAAACCTGTGCTCTCCAAGATCAAGTTCTGGCAGATGTTGGGACGCGGCACCCGCGCGGATCAAACCTGCAAGCATCGCGACTGGTTGCCCAACGGAAAAAAGGAGTATTTCAAGGTTTTCGATTTCTGGCGCAACTTCGAGTACTGGGATATGCACCCTGATGGAGACGCTCAGCAGAGCCAGGAGGCCATTACGAACCGCATCTTCATGGTCAGGCTCAAGCAGCTCGACCATTTTCGCAAGTGCGGCGCGGAGGAAGGCGTGCAGGCAGTCAAAGCCAGGGTTCTGGAAGACATCAAATCCCTGCCCAAGGACTCGGTGAGCGTGCGAGAGAGCCTGCGCGAGGTGGAGAAAGCGCTCTCGCCCAGGCTTTGGGAGAGCGTGGGCCTTGATCCGGTGAAGTTCCTGATGGAGAAGATCACGCCGCTCATGAAGTTCAAGCCTGATGTGAACCTGAATGAGGCTTCTTTCACTTTGCGCTGCGAGCGCCTGGGCCTGGCCATCCTGAAGGGTGACGGGGAGGAGATCGAGAGGCTCAAGCCGGAGATTGGGGAGATGATTGAGTGCCTGCCCACCAATTTGGATTTAGTCCGGCCCAAAGAGGAATTCATAGAGCGGGCGCTCTCGGAGGAGTTCTGGCAGGATATGAGCTTTGATGATGCGCAGTTGCTCATCCGTGAACTTTCGGGCCTCATGAAATACATGTCCAAAGAGCCGCGCAAGACTATCATAATCGACCAGGAAGACCTCATCCAGAGCAGGGAGACGATCGTTTTCGGGCCGGACTGCCAGGAGGTTTACGTCTCCGTCTACAAGGAAAAGGTAGAGGAAAAGATCAGGAGGCTGGCAGAGGAGCATCCGGCCTTGAAGAAGATCAAGCAGGGCGAGGAGCTGGATGAGCAGGATCTGCGAAGGTTGGAGGAGACGCTCAACAGCCCGGAGCTTTTCATCAGCGAGGAAACACTTCGCAAGACCTACCGGCAGCGAGCAGGGACGCTGGTGCAGTTCATCAAGAAGGTACTGGGGCTCTATGAGTTTCCCCAGCCGGAGGAGCGAATCTGGGACGCCTTCCAGACCTACATCATCGAGAACAACCGGAATTATACGGCGGATCAGCTCAACTTCATCCGCGCCATTCGCTCTGTATTTGCCAAGAAGAAGCACCTGGACTTTGGAGACCTATTCGATGCGCCTTTCATTAACTTCGGGGCCAAAGCGCCCATGCCCATGTTCTCCGAAGACGAGCTGAAAAGCTTTATCAAGATCTGCGGCTCGCTGGAGAAAGAGCTGTTTGCGGAGGCGTGAGGGATGGAGAGGAAGTTGCCGGAGAATTGGCCAAAGGTCAAATTGGGAGAATTGGAAAGGAAAAACCTCCTTTGCATGAGAAGCGGTTTTCCATGCGGCACTAACAATGAAAGCGATAAGGGAATTCCTCAATTGCGCCCTATGAATATAGATAATTCTGGGCAGATAGATTTAACCTCTGTAAAGTACGTCGAAACTGATAATGACGTCACAAAATATTATGTTAAGAACAATGATATAATTTTTAACAATACTAACAGTCATGAACTGGTCGGCAAGACCGCTTTATGGAGAAAAAAAACAGATGAATATGTGCTTTCAAATCACATGACAATCTTGAGATTAGCCAAAGACAGCGGATTAGAGCCCCACTTTCTAGCAAAATATTTCTATTATCTATGGTCAAATGGATATTTCTCGCAAATTCGAAGACCATATGTGAATCAAGCTGGCATTGATCTCGATAAGCTGCGTGGGATAGTAATTCCCATTCCGCCTCTCGAAACCCAGCGCCGGATCGTGGCCATCCTCGACAAAGCCGAGGAGATCAGGAGGCTGCGAGCCGAGGCGGATGAGCTGGCAGGCAAGCTTCCATTTAGCATATTTGTAGAAATGTTTGGGGACCCGATGCAAAATATCGAAGGATGGAAGATGGTTACACCGACAGATGTCGCATCAGATGATAAGAATGCAATAACAATAGGCCCCTTTGGAAGCGACCTAATGGCAAAGGATTATAGAAGTCAGGGTGTTCCTTTAATATTTGTAAAAAATATAAGGGAGAATAAATTTCGAGAAAATGGTATCCGATTTGTTGATGAATCAAAGGGAGAGGAACTGAAATCTCATCGAGTAAATCCAGGGGACATCTTAATGACAAAAATGGGTGACCCTCCAGGTGACGTTGCTTTATATCCCGAGAATTCTCAGCCTGGCATAATTACTGCGGATTGCATCAAGCTTACATTGAATCCCAGAATGGCAAATGCTTCTTACATCCTATGGGTTTTCAGGACAGATTATGTTAGAAATCAAGTTATCAGGAGCACAAAAGGAGCAGCACAGCAAAAAATAAATCTTAGCACTTTTAGGTCAATCAAATTTCCCCTGCCTGAAATCGAACTCCAGAATCAATTTTCGGAAAAGGTCAATCAGGTAGAAGAAATAAGAAATCTTCAAGCGCGGTCAAATCCACAAATCGAGGATCTTCTTGCATCTCTTATGCAAAAAGCATTTGTAGGAGATTTGGTACTATGAGCATGTTTTTATTGCATAATTGGCATATTATCAACAATGAGATCGCAGCAAAATTAGAAGAATCCAAGAATGCAATAGACGATCTATATTGCGTACTCCTGACTACTTATCTCATTAATTTAGAAGATTATTATTTTAAGGAAGACGGGCGGACAAAAGAAGATCTAAAAAATCATAAGAAAATTTTTTCAGACCTGCAAAGCGCTGCTAACGATATAAGTAGTGCAAGAGGTGGATTTTATAATGCCCCAATTCCTCCAACTGAAGAAGATACGATAAAAATTTTCGAAGGATATTATAATTATCTCTTAGAAAATAATGAGGTATTAGCAGAGGAATATGTAGAATATCTAAAATATTCTTTAGCAAAATATAATATAAGGTATCGACTATTTCCACCCTGCAAATTGACTCTTTCTTTGGAAGGTTTGCTTTGGACTCAGATGAATTATATAAAGCATTTTGCTGAAATCACGGGGTCTCAATCGAGAATTGATTGTATTAAGATGTTAGAGCATCATATAAATAAAATTGATTCATCTTACGAGGAAATCTATTGCATTGAGGATTCCATAAAATTAATTGAACATTTTCTTTATGAGAGAACTAAGGAAAACACGTTGGGAAAAGCATTAGATAAATCTGGAACGATTTTTCCATCCAATCTTGCCAAAGAATCGCTCAAAAAATACTATGAATTTACCAACAAGCATCCAAACGTTAGACATATTGGCTCATATGAACCGCCAATTAGGGATCTAAATAAGTCCGATGCATTACTTGCTTTTTCTCTTGCCATTGCTTATTCAGCTTTCATTATTCAGGATCATGATGCGATCCTATATGGAAGATATGCTAAATTCTCTGAGGAGACAGAAAATGATTTATTTAGACTATTTATCTAAAACGATAATTAATAATTATGAGGAGGTCTCTCCTGGATGCTTGTCCATGAATTGAAATCTAAGATCGACTCCCTCTGGGATAGGTTCTGGGCCGGCGGCCTCTCCAATCCTCTTTCCTCCATCGAGCAGATGTCTTACCTCATCTTCATGAAGCGCCTGGAGGACATGGACGCAGCCGAGCGCAAGCGCGCCCAGGCCCAAGGGCTGGCCTTCAAGTCAGCCTTCGAGGATCACGAAGACTGCCGCTGGTCCAACTGGAAGAACTACCGTGCGGAGAAGATGTTGAGCCACGTCCGGGATGTGGTTTTTCCCTTCATCAAAGATCTGCATGATGGTGACCAGACCTTATTTTCAGAGCAGATGAAGGATGCAGTCTTCATCATTCCCAAGCCCTCTCTCCTCCAGGAAGCCGTGGCAATCATCGACGACCTGGACATAACCGCCCAGAACAGAGACGCGCAAGGAGATATCTACGAGTACCTGCTGAGCGAGCTTAAGACCGCGGGCAAGAATGGCCAGTTCAGGACGCCCAGGCACATAATAAGAATGATAGTAGCGCTGGTCGATCCCGATATCGGCGATCGCATCTGCGATCCTGCCTGCGGTACGGCGGGCTTCCTGGTCAACGCTTATGAACACATATTGCGCAAATACACCAGCTCGGATGCAATTGAACAGGATGAGGAGGACGCTTTCCACAATCTGACAGGCGATCGGATCGTAGAAAAGAGGCACTGGGACCTGCTATGGAATGAGACCTTTTACGGCTTCGACTTCGACTCCACCATGGTTAGGATCTCCCTCATGAACATGATGCTGCACGGCATCCATGGCCCCAAGATTCGGCAGGTGGACACACTCTCCAAGGGTTTCACCGAGTGGGAAAAATACACCGTGGTCCTGGCCAATCCGCCCTTCAAAGGCAGCATTGACGAGAGCGACATAAACGACCGCCTGACGCTGGGCACGAAGAAGACCGAGCTTCTCTTCGTGGAAAGGATGATGCAGCTTCTCTCCAATGGCGGCAGGTGCGGCGTGATTGTGCCCGACGGTGTGCTCTTCGGAAGCTCCAAGGCCCACAAGAGGCTGCGGCAGCTCCTGCTGGAAAAGTGCCAGCTCGAAGGCATTGTCTCCATGCCCTCCGGAGTCTTTCGGCCCTACGCGGGTGTATCCACGGCAGTTCTGATCTTCACCAAAGGTGGCAGGACGGAGCGGATCTGGTTCTACAACATGGAGAAGGACGGTTTCTCTTTGGACGACAAGAGAACCTTCATCGACGGCAAGGGCGACATTCCGGATATCATCGAGCGGTACAAAAAGAGGGGCGAGGAGAGCCCCACGGACAGGAAGGGCAAGTGCTTTTTCGTGCCCTACAGCGAGATCAAAGAGAACGGCTACGACCTGTCCATTTCGAAGTACAGAGAGATCGAGTACGAAGAGGTGGAGTACGAGAAGCCGGAAGTTATTCTGGACAAGATCGAGGCTCTGGAAGACCAGATCAAAGCGAATGTGGCTGAGCTGAGGAAACTGCTGGGGCAAAATTAACTTGGTAGTCTAACCACTGTAATCCCCTCCAGCCCGCTGGGCCTGACGTTGAACACCACTGCCTGGGGATCCATCCAGAAGGAGCGGCGCAGGTAGCATAGAGCCCGCAGGCTGCAGACCTCCAGAGAGTCCACGGTCCTGCACTACGCGCCTGCCTTGGACCCCCACCTAGCAGAGGATCGCCGGGCTGGCCGACCGGGTGTTCTGCATCTACGGTGAGCAGGCCGCGCAAAGGGGGCGAGGATGCCGGGAGCGCAGAGGACGCTGGAGGCATACTCGTGAGGTTGCACTGGAGGCGGCAGGCGAGGCTGGTCGAGACTGGGCCGATGGCAAGCAGAGCCGTGGATCGCCAGGTGGCCAAGGATATTTTGGACTTCAAAAGCCCTTTATATTAAGATAGAGAAATGATTCCCAAGTGGATTTATGAGAAGATCTGAGGTCCTTCAAACACTAACCGCACATAGGAACGAGTTGGCCACTTTTGGGATTAAGTCACTGGCCATCTTTGGATCAGTAGCCAGAGATGAGGCACGACCTGATAGCGATATAGACATCTTGGTGGAGTTCCTAGGGCCTGCGACCTTCAATGCGTACATGGATCTGAAGTTCTTC